>JAPYWL010000003.1 GCA_028276365.1 Deltaproteobacteria bacterium | reverse complement strand
AAATTGAAGGGGACAAATTAGATTTTGAAAAAGACAAAAAAAATATTGATAATTCTCAGTTAACTGATAATTTAATAGAAAATAAAAGTGAACAAAAATTAAAAGATACTGAAGGATTTTTAGAAAATAGAGAGACATTTACTTCTTTAAAAAGAAGAAGTACTGGCGTATATATAAAAAAGGATATTGGTGAACCTAAAGCTGGAGAGAAAAAATTATTAATAAAAGAGTTTGATCAAAAGAAAGAATTAGATCAAGGGGTAAGGAAGGGATTTTTACCTAAAGGAGATCAAAATATTTCAGAAAATCAACTTAAACGGCCATTATTAAAGGATTCTGATAAAACTATCTTAGAATCAAAGCCTATCTTAAAATTAGAAAAAACAAAAGAATCTAAAGATTTAATAAAACAACCTGAAGAAACTACGTTATCAAAACAATTAACTAAACAGGAGATTGGTAAGATAGAAGGTAATTTAGAGAATACTTTAGAACAATTGGATATACTTTCTTCTACTTCTACTATAAATATTCAACAGAAGTTAACAGAGCAAAAGATAGCAGAAAAATTGATAGAAGATAAAGTCTCAGATAAAATTCAAGAAATTGAAATTAAAATTGAAACTACTGATAAAACAAATGTTAATATAGAAGTAGAAATATTTGAAAATGCTATTACTGAAATAATAAAGAATTTACATAAAAGTGATTTAGTTGTATTTACTATGCTGAAAATGATAGATAATATATATGAGTTAAGTAAGGATAGATTAAAATTAGCTTTTTGGATCACTAGGATACTAAATATTACTGAATTCCTAAAATTAACCAAAATAAAACAAAAATTAATAAAGATTCTTGAAGAATTAAATTATTATAAAATAGCTTCTTATATAAATTATTCTTTAAATACTAAAAATACTTATACTTATCTATTTGAAATTTTATTAGAAAATGAATTTGAAAATATAAAAAATAATATTAAAGAGTATTTTAGGTTGCTAATAGATGAGAAATTATATTTTACTTTTAATGAATTTTATAGCAAACTTATTAATAAGTTTAAGAATGAAAAGGATCAAATAGATGATATTATAATAGATTTGTTTAAAGAAACTATAAATGAAACTGATTTTATTCTTTATTTTATAAATGAAAATCCTGCTTTAAAATCTAAATTACCTAAGGAATTATTAATAATTTTAGTTAATAGTAATGAAATGGAACTAAAGGATGAGGAATATATAGATACTTTAATTTATTTAATAAATCAAGGTAATTTTGAAGAATTATTTAAATTAATTTCTAATATTAAAGATTTTGAGAATTTTATTCTTAATTTTATTAAGTCAGTTAATGGTAATAATGAAATAAATGAAATATATAATGCAATTAAAAATGAAGTTAGTAAGTTAATTGAATTTATTAATGATACAGAGAAACAAAAGCAATTGCTACTTTTATTAGCTTATTTATCTTTTTATGACAATAAAAATGATCTACTAGATTTAAGTTTGTTATTTAATGAAATATTTAGGAAAGTTATAAATGAAAAAATACCTAATTTTCAAGAGTTTCTCAAAATATTAAGTATTATATATATAAATACACTTTATTTACCTTTAAATGTTTTATTTTTGATAAATTATATTACCTTAAACGATAATTCCTTTTTATTTAAGAAAGAAAATATTTTAAAAATATATATAATTGATAGTTTTTTGGTATTGAAAAAGTATCAAGAAGATAATGATAATGAAAATATAAAGGTTAAATTAACTGAATTGGAGGATTTATTAGCTAATCAAGAAGAGATAGATAGTCAAGCAATTATTTTAGGCTTAATAGCTTATATAAATTATTATTTATATAAAATTACTCAGGTGGAAAATTATAAAGAAGAATCTATTAAAATAATTGAGAAAATAGAGATAATATTAGATGATGTAGGGCAAAAGCTAATATATTTCTTTTATTTAGTTTTAAGAAAATTAATCATAGATGATGATAAAGTATCGTTGTTATTAGAAAAAGAAAATATTAGTTTATCTGATTTATTTTTTGTTAATTTTTAATTAATAATTTATTTTTTCTTTTAAAAGAGGATTTTTTGTCAAAAAAATATAATTCTATAATAAAGAGGAAATTGAAAAGAAAATAATTTTAAATTACTTTTAAAATTAAAATAATTTTAATTAATTTCTACAAATATGGAAGAAATCAATAATAGTGCAGCTAAAAAATAAAATAAATGTATAGAAGAAATTTTATTTAGTTAGTCTGTATATAAGGGATTAAAGTTAAGTTTTAAAATTATGATTGTATTTTTTATAAGATGTTTTAAAAAATAAAAATTCCCGCTAGCTGGAAGCGGAATAAAAATACCAGTTACGCTTAAAAGGCGTAAATTATACTAAAATGTTAAAAATAAATAACTTAAAAGTAAAAGTAAAAGAGCTAAATAAGGAAATATTAAATGGGGTTAACTTAGAAGTTAATAAAGGAGAGATTCATTGTATAATGGGGAGAAACGGTAGTGGTAAATCTACTTTAGGACATGTAATTATGGGGAATCCTGATTATGAAATTACTGAAGGTGAAATATTTTTTGATAATGAATTAATTAATGAATTATCTACTACTGATAGAGCATTAAAAGGGATATATTTAGCTTTTCAAAATCCCATTGAAATTCCTGGAGTTACTTTAGCTAACTTCTTTAGATATACTACTAAAAAGTATTTTAGTGAAGATATACCTTATCCTAAGATAAGGTCTACTATTATAGATTTACTTAAGAAATTTGCGATTCCTGAGGATTCAATGAGGAGATATTTAAATGAAGGATTTTCTGGTGGAGAACGTAAAAGAATTGAAGCATTACAAGTTTTATTATATAAACCTAAGTTAGCTATACTTGATGAAATAGATTCAGGACTTGATATTGATGGGCTTAAAAGTGTTGTTAAATATGTTTATGAATATGTTGAATCTAAGCCAGATTCTTCTATTATTTTTATAACTCATTACTCAAGATTATTACAATATTTAGTACCTAATAAGGTTCATGTAATGTTAAATGGAAAGATAGTTTTAACTGGTGATAGCTCTTTAGCTAAAGACATAGATGAAAAGGGATATGCTTGGATAGAAGAATTAGCTTTAAATAATACTTAGTAAATAATTCAATTTTTTAATAAAAAGAGGTGATTTTGATGGAAGAAAGAAATCAAGATTATTCGGAAATAAGGCAGATTGCTTTAGAATATAAGTATGATTTTAAAGATCCTGAAATATATGTAAAAAAGTTGGATAAGGGATTAAATGAAGAAAAGGTTTATTTAATTAGTAAGATAAAAAATGAACCTGATTGGATGACTGAATTTAGGTTAAATGCTTATAGAATATTTGTAAGTAAGCCAATGCCTACTTGGGGAAATACTGAATTATTAAATAGCATAAATTTTGATGATATTTATTATTATATAAGGCCTACTGATGAGCAAAAGACATCTTGGGATGAAGTACCAGAATATATAAAGAAAACTTTTGAGAGACTAGGGATTCCAGAAGCTGAAAGAAAATTTTTAGCAGGAGTAACTGCTCAATATGAATCTGAAGTAGTTTATCATTCTATTAGAAAAGATTTAGAACAGAAAGGTGTTATATTTACTGATATGGATTCTGCAGTTAAGCAGTATCCTGATATAGTTAGGAAATATTTTGGGACAGTTGTTCCTCCAACGGATAATAAATTTGCAGCTTTAAATAGTGCTGTATGGTCTGGAGGATCATTTGTTTATGTTCCTAAGGGGGTTAAAGTAGAAATTCCATTACAAGCTTATTTTAGAATAAATGCGAAGAATATGGGGCAATTTGAAAGGACTTTAATAATAGTGGAGGAGGGTGCTGAAGTACATTATATAGAAGGTTGTACTGCTCCTATATATAGTACTCAATCTTTACATACAGCAGTAGTTGAAATTATTGCTTTACCTAATTCTAAGGTGAGATATACTACTATTCAGAATTGGTCGATAGATGTATTTAATTTAGTAACAAAGAGGGCAGTAGCTTACGAGAATGCTACAGTAGAGTGGGTGGATGCTAATATTGGTAGTAAATTAACAATGAAGTATCCTGCTATATATTTATTGGGAGAAGGTTCTAGAGGTAAGATTTTATCTGTAGCTTTTGCTAAGAGTGGGCAGCATCAGGATGCAGGCTCTAAAATTATATTAGCTGCTCCTAATACTAGTGCTACTGTTACTTCTAAATCTATATCTGTTGGTAGTGGTAGAGCTAGTTATAGAGGATTAGTTAAAGCTTATAAGGAAGCTGTCAATTCAAAAGTTAATGTACAATGTGATGCTTTGTTATTAGATTATGAAAGTAGAACTGATACTTATCCTGTTATTGAAGTAGATTCAGATAATTCTCAGATAACCCATGAAGCCACAGTTAGTAAAATAAGTGAACAGCAATTGTATTACTTAACTTCTAAAGGATTAACACCAGAAGAAGCTAAAACTTTAATTGTACATGGATTTATTGAAGAGTTTATAAAGGAATTGCCTATGGAATATGCTGTTGAGATGAATAGATTAATAGCTTTAGAAATGGAGGGCAGTGTAGGATAATTTTAATTTAGTTTTAAAAAATAAATTTAAATAAATTTAAAATTTAAGGAGTGAAAGTATATGGAATTAAGAGAGTTATATAAAAATTACCCATCTCCTTTAAAAACTCAACATACTTGGAGATATTCTGATTATGATTTATTTTTTGATCAAAATATAAATACTAATTTAATTTTTAGAACTAATTTATCTTCAAATTATAAAAAATTAGAAAAAGTTAATGATAGTGATTTTATTGATAGTTTAATTCTAAAATATCCTGAAAAAATTACTTTATTTAATTTATTAAATTTTCAAGATGGATACAATATTGAGATCAAAGATAAAGGAATATGGGAACTTGATTTTAATTATTCAGGTAGTTTTAATGTAGTTAGAAATATTATTAAAATATATTCAGATTGTGAATTAATTATTAATAATAATTTGAATAATAATAGTACAATTAAAGTTAATGAGGTTAATGAAATTTTTATATATAATCAGGCAAAAGTTAAATTATATACAAAACATACCGCAAATAATGCTTATTATCATTCATTTTATTATGTTTATTTAACTGATAATACTGATTTAAGGCAATTATTTTTAACTTTCAATCCTAAATATGAGAAAACTCATATAAGAACATTAATAGATGGTAAGGAATCTAATTATATTGTTTATATACTAACTAAAACTGATAATTTAGATCATGTGGATTATAGAACTGAGAATATTCATATAAAACCTAATTCAAAAAGTTTAAGTGTTTATAGGTCAATTGTTAATGGAAGAAGTAAAAGTATATATACTGGTATGTTAAGGATAGAAAAGGATGCTCCTTATTCTGTTGCTTATCAAAATAGTAGGAATTTATTATTATCTAATAAAGCTAAGATTAATACAATTCCTGAATTGGAGATACTTAATCAAGAGGTAGTTTGTACTCATGGAGCTGTTGTTAGTTACATAGATCAAGATAGTATATATTATTTAACTTCTAAGGGATTATCTACTGAAGAAGCTGTTAAATTAATAGCAGATGGATTTCTATTAGATAAAATTCAAGATAATTTTTCAAATAATATATATTCTTTAGTTTATAAAGAAATAACTAATGAAAATGATCCAGAATTAGTTTAATTTTTTGATTTTTTTTACTTTTTTTATTTTTTTTGAATTTTTATTAATTTTTATTAATTCGTTAAAGATAAATTTTTTGTTTATTTTTTTATTTTTGTTTTTTATATTAATTTAGGAAGGTAAATAGTGATTAAAAAATGAATTTAATATAAGAAAGATCTAAGGAAATAATAAGAATTATATGAAAGAGAAAGTTATACAAGATTATAATCAAATAAGGATTTCTTCTTTAACTCCACTTTTTAAACAGTACATAACCATAAAAAATAAATATAGAGATTGTATATTATTATTTAGAGTGGGGGATTTTTATGAAACTTATTTTGAGGATGCTAAAATATTTGCTAATATAAATAATGTTATCCTTACTAAAAAGACGTTACCTGACGGTTATTCTATTCCATTAGCAGGTGTACCTTTTCATTCAGTAGATAATTATATAAAAAATCTTATAAAAGCGGGGTATAAAGTAGCAATAGCTGAGCAATTAGAGGATCCTAAGGATGCTAAAGGTCAAGTGGTTAAAAGAGATGTTATACAAGTTATAACTCCAGGTACTATTATCCAAAATGAATACTTAGAAAATAATGCTTATAATTTTTTAATGGTAATAGATTATATAAAAGATTCTTTTGTTTTTTTATTTTCGGATGTAAGTGCTTTAAAAATTTTTGTTTCTAAATCTAATTTTAAAGATTTAATTAACTTAATTGATTCTATAAAACCTTCAGAAGTCTTAATTTCTAATAGAATAGAAAGTAAATATTTGGAAAAATTAAATGAGATATTTAAAATAAATAATATTGCATTTAATTCGTTAAATGTAAATGATACTATTTCTATTGAAGTAGAGAAATATTTATTTGATGAATTATCTTTATATACTTTGGAAAAAAATGAAGCTATTTCAGCTTTTAAATTATTAATAAAGTTTTTAAATTACTCAATGATAAATAGTTATAAGTTTAAGGTCTATAGTTATATAGAGAGTGATTCATTTTTAATAGATGAAAACACTATAAAAAATTTGGATTTGTTTAATACTAATCCTTGTTTGTTAAATATTATAGATAAAACTTTAACTAATTTTGGATCAAGAAATTTAAAACTCTTTATTTTAAAACCATTAAAAAATTTAGAAAAAATAGAACAAAGAATGGATGTAGTTGAGTTTTTTGTAAAAAACAGTGGATATATTATTTCTATAAGGGAGAATTTGAAAGATTTAACAGATATTGAAAGAATTTTACCTAAATTTTTAGTATATAAAGCTTCTTTTAAAGAGTTTCAGATTTTAAAGAAATTTTTTAATAATATTATAAATTTAATAGATTTATTAATAGAGTTAAATAGCAGTAATATTTTACCTAAGCTTGCTAAAGAAATTATTGAAAATATTATAATAAATTATAATCAAGTTAAAGATATCCAGGATTTACTAAATAAATCTATTTTAGATGAGGTTTTTAAATATAATGAGATAGAAATATTTATAAATAAGGGGTTTCATCAGGATTTAGATGAATATATTGAGATATTATTAAACAGTAAAAGATGGCTAAGTACTTATGAAAATGAGCTAAGGGTAAAAACAGGTATAAAATCGTTAAAAATAGGATATAATCAAGTTTTTGGGTACTATATAGAGGTAACAAAAGCTAATTTAAATTTAGTGCCTTCTTATTTTGAAAGAAAACAAACTTTAACAAATGCTGAAAGATTTACTACCAAAGAATTGAAAGAGTTTGAAGAAAAATTAGCCTCTTCCTTAGATAAGATAAATGAAATACAAAATGTAGTTGTTTATGAAATAAGTGATTATATAAATAATAAGCAAAAGTTTTTATTAGATTTAATTGAAAATATAGCTTTATTAGATATTTTTGTCAATTTTGCTTATATTTCTATAGAGAATAATTATATAAGACCAATATTAGTGGAAGATAAAATTTTAAAAATCAAAGGCTTAAGACATCCAATATATGAAAAGTATTTTGAATATTTTATAGCTAATGATATCAATCTAAATAAGGATGAATATGTATTAATATTAACTGGTCCGAATATGGGAGGTAAATCTACATTTTTAAAGACTGTAGCAATAAATGTATTATTAGCTCATATAGGATGTTTTATACCTGCTGAACAAGCTGTTATAGGTATTGTGGATAGGATTTTAACAAGGATGGGTAGTGGAGATGATATAATAAAAAAGAGATCCACTTTTATGGTGGAGATGTTAGAAACTGCTTATATAATTGATAATTCTACGGAAAAATCTTTAGTAATTTTAGATGAAATAGGTCGGGGGACGAGTACATATGATGGAATGGCTATTGCTTGGGCGTTATGTGAGTACTTTGCTAAAACTAAAAAATGTAGAACTTTGTTAGCTACTCATTTTCATCAACTTTCTAACTTGGAAAAATATATTAGCTCTATTAAAAATTATCATGTAGAAGTAATTGAAAAAGAAGATAGTATAATTTTTACTTATAAGATAAAGCCAGGATTTGCTGATAAGAGTTATGGGCTTCATGTAGCTAAAATAGCTGGAGTTAATCCCGAGGTTCTTAATATCGCTCAAAATGTTTTATTGAATTTTGAAAAATTTACAGGAATTAAAATTATACAAACTAAGCTAATAAAATAACAAACGTTATTAAAGTAGAGGGATATTAATGGTTAAAAAAGAGCCAAAAAGAGTTATTATATATATTGATAATTATAAAATAGAAGGATATATGTATTTAATTCCTGGTGCAAGGATCCTTGATGAATTTAATAAACCTAATCAATTTATTCCTCTAACTGATTGTATTATCTATGATAATGCTACTTCTTTGGAAATAGATAGAGTTAATTTTATGGTAGTTAATAAAAATAGAACTACTTTGATTTTCCCTATTGATGAAGCTTTGTAAATTATTTTTTAAAGTTAGATGATTATTCATGATAAAGGAATAATAAAGTATCAATTAAAGGATTTTATTGTTAATGAAAAAATAAATCTTAGTTTTTTCTATAATTTTTATTTAAGGATTATTAAAACTAAAAATTTATTGGTTAATAATTTAAATAATTTTTTAGAGAGTGGTAATTTTTTAAATGGTAATAATAATTATTTTTTATTATTTATTTTGAGAAAAGAAAATACAACTATATTTAATGTTTTGCTAAGATTATCAAAGATTTTTAAAATTCCTATTAGTGATTTTCTGTTTTTAGGTGAAAAAGATAAATATGCTATAACTTATCAAAGTTTATTTCTAAGATTAAATCCTAAAAATAAAGAAAAAATTATTAATGCTATGTTAAATAATTTTGATGATAATTTAAGATTTGAATCTTATAATAAGGATTTTATTTTAAGTTTTATAGGAATAGTTTATAATAATTTAGATAGTATAAAGAGGGTGTTATTAGGGAATGAATTTTTGATTACAATAAGGAAAATCCCGACAGAATTTCAAAATTTTTTAATAAAAAGACTAAAAATTTTAGAAGCTAATTATTTACCTAATTATTACGATATTCAACGTTTTGGAAAAAGATTAATAAATCATTTAATAGGTTTAGCGTTGAATAATAAAATGTATTATGAAGCAAGCTATCTTTTATTGTGTATATATTCTAATAATGAAAATTTTAAAGTTAAGTCTAAAAGAAGAAAGATAAAAGAATTACTATTAGATAATAAAATAGATGAAGTTAGGAATTTAAGACTTCCTCAATATATGGATATTGAAAAAGTATTTTTAAGTATTTTATTAAAGGAAAGGAACTATAAAAAGGCTTGGAAGAACTTCCCTTATAAATTTACAACCATCTTTAAAGATGCTTATAAATCTTTTATTTTTAATTCTAAATTAAATCATTTTATAAAACAAAGTATTTTAAACAATTCATCAGATTTTATTAGTAAAAAAATTCAATTAAATATTCCGGAAAATGAAAAAGATTTTATTAATCAAAATATAATAAATAAAATTAATAATAAGGAAGTAAAAGAGATTTTTAAAAATTGGGATAATTTTGAATTTATTTTTCCTAAGAATTTAGATTTAATTATTTACGATGAAAAGTATGAAAATTATAGAAATTATTTTATAAGACCTATTATAAAAGAATTTAGCTTATCTGATGATGAGGTATTTGAAAATTATAAAAAATTAAAATTAAAGTTTTTTTTACCTAAGGGATCTTTTGCTACTAATTTATTTTATTATCTTTTAAATTAAGAATAAAATTAAACTTAAAAATTAAAGATAAGTTAAGGGGTGATTTTAGATGAATTGGGATCATAAAAATATTAGATCTACTTTTTTAAGATATTTTGAGAATAATAATCATAAAGTTTTAAATAGTTATAGTTTAATACCGGATAATGATCCTTCGTTGTTATTTGTAGCAGCAGGTATGGTTCCTTTTAAAGCGGAATTTTCTGGAAAAGTTAAGCCTAAATATTTAAGGATAGCTACGTGTCAAAAATGTTTTAGAATGGATGATATAGATAATGTGGGTTATACTTTAAGGCATCATACTTTTTTTGAGATGCTTGGGAATTTTTCTTTTGGAGATTATTTCAAATATGAATCAATACATTATGCCTGGGATTTATTAACTAATGTATATAAATTGGATCCTAATAAGTTATGGGTTAGTGTTCATACTGATGATGACGAAGCAGAAGAGATTTGGAGATCTATAGTTCCTTCAGAAAAAATTGTTCGATTAAGTGATAATTTTTGGGGACCTGCAGGATTAACTGGACCTTGTGGCCCTTCTACTGAAATATTTTATGAAAATTTCTATTGCCCTAATGTTAATTGTAAACCTGGTAGTGAGTGCTTAGAATGTGAAAAAAAAGAAAGATTTATTGAAATTTGGAATATTGTATTCACTCAATATTTTAAAAATGAAAAAGGGGAATTAATTGATTTACCTCAAAAGAATATAGATACTGGTATGGGACTTGAAAGATTAGCTAGAATACTTCAAAATAAACCTACTCAGTACCATACAGATTTATTTTATCCTATTTTGATTAAAATAGAACAGTTTATTGAAAAAGATGTTGAAAAAGTTTATAATGATTTTAATATTCAATTTGATTTGAATAATTATTTATCAAAAAGGGATATTTATCTTAATATAGTAGCGGATCATTTAAGGGGAGCTGTATTTTTAATATCTGATGGAGTTATTCCATCTAATGATGGTAGGGGTTATGTACTTAGAAAATTAATAAGACGAGCTATTCTTTATTCAAAGTTTTTAGGAATTTCTAAAGAATTTAGTCATGAAATAGTAGATAGTGTTATTGAGATTTTTAAGGATGTTTATCCTGAAGTTTATCTTAGATCTGAATTCTCAAAAAAGATACTTAATTCAGAAGAAAAAGCTTTTATCAAAAATATATCTAAAGGAATTAATTATTTTAACAAGATAAAGGAAGAACTGATTAAGAATAATATAAAAGTAATAGATGGGAAAAAAGCTTTCTATTTATATGATACCCTTGGTTTTCCTTTGGAATTAACTATAGAACTAGCTAAAAATAATGGTTTACGAGTTGATGTGGATGAGTTTAACAAAGAAATGGAATTACAAAAGATTCAGTCAAGACAAAATAAAAATGATATTAAAGTATTTTCCATAAATAGACAGTTTAAAACTGAATTTGTGGGATATGATAAACTAAAAGAACAAGCAAACATTATAGCAATATTAAAAATCAATTCCAATAAAACTTTAGAATTACTAAATGAAATATCTAATCCAGAAGATGATATTATATTAATAACTGACGTTACTCCGTTTTATGCTGAAGCAGGGGGACAGGTAGGGGATAAGGGAATTATATTTAATGATAATTTTAAGTTCCAAGTTATAGATACTCAAAAACATGTAGAAGGTTTTATATTTCATATAGGGAAGTTATTACAAGGTTATGTAAAGTTAGGTGATAAAGCTTATTTAGAAGTAGATTTTTATAGGAGAAAATTGACTGCTATTCATCACACTGCTACGCATTTACTACATTCTGCTTTAAGAAAAGTATTAGGTACTCATGTATATCAAGCAGGATCTTTAGTAGATTACGATAGATTAAGATTTGATTTTACTCATTTCCAAGCTATCAATGATAATGAATTAAAAAATATTGAAGAATTAGTTAATGAAATAATATTAAAAGAACTGGATGTATTAATAGAATATAAACCGTTAAATGTAGCGTTAGAAGAAGGAGCCATTGCTTTATTTACTGAGAAGTATCCTGAGAATGTTAGAACTGTTAAGATAATGGATGATGAGTTTATTTCTTATGAGCTTTGTGGGGGTACTCATGTTAAAAACACTTCTTTTATAGGAGTATTTAAAATAATATCTGAAAAAAGCTTACAGCTCGGAGTTAGAAGAATTGAAGCAGTTTCTAATTTGCCTTTATTATCTATTTTTGATAAATTTTATTCAATTGTTAATAATTTAGCTGCTTTAACTAATACTGATATTGATAAAATTAAAGATTATATTTCTAAGATAATTAGTGATTCTAAAAATTTAAAGCAAAGTATAATTAATCTTAAAAAGAAATATTATCAGTTACTTTTAGATTCTATTAAATTTGAAGATAATAACATTATAAACATAAATTTGTTAGAAGAAGATGATTTATTAATAGTTCACGATTTAATAAAAATTAAAAATCCTAATTACATTGGAATTTATAATGTTCAGGATACTAATAAAGTAATTATTATTTTTAATTCTACTCTTAAGGAATTATTAGATATTTTTAGCAATTATAACTTAAAGTTGATTAATTTAGGTAATTTTAAAAAAGTTATTATTAATAATTTTTCCAATCAAGAATTTTTTAAAGATATCCTTTATAAAATTAAACAGAGAAATTAAAATTATAGATTATTTTTTGTTTGATTGTTTGGTAAAAGTTTAGGTATAAAAATAATTTAATATCCATATCCATTACTGTCGTAATAATCTGAGGAATTAGAATCGTGAATAGTTGGCTCAGTAAAACCTGCTTCTATCCCAGCATCTGAACTATTATCTGTATTATCTTTTTTATCTTCTGAATTATTTTGGGGTTTATTTTCTATCAATTTTAATATTATAAAAGTTATAATCACAATTGCTGACAAACCAATAGTTATAGTTAAAGAAATAAGGGATTCTTGTTCCATATACCTCCCCCTTTTATTATCCCCTTGATTTTAACTTAAGAATTTAAATTTAGGTTTCAGAGTTTATGAGAGTATTTAGAGTATCTTTATAGATATTATAATTATTATCTGAGAATAAAACGATTCTTACTAGTTTTATATTTTTTAATGTAGGTAATGTTTGGATAATTGATTTAATAGCTATATAAGCAGCTTCTTTTATTGGATATCCAAATATACCTGTAGATATAGAAGGGAAAGCAATTGAGCTAAGATTTTGTTCATCTGCTAATTTTAGGCAATTTATATACGATTGCTGTAAATAAAAATCTTCAGGTTTATCTTGATTATAAACTGGTCCTAATACGTGGATAACTTTTTTATTGGGGAGATTATAGGCATTAGTAATAATACATTCTGAAACTTTTAGAGGGTATTTATTAAGTTTTTTAGCAGTGTTAATAGCTTCAATTTCTAGCTCATAACCTGCTTTTTTGTGAATAGCTCCAGAAACTCCACCACCTACTCTTAGATAAGCATTTGCTGAATTAACTATAACATCTATATCACTTTGCTCTGTTATATCACCTTTTATTATTTGGAGTTCTTTATTATCTATTATCTTAGATAGCATATTTTTATTGTATAACTTTTTATTATATAACCTATTTTATTATTTATTTAGCCAAAAAATAGAAAAAATCCTTTTTATAATAAGATAATAATAAATTGAATGTAAAAATTTTAGAAATTTAAAAAGGGAAACTAAGAATAAGGGAGAAAAATTTATTATGAATTTATAAATTATATGAATTCATAAATTAAAGGAAAGGAGAAAAGTTTGTGGATAAAGAGATAAAGGAATTATTAGAAAGTCAAATAAATAATGAGTTACAGGCATCTTATAATTACTTAGGAGCTTCTATATATTATCAATTAAAAGGGTTAAATTATTTTGCTAAACTTTTTTATGAACAATCTTTAGAAGAACATGAGCACGCTATGAAAATAAAAAATTATCTACTAGATAGAGACCAATTTATTAATTTAAAGAACATAGCAGAAGCTAAAACCGATTTTTCTAACTTATTAGAACCTATAGAATTTGCTTTAAATTCTGAAAAAGAAGTAACTAAAAGGATTTCATATATATATGATTTATCTTTACAAAAAAAAGATTACTTAACTGCTCAATTTCTAAGCTGGTTCTTAGAAGAACAGGTTGAAGAAGAATCACAGTTTAAAAATTTACTAGATAAAATTAAAACTATTAACGATATCAATTTAGCTTTTCTTATATTAAATGAAAAATCAAGTAATGGGAAATCGTAAAAAATGAGTGTTTTAAAATTAGATGATTTATATAAAGAAATATTAAATAATTTAAGTGATTTAGTTGTAATACTTGATAAAAAAACGAAGGAATATTTATACTATAATGTTGTGGTAGAAAGCTTACTAAAAAAAATCAAAGTAGATTTTGCTGATTTATTATATAAAGATAATTGTATATTAGATAACAAAATTTATCAAATAAAAACAATAGAAATAAATGATTTTTTAGTTTTGATTTTATCACTAAAAACTGAGGGGTATACGGATAATGAAACGGGGTTATTAAATATAAATGGGTTTTATCTTAAATTTGAACAAATTTATTCTTATTTTTATAGAATTAAGAAAAACCTTATATTTTCATTAATTGAAATAGATAATTTTTATAATTTGATAAGAAATTTGGATTATAATGAAGTTTTATTTATTACTAAGAAGATAGGAAATATAATTTCTTCTTCTATAAGAAGTAATATAGATATAGTGGGGAGATTTTATCAAGATATATTTGTTTTGTGTTTAATTGATGTTGATAAAGAAAAATCAATAAAAATAATCAATAGAATAAAAAATAATATTTATAAATATTCTATAAATAATTTGGATTTTATATTAAATATATCTTCTATTTCAAAATTAATAAAACCTAATACTCAAAATAGTTCTGAAATTTTTAACGAATTTAATAACATTATTAATTTAGTTTTACAGAGATTATATTTTGAAAAAAAATTGTCTAGTGGATTCAATAAGATAATAGATTAAACAATGTGATGTTAATTGATAAGTATTTTTAAGGGTTTAGAAATTTTTTTATTTCTCCTAATATATTTAATCCAACTAAAAAAGAGAAAAACTGAATAAAATCAAAATTACTGGAAAAAAAGTATAAATAATCGCTATAAGATTTTAGGTAAGCATACTCTAAATCTTTATAATCAATACTATTTATAATATTAAAAAGGTAATTTTTATAGAAATTAGCCTCTTTTTGTTGGGTCTTTTTTATTTTAATAATGAAGTAGTTAGCTAATTTTGTAGGTATAAAACTTGATGATATTTCTAAGTTATCGTTATTCATAATGTTTGAATCTTCATATTTTTTGTTAATTATTTCACTTAATAGATCATAATAAATTATATTGTTTTTAGTTTCTATATAAAAATAGAAATAATCTTGATTTTCTAAGGTATTAAAATCTTTTATTTCCTTATTTATAAAATTTATAAAATTTTTATAAAAATTGCTATCAGGATTATATAGGCTATTTTTTATTTCTTGGTAATTTTTTAAATATATTTTTTCTTTTTTGATATATTTTATTTCTCCCTTAAAATAATTTGTAATAGAATTCTCAAAGTAATGAAAAGGCAGGGAAGAATAAATAATAATAGTCAAATTTTCTGGCTTATAGTTACTTTTCCAATAGTTATATAAAATATTGTAATCTATTTTTTTTATATCATTTACGGTTCCACCTGTTGGCTTATAATATTTTGAGAAAATTTTATAGATATTTTCATCTTGATAACCTGTATTTAATTCTGTTATAACTACATTTTTTTCTGTATTTACATCAATTTCATTAAAAGATGGGTTAAAAGCTGAATATAAGAAAGTATCTATGTTTTTTAAGATGTATTTATTATTTGAAGTGAAATAAAAAATGATGAAGTCATTAAATGTAGCTGCATTGTAATAAGCTCCAGAATTAGATGGAGTATATTTTATATATGTATTATTATATTTATTTTTGAAAAATATATGCTCACATAAGTGAGCCTGCCCACTTAATTCATCATAATATGCTCCTATATTGTTTAATATACTAAATGAGCTCAATAAATTATCACTGCTTTTTACATAATATATTTTTGTATAATTTATTTGATAAATATCATATTCAATATTTAGAGAATAATTTATGGAATATATTTTTTTTAAATTAAAGATAATAATAAAAAAGGTTAAAAAAGAAATAATTTTAATTAAATTTGATTTTTTGTTTATTTTATTTTTCATAGTTAATATTTATTTTAGTGATTTTGTTTTGTGATTATAAGTTTTTTAGATTTTTAGATTTTTTCTAACCATTATAAGATCTTCTACAAGTGTTAGCATTGATTTATATCTACGTTCTGGTTTTTTTTCTAGACATTTCATTATAATTTTATCTAAAGCTTGCGGAATCTCAGGATTTAACAATGAAGGTAATTTAGGTTCTTCTTTAATATGTTTTAAGATAATTTCAGAAGGTTTTCCATCAAAGGGTACATTATGTGTAAGTACTTCATACATAGTTATTCCAAATGCGTAGATATCGATTCTTGGGTCATCTGATTTACCTTCAAGTAGCTCAGGAGCCATATAAGCGGGGGTTCCTAAGATTTGACCTTCCTGGGTTATAGGTTTCCAATAAACTACTTTTGAAATCCCTAAATCTGCTATTTTTACTGTACTTAGATCTTTACTAACGAGTATGTTTTCAGGTTTTATATCTCTATGGATTATACCTTTAGAGTGTAGATATGCTATTCCATTAGCTGCTGAAATGAGAATATCTAATTTTTGGATGATATTTAATTTAGGTGCTATCCTATCTAAAGAATCTCCATCTACATAGTCTATGACTATAAAAGGTTTTTCTTCATATATCCCACTGTCTATTATGCTAACTATATTTTTATGTTTTAATTCTTTTAGTATTGCTATTTCTCTATCAAATCTTTTTTTTAATTCATCGTCTATTATATTTAGTTGTTTTAAAGCAAATAAGGAATTATCTTTTTTTACTAAGAAAACTTTACTAGTTGCCCCTTCTCCTAAAAACTTTATAACTATATAATTTCCTATTCTTTTTTGTTTATCATTAATTTGTTTTAATTCTATTTTTTCTGGTTCTTTATTTGTTTTTAAATTTTCTCCAATTTTCTTATTATTTTTATTTTTCAACAAAATGTATATTATTATAACTAGAATTAGTGTAATTAGGATAAAAAATAGCAAATTCATAGTTATCTTCCTTTCTACTTTTGTAGCTATTACTAATATAAAAAAATTATTTAATTTTTATTTTAAATTTGTTAAAAAATGAAAAAAATGATAATAATTTATTAAAATTTTTTAATTTTTAAATTTTTTATATTTTTCCTGCTAAGTAATCGTTATATAAATTATTGTTAATTAAAAAATTTAGTAGATTAAATACAATAAAGTAATCATTAATATCAGTTATTTTAATATTAAATTTATGACCAAGTATGTAATTTATTTTAAAAGTGGTATAAAATTCTAATATAGATAAATCATCACTAAAGGTATCTTTTTCAGATTTAGCTAGTTCATGAGCATTTATTATTGCTTCTTTTTTAAATATTTGTGGAGTTTGTATTAATAAGATTTTTTCCCTATTAATATAGCTTAAATTTTTATCAAATTCAAATGCTACGGAATCCATTGGATTTATATATAAAGTACATCCATCATAGTCTTTTATATTATCTATTAAATCATTAAGCATTTTTAGAGTTATTAAGGGCCTAGCTAAGTCGTGAATAATTATATATTCTATTTCATTAAAATATTTCGATTCTTTTAATTTTTGGAGCCCTTTGTATGAACTAATTTGTCTTAGATTACCGCCTTCTGTTATTAAAACTTCATTAAAAATATTTTCATATTTTTTTATATCTAAATTTAAGTCACATACAAAAACTACACTTTTTATTAAATCGCTGATTTTAGAAAATACATCAATAGAAAAATCTGCTATACTTTTTTTCTCTGTTATATTAAGAAAAATTTTATTAAAGTTATTTTTTAAAGAATTTAAAATATAATTGTATAATTTTGTATTGATTAATGAGGGATTATTTATTAAATCATTATTTGATATTGATTTTAAGAAACGTTCTGATTTTCCATAGCCTAATAAAATTAATCCTATCATATTATTTAAATTATTAATCTATTCTTAAAATCCTTTATATTTAACAGATAAAATTTATAAAAGGTAATTATATTTTAATTGCAGAAATATTATATTAGAAATCAGTAGTTATGATTAAATTAGGTTTGAAAGTAGAAAAAAACAAAAATATAACTAGGAATATAAGTTTTATTTTTTTTATTTTATATTTTCTTTCTTTTTCTTTTGTATTAAATAGTTGTAATAAATCAAATCAATTAAAAAATGAGAATTCTAAGGTATTAATTGGAAGGGTGGATTTAACAAAGATAAGAGATAGTAAATATTATAAACAAATTCAGGATAAAATTTATAATTTGGAACTAGAATATAAGGATCAATTAAATAAAATTTCATTAACTAAAAATGAGAAAGAGTTAAAAGAAACAGCTAATAAGTTATCTGTTATTTTAGAAAATAAAAAACAGGAATATTTAAGTGAATTCTACAAAAATTTAGAAAGAGCTGTAATAACTACTGCTAATAAAGAGAATATTGGTATTATTCTAACTAGTGATAGTATTGTATATGGTTATAAAGATCTTACTAATGAGGTAATTCAAACCTTAGATTCAAATAAGAATTTGGATTTAACTTCAAATTTGAATTACTCTTTTAATATAGCTTATGTTGATTTGTCTAATATCAAAAATAATTTAAATTTAAAGGATATAGATTTTCAAAAATTGTATAAAGATAAACAAAATGATATCTTAATTATTTTTGATAAATCCAATGTATTATTAGGAGGTATTGATTTAACTTATGAAATTCAAAAATATATTTCTAAAAAGTATCATACTAAAAACTCCAAAAAAGAATTTAAGTGATTATTTAATTATTTTTATTTTTTTAATTCTATTTACTTTATTTGTTTTATCTTTATCTAAATATATATTTGCTTATAAAAATAATCAAAAATTAAGTATTGATTATAAATATGGGGTTATTGATATTTCAAAAGTAATTTATTCTTTTGAGGATATATATTTAGCATTAATTCAAACAAAACAGGAAATTAAAAATTCCTATAATGAAATATATAATTTGGATAAAAGTTTGGAATTACAATTTATAAAAGAAATGGAAATATATTCTAATAATATATTATCTAATCAAAAAAAGTTAGAAAAACAGTTATCTGAAAATTTACTAAAAAGTAAGGAAATAGATCAACAATTGAAAAATAAAATTATAGAATTAAAAAATAAAATTGAAAAAAATATAATACAAAAAAGAAAACAAACTCAATATATTATTTATAATTATGAAAAAGAATTATATTCTCAATTGAATCAAAACATTTATAATATTCAACAAAATTATCATCAAAAAATAAAATCTGAAATAGATAATTTATATAAAAAGTATAAAACTGAATTAGATAATTATAAAGTATCACTAAATGAGATTTATAAAAATGAGATAACTAATATAAATTTAAAACTAACTAATACTTCAATATACGATCCTAAGAGAGAAGAGCTATTAAATAAATTAGAATTAATAAAATCAAGGCAAGAGGAATTATATAAATCTAAGTCTCAAGAGATAGAAAAAGAATTATATCAAACACAAAAAGAAATAGCTAATAAATATGAGCAGCAATATAAACAAGAAGTGAAAAAAATACTTAATCAGTATCATAAAGATTACAATATTAAAAAGCAACAAATAATAGATGAATATAATAATTATGTTAGTAAATTAGAACAGGAATATAATAAAAATTTAAGGGAAATTATAAAATCTCAAAATAATGAAGCATTAAAAGAATTATATACAAATTATAACCAGGAGTTTCAAAAAGCTAACGAAAAAATTAGACAATATCAACAAAAGTTAGCTCAAAAATATAACTTGTTATATACTCAAAAATTAATAAATTTAAATAATAAAATATCTAATTTAAATGAGAAATTAAATAATTTAAATTATCAGATCTTAAAAAATATAGAACCTTATATTGACGAAATAGCTAAATTATATGATGTGGATTATGTATTTATTAATTATATTAGTTATAATAAGAATAATGTTGTAAATTTAACTGATGCACTTATTCAAAGAATTAAAAAGCATAAGTAGTAAATTTTTAATTAAAGAAATTAAAAAAATATAATATAGTAAAATGTTTTATGAAGTTATATTTTTTAGATATAAAAATATTAAAAGAATATATTAAGGAATTTATTGATTTATTTAATTCCTTTGAAAAATTTACTATAATTCCCCCTGAGGGGATAAATTCTAATTATTTTTTTAATAAAAATGAATTGTTTAATTCTAAAAATTTGATTTTATCAATTATTTTTAAAAAGAGAGTTTTTTTGGAAGATAATGAATTATTAGAATTAAATGATATTATTCCTAGTTTATTTATTGTGAGTAATGAAATTTACGATTGGTTTACTAACAAGATTTCCAAGATTAACCTATTTAAACAAAAAATAAGTAATAAGCAAATAATAACTTTATCTGATTTTAATCTTGAAAATTTATTTTTTAAACTATTAGAGGTTTTCTATGAGGATATACAAAAAGATTTTAAACAGAAGGAATCAACAAATATTTTATTAAATAATGGCTATTTTATTGGGAATAATGTAGTTATTGGGGATAATACCAGGATATATCCTTTTGTTTATATAGGAAATAATGTGTATATAGGTAATAATGTTAGGATTTATTCAAATGTAAGTATATATGATAATGTTTATATAGCTGATAATGTTATTATACATTCAAATACCACAATAGGATCTGATGGGTTTGGATATACTGATAATTTAGAGAAAATATATCAGATAGGAGGTGTAGTGATAAAAGATAATGTAGAAATAGGTGCTAATGTTAGTATAGATAGAGCTACTATAGGCTATACTTTTATAGACCAAAATACTAAAATAGATAATCAAGTTCAGATAGGGCATAATGTTAAGGTAGGTAAAAATTGTAGGATAGTTAGCAAAGTAGGTATAGCAGGTAGTGCTAGAATATATGATAACTGTATATTAGCTGCTATGAGTGGTATTAAAGACGGAGTTAAAGTAGGACCTAATACTATTTTAGCGGGAAATACTATTGCTACTAAAAATTTGGAACCTAACAAAATTTATGCAGGCTATCCTCCTAAAGAATTCTCCAAGCACTTTAAGGATTTAGCTATTATCCAAAAAATTATAGATTCTTTCAACAAAAAAGAAAAATAAAAAAAATTAAAAATAAAAAACTAAATTTAAAATTTAAAAGTTTTTATTTAATTATAAAAGGGGGCTAAAATTTATGAGTAATTTTTTAATTGTGTTATTAATATTTTTTATAGTAATTCTTTTAATTTTTTTAGGATTTATTTTTTATAAATTATCTAAGTTAGAAAAAAGAGAATTAAAACAAGAAGAATATAAAAAAGAGGATAATTTGAAATTATCTCAAAACTTTATTAACTCCCAAGAAATACAGGAATTTAAGAATTTAGAACAAAAACTCAATGATTTAATTAGTCAGGAAAAAGCTTTAAAAACTAATATTGAAGAACTAAATAATAAGAAAGAATTGTTAGAAAGAAAGTTAAATTCTTTAGAAAATGATATAAATTTAAAAATAAAAGAGCTTCAAAAACTAGATAATGAAATTAGTAATCTAAATAAGGAAATTCAAAAACTTAAAGATGAAAAGGAAAAAATAATTTGGGATAATGAGAAATTAATAGAGAAAGCTAAAAAAGAAGCTGAAGAAATAAATAAAAAAGCTATAGAAAAATTTGAGTTAATAAATAAAGAATGGGATAAAATTGAAAATATGAAAATTGAGCTTTGGGAAAAAGAAAAACAATTATCCCTTAAATTTAAAGAAATAGATATTAAAAAAGAAGAATTACAACAAAAGCAAGAAGAAATTCTAATTAAAGAAAAAGAGATAGAGCAAAAAATGGAGTATGTTAATCAATTGAAAAATAAAATAGAAGAAGAATTATTAAAAATATCTAATTTAACTCCTGAAGCGGCTAAAGAAATAGTAATAAAAAAAACTGAAGAAAATTTAAAAACTGAATTGTTAATAGTATCTCAAAAAATAGAGCAAGAATATCTAAGAAATGCTGAATTTAAAGCTAAAAGAATTCTTTTAAATACTTTAAGTAGAATTACAGCTGATACTGTTTCTGAAAATACTACTTCCCCTATTGTTTTGCCATCTGAGGAATTAAAAGGTAGAATAATAGGAAAAGAAGGAAGAAATATAAAAGCTTTTGAAGAAATAACGGGTGTTGACTTAATTATAGATGATAATTCTGATGTGGTTTTAGTTTCTTCTTTTGATCCTATAAGGAGGGAGAAAGCTAGATTAACTTTAGAAAAGCTTATAAGTATTGGTAAAATAAATCCTATTGCTATTCAAGAAGTTTATGATCAAATAGAAAAAGAAATAAATTTAAAAATCCAAGAGGAAGGCGAGAATGCTGCTATTCAATCTAAAGTTTATGATTTACATCCAGATTTGATTAATTTATTGGGTAAGATGAAGTATAGAGCAAGTTATGGCCAAAATTTACTAAAGCATAGTATTCAAGTTTCTCAGATAGCTACATTATTAGCAACAGAATTGGGAGCAGATGTAGAAATATGTAGAAGAGCAGCTTTATTACATGATATAGGTAAAGTTTTAGAGGAAACTAATGGAGAACCTCATGCTATTGCGGGTGCTAAAATTGCTAAAATATACGGGGAAAAAGATGAAGTGGTTCGAGCTATTGCAAGTCATCATAATGAAGTACCTCAAGAAACTTTAGAGGATTTAATAGTACAGATAGCTGATGCTATATCTGCTTCTAGACCTGGAGCTAGAAGGGAAACTTATCAGTTATATATCCAAAGATTACAGAAATTAGAAGAATTGGCTATGTCTTTTGCTGGTGTTGAAAAGGCTTATGTTTTACAAGGAGGTAAAGAAGTTATTGTTTTTGTTAAACCTGATATGGTACTAGATAACGACGTATATAAATTGGCTAAAGATATTTCTAAAGCTATTGAAAATAATTTAAAATATCCAGGCCTAATTAGAGTTACTGTTATAAGAAAAATAATAGCTGTTCAAACTGCTAAATAAATTTTTTAAATAAATTTTTATGAAAAATATTGATATTTTTAATTTTAATAAAGAGTTGATTAATAAATTTAATAAGGAAAAGTATATACTATTAACTGGGGGATTGGGATTTATTGGATTTAATTTAGCTTTAGCTTTAAATTCCTTAGGATTTTCTAATTTAATAATAGTTGATAATATCTTTAATAAAGATGAATATGACAATTTAAATAAAATAAAAATTAAAAGATTAGCTAAATTAAAATTTATAAATTATTTTCAAAAAGAGAATTTTTTAGAATTGATTAAAAATGAAAATTTATTAACTAAATATAATCTAGATAAAATACGGTTTATTTTTCATCAAGGAGCTTGTACTAATACCTTAGAGAAAGATTTAAATTATTTAATTAAAAATAATTTCGAATATAGTAAGGAGTTACTAAATTTTTCCAGAAAATATTTAATTCCGATGATTTATGCTTCTTCTGCTTCTGTTTATGGTAATACTATGAAAAAATCTAAAAAATTTTATAATTATTTTTATAATCCTCTTAATTATTATGCTTTATCTAAGTTTTTATTTGATAATTATGTAATTAATCAAGATTTAGAAAATGTAGTTATAGGGTTAAGGTATTTTAATGTATATGGGTTCTATGAAGAGCATAAGGGTTTTATGGCTTCTGTTATTTTTCATTTCTTTAATCAAATCCTAAAAGATAATACTATAAAAATATTTGAGGGAAGTAAGGATTTTTATAGGGATTTTATTTTTGTAGATGATGTAGTTAAAGTAAATATTTTTTTATTTAAAATTATAATTGAAAACGAGAATTTGAAAGAATTAAGTGGAATTTATGATTGTGGAACTTCTAAATCTGTTTCTTTTTTTGAGGCTGCTAATATTGTTAAAAATTATATTCAAAAAAAATTAAATAAAGATAATGTATATATAAAAGAAATTGAATTTCCAAAAGAGCTTAAAAATAAATATCAAATTTTTACCAAAGCTAATAATAAAAAATTAATTGAAATTTTTAAAAGATATAATATTGATTTTAAATTTACCTCAATTTATAAAGGTGTAAAAAAGTATATAGATTATCTTTTAGCTTCTAGAAGGGGGGTAAAATTAGATTACTAAAAACTTGTTGTATGATCCATAATAAGTATGTAAATAGGGATGTGAATAATTCTGTAAGATTGTATTAAATTGGGATAAAAAGGTTAAATAGTTTGAAGGATTTTAAAAAAAATTTATATAACTAATATATAGAAAATTATTTTTTAGAGATTTTCATTATGGATATTCAATTAGTAACTAAAGCTATAGAAAAAGCTATTAATCAAAATGATATAGATTTTTTATTGGAGATGTTATTAAAGGATGATAAAACATTTGATATAGTATTGGAAAAAATATGTAGTAACTATAGTGATTTAGCTTTAAGAGATAGGAATCTGAGTTTAAGAGGTATATATGAATTTTTGTATTCTATAATAGAGTTTAGAAAAGGCAATTATGAGAGAGCAAGGTATTTTGCTAATTTAAGTTATTCTAAAGGCTTTAAAAAGCCAGCTAATATTATTTTGGTTTTAATTGATATTAACGAAGCTTTAAGATTAAATAAGGAATTAGCACAAAATAAATTTATTACTATTGTTTCCAAAATTTTAGATGATATTGTTTTATTAGAATATGCTTTACTAACATTTTACAATAACTTTGATAGATTTTCTTTATTTAATTTAATTTATATACTAAAAACAATATTTCATAAAAATGAAAATATTTTTATATTAGAATTGTATTTTTTGAAAGAAATAGATAATATGGATTACAAGGAGATTTTAAAAATTTTATTAAATAATTTAAACAAGTATGAAAATAAACAGTATATTTTAGAAATTTTCTATGAGTTATTTAAAGAAGATAATTCTTTATTGGAAAATATAGATGAAAACATAGAGGATTTGGAAAATATAAATATAAGGGAATATGAATATTTAATTAAATTAAGAGATATGTTAAAAAAGTATGATATTTTTTAGATATTTTATTTTTAAGATTTTTAGAGGAATCTTAATGTTGAATATTTTTATAATTTTGTTTTTTTTTATTAATCTTAGTAATGTTTTTGGTTTTACGTTTGAAACTATAATATCAGGTAATTATCCGTTAATTGGTACTTACGAAGCTAAATTTGTTGGTTTAAATTTTTTAAATAAGGATATAACTTTAACTAAAATTTATAATGAATTAATTTTGAAGTTAAAGTATGAGCAAGCAATTGAAAAATTAATTGAATTTGAGGAATATTATTTATCTACTAAAAATGACAAATTGATTTCTGATTATTATATGTTATTAGGATATTGTTATTTTAATATTTCAGATATGGAGAATGCTAAAAAGTATTTGGAAATGAGTATAAATAAAAATAAAGAAAATTACATAAGTTATTATATTTTAGGCAATTTATATTTTACATTAGGGGATAATAATAAAGCAATAGAATATTTAGAACAATCTGTTAAAATAGAGCCTACGTTTGTTATAGCTAGAAGAGTTTTAGCTCAAATTTATGTAGATTTAAGAAAATATAATGATGGTATAAGACAATATCAGGAGATAGTTAATTTATTGCCCAATTCTGGTTATTATCTTTATCAGTTATATAATGCTTATTATAAAGCTGAGCAATATGAAAAAGCGAAGGAAGTACTTGAAAAAATGATTAAACTTCAACCTAATTTATATTTAAATTATGTTAGATTGGTTGAATTACTTGTTAAATTAAAAGATTTTGAAAATGCTAAAAAAATAATTGAGCAAAAATTAATAAATAATCCTGATGATAATGCGAAATTTGAAGGATATTATTATTTAGCTAATATTTACTTTATCCAAGATGATTTAAAGAATGCTTTAAAATATATAGATTTAGCTAAGAAAATAAAATATAATCAAAACTTAGAGATTTTAGAATATAAAGTTAAGGAAAAGATGAAAAAAGAGTTAAGGGATTTTCTATTAAAAATAATATTTTTATTATTGATATTATTTTTTGTTTCTTTACTTTCTGTATTGATTTATTTGTATAATTCTCAAAGGGAATTAATATTAATGCAAAGGCAAATAGATAAAGCTGCAGAAGAAGCAGATAATTTGGAATATTTATGCTCACTTTTAGTTGGTAATTTATCAAAGGTAATTCCTAATTCAGAGTTTATATCTTTGCTTTTATACAATTCTACTTCTAATACTTTATACACCATTTCTAATTATGGGAATGTTCCAGATGAATTAAAGAAAATACAAATTCTTGTTAATTATGATTCTAAAGAAATAATAGAAAGAAAGTTAATATCCACTGAATTAATATCTATCAGAAGTTTATCTAATAGATTGTATAATATGTTTAATGAATTGTTCCCTAGTTTATTAGAAAGAGTTTTAAAAAATGGAGTTAATTATATTATACCTGTAATTGATAAAAGAAATTTAAAAGGAATTATCTTATTAAAATTTGCTCATTCTATTAATTTTTTGAAGATAATAGAAATTAATCAAAAAGTAGGAGTAATAATTCCTAGAATAATTAATCATATTGATTCTTTTATATTTCATGAATCAAGTATATTAGATGAAACAACCACATTGTATAATAGGAAATATTTTGAAAATACTATTGTAAATGAATTAAAGCGTTCTGAACGTTACTCTCAACCTTTATCATTAATAGTCTGTGATTTAGATAATTTTAAAAAAATTAATGATACATTTGGGCATTTAGTAGGCGATAAGGTTTTAAGGGAAACAGCTAAGATAATAAAAAATAATATAAGGGATGGTATAGATGTAGCAGCTAGATGGGGAGGGGAGGAATTTGTTATTGTTTTACCTTTTACTGATGTAGATAGTGCTTATAAAATAGCTGAAAGAATTAGAGTTAATATAAATTCTCATAAATATTCTGGCTTACCTGAGAATTATGTAATTACAGCTTCTTTGGGGGTAGCTACTTATCCTATACATGCTAAAACAAAAAATGATTTATTTAAAAAAGCGGATGAGGCTGCTTATATTTCTAAAAAGAATGGTAAAAATAGGGTAACTATCGCTACTATTGATCAATCAGAAATTAAATCTGAAACTAAAAATGTTGATTCATCTAGAGAGCCTAGAATAGATCCTATTACTAATTTATATACTTATAACGATTTTATGTTTGACTTAGAAAAAGAGATTAAAAGATGTAGAAGATATTCTTTACCTATGTCTTTAATTTTTTTAAAAGCTATTATATTAACTCAAGCTGTTGATAATGATATTGTTAATAATATAGTTTCTAAATTAGGGAATGATATAAAAAAAAATATAAGGTTTGGAGTGGATTTAGCTGCTTTTGATAAATCTAATAAAATATTTATTTTGATGTTACCTCATACTGAAAAATCTAAAGCTATCATTGTTGCTAATAGATTGTATAATAATTTAATGGATTATGGTACTATTTTACAGGCTATTGTATCGTTTCCTGATGATTCTGCTAGTCATAATGGCTTAGTTTCTAAGGGATTAAAATTAATAGAATTAGCTACTGTAGATGAACCTATTCAATATATTTCTGTATAATAAAAAAAAAGGAGATTTTTTATTAAAAGTATAAATTTATATTAGTATAGTGACTTAAAATTTAATTATTAAAAAAAATGACGAATGTTCTATTTTTAGATATAGGAAGTAGATTTACAAAGTATACACTTATATATCTATCTGATAGTAGTTTCAAAAGTTTTAATCCTTTTGAAAAAAATAATATAGAAAAAAATAATATAGAAAAAAATACTACTGAAATACTTAAAAATGAAGATAAAAATAATTTTTATGAAGTCTTAGCATTAGGTTTAGCTGATACTGAAGGAATAAATTATCAAAGGGTTATAGATTATTCCCTTTACGAAGATTTTATTAATTCTTTAATTAATGATATAAAAAAGGAAACAGGTAGAAATATAGATGTTATTTTTTTATCAGTAGGTGGAGCTAATTTATATTCTGTTGTTAGTAATCTTAAAATAGATGTTAATAATCAGGAAATAACACACACTTTTCTTGATGATTATTTATCTAAGAAAGCTAAGATAGGAAAAATTCAAGCTGATAATATAGTTACTTTACCTGAAGATTTTGAAAATATTATCTCTATACTACCAAGATTATTTATTATTGATTCTGTTGATAAAACTTATAATCCGATTGGATTAACTGCTAAGAATAATATAGAGATAGAGCTTTTTATTTCTTCTATAAAAGGAGACCATAAAAAAAATATTGCTAAACCTTTTGAAAAATTAGGATTTGAAGTAACTGATAATATTAATCTAAATTCAAAGAATGCTTTGTTTTTTATTCCAAATGTATTGGCTTATAATAAAGCTATAAGTCATAGTAGTTTTAGTTCTAAGAAACTGAGGGATTTACCTCCTTTAGCTATTATTGATTTGGGATATAGCATAACAGAGCTTATTGTAATTTTGGAAGCTGCTCCTTATCTTAAAGTTTATATTAAAAGGGGGTTAAAAAATATTTTAAAGGATATTTCTTTTGCTTTAGGTGTTACACTGGAAGAGGCTGAAAATATCTTATTAAATATTAATATCTCTAAAATTTATAAAGATGATGAGTATATGGAGATTAATCCATTTTTTTATTCTAACTCTAATGTAATTCAAAAAGAAAAAGTTCAAATCCATTCACTTATTGATACTGTTATTATTCCTAGGGTTGAAGAAATAGCAAAACTTCTTAAGTCAGCTTTAGCTAATTCTTTTAGTTATTCTTTAATTTCTAATATATTACTTGTTGGAGGAGGAGCTGAAATTAAAGGAATCGATAAAATAATATATAATATCTTTGAAATTAGAACTACTCCTTTTAAAATTAATAAACAATATTTTGGTGATTATAGGTTAACTAATTTATATGGTATGGTTGAAGTTTTTGTTGATAAAATCTATCAAGATTATAAACGTAATAAATATGAAATTAACTTAGTTAAATCTAATAAAGTTAAAGGTATAATTGAGAAAATATCAGATTTTTTTAAAAATTTCTTTTAAAATAGGATAAAAAAGTTATGTTTGGGGTTAAAGTATCTTCTATAGGAATATATTTACCATCTAAAGTATTATCTAATTATGATTTAGAGAAAATGGTAGATACTACAGACGAATGGATAACTCAAAGAACAGGTATAAAATATAGATATATTTCTGATGAAGATTCATCTACCTCTGATTTAGCTTTAAATGCTTCTTTGAATGCTATTAATAATTTAAAAACAAATAATATAGATAAAATTGATTTAATTATTTTAGCTACGAATTCTCCGGATTATATAGTTCCTGCTACTGCTTCTGTTTTACATGGAAAATTAAAAACTAAGACTAATTTAATTTCAGATAATACTGGTTCTATGGATGTATTTTCTGGATGTACTGCTTTTGTTTATGCATTAATTACTGCTAGCTCATTAATTAAAAGTGGGATATATAAAAATATACTTTTGGTTGGCTCAGAAACTATTTCTAAATTAGTTGATTGGAAAGATAGAACTGTTTGTATATTATTAGGAGATGGAGCAGGTAGTTTTATTTTATCTTATGATGAAGATAGTACTAAGGGATTAATTGATGCTAATGTAGGTAGTGATGGAACTAAATTTGATTTAATATATATTCCTGTGGGTGGAGTTAAGGAGCCTCCTAATTGTGAAAATCTAAATAATAGATATCTAAAGATGGTAGGTAGAGAGGTTTTTAAAATAGCTATTACATTAGTACCTGATAAAATAAGGGAATTGTTAAGTAAAAATAATTTAAAACCTAATGATATAAAATTATATATTTTTCATCAAGCTAATATAAGAATTATAAATGGAATTATGGAAAATTTAGGAATAGAAGCTAATAGGGTTTATAATAATATAGATAAATATGGTAATACTTCGGCTGCTTCAGTACCTATTGTTTTTTATGAAGCATTACAAAATGGACTAGTTAAAGAGGGAGATTTAGTTTTGTTTTCTGCATTTGGTGCTGGTTTTACTTGGGCTAATGTTTTATGGAGATTATAAAATTTTTTATAATTTTTTTTATAAATTATATAAATTAAAAGGAATTACCGCTAAGCTGTAATAGCGGAATATAAATGATTACAGCATTACTAGAAAGGAGGGAATGAATATGTTTATTACTGAACAAGATAGACAGGAAATAAAAAGACAAGTAGGAAGTTTAGCAAAACTAACTGAAGTGCTATTATTTTCCCAAAAAATAGGTTGTGAGTATTGTCCTGATACGGAACAATTACTGAAAGAATTAACTGAAATCTTAGATAATTTAAAATTAGTTTTATATAATCCTTTAGTTGATGTGGAGTTAGCTAATAAGTATGGTATTTCAAAGGAAGTACCGGCTATAATATTAAGATCAAATAAGGATTATAATTTTAAGTTTTTGGGGATTCCTGCTGGTTATGAGTTCACTTGGTTATTAAATTCTATTCTTATGGTAGCTAATGATCAACTACCTATAAGTGAAAAAACTATAAATACTGTAAAAGAAATAGATAATATGTTAAAGAGTAATGGGGCAGTTTTAGAATTATGGGTATTTGTTACTCCTACTTGTCCATATTGTCCTATTATGACTATTAATTCCACTGCTTTTTCGGTTGTTAGTGATAATATTAAAGCTATTAATGTGGAAGTTTCTGAATTTCAAGATTATGCTATTAAATATAATATAATGGGTGTTCCTAAAACTGTTTTAAAGCTAATAACAAAAGATCAAAAAGTATTTGAAGATGATATAGAAGGAGCTTTACCTGAAAACAAATATGCTGAGTTTATTAAACATTTTGTAGATCATCAATTGAATCCACTTCATAAACATTAATTTATTAAGTAGTGGAATTATGGATAATGAATTAAATAAAGCAAATGAAGAAATTCAGCGAGTTATAAGTACTCTACAAACTGCTGTTAAAACTAAAAATTTTAATTTAATTTCTTCTTATGTTCATTCTTTAAATCAATTAATACTTAATTATATTTTAGCTTTGGATTATGATATAAAAAAAATGAATATTGAAAACCCTAAGTTTAATGAGTACAAAGTTCAGGTTAATGCTATACTTTTAAAATTAAAAGAATATCTAAACACTAAGGATGAAAATTTATTAAATGAAATAGATAATTATTTAACTAAGTTATCAAATATTAATTTAGAATTATCTTTATCTAAGAGTGAATTAAAAAAGGTTTGGAATGATATTCAAGAACAATCTTTTTTAAATGTATTAAGTTTCATATCTGAATTATCTAATAAAGTTTATCAGTATTATAAAATGAAGGGAATAATGAAACAGGAATTAGTAGAAATGGCTAATAAATTACAAACTTTAATACAAAATTTACCGGATTTAACAGATTTAAAATAAAATAATATAATAATTAAAAATAATGTAATACCGCTTGCTGGGTAGGCGGAATATAAATATCCCAGCTTATTTTATATTTTTATTATGAAGAAATTAGATAATTTACAAAATTCTCCTTTTAAAGTTTTATTTGTAACCTGCCCAAATATTATAGAAGCTGAAAATATCGCAAGGATATTAATTAATAATAGACTTGCTGCTTGTGTTAATATTATTAATAATTTAAAATCTATATTTACTTGGAAGGGTAATGTAGAAATTCAGGAAGAAGCTCTATTGATTATAAAAACTACTGAAGAAAAATTAGAAGAGTTAGAAGAAACTATTAAAAAATATCATTCTTATACTGTTCCTGAGATAATTGTAATTGATATTAAAGCAGGTAATTTAGATTATCTTAAGTGGATGGTAGAGGTTACTACTTAAAGCAATGTTTGAACCTTTATATCTTAAAAAGTATTACTTAATATTGCTTAGTGGAGGATTACTTAATAATAACTTAAAATCTCTTTTAATACATTCTAATTTAACTATTTTGGAAAAGATATTTGAAATATTTTCTAAATATGATGAAAATAAGATTTTAAAAAGATTTATAACTTTACCTGAAAATTATTTAAATTATTTTAATAATATCCATTATGAAAATTTACAAAATATTAAAAATTATTTACCAAAGTATGAGGTAATAAATAGTGGTGAAAAGTTATTAGATACTATAAAAAATGTGATTAATAGAATTTTAAATTTAAAAGAAACAGAATTTGATATTTATTTATTATTTGTTGCTACTGATACTCCTTTTATTACTTATGAAAGTATAAATGATATAATTTTTAGGTTGGATTATATAGAGGGTGATATATTTTTACCTATTGTTAGTAAAGAAGTTTATGAAGTAAGATATTCTAATAGGGCTTCAAAATTAAGAACATTTGTTAGGTTTAAAAATGATTCTTTTTGTAATACTTCTTTATTTATTATTAGGAGTCAAATTATTAGGAATTTTTTAGATTTATTAGAAAATATACTAAAAAATAGAAAGAAACCATTAAAATTAGCTGAGATTTTTGGATATGATATATTGTTTAAATTGATTCTTAAAAATTTAACTATTATTGAATTAGAGGAAAGAATTAATAAATTATTTAATGTAAAAGCTCATGCTATTTTAACTAATTACGCTGAATTGGCTTTTAATATTGATAAAAAACAAGATTTGGAGTTTTATTATAAACTAATTGCTTCTAATAAAGCTAATTTATAATGAAATTATTTTATGATTACTTTAATTAAGTTTTTATTTATAATAATTGTTTTATTTTCTGCTTTCTATTTATTATTTTTTAAATCTAAGGAAAAATTTAAGATTATATTTGAACAAGATTATAAGTTTAAGAAATATGGGTATTTAAATTTTTTTAAGAATTTAATTTTAAATATTATTTATCAAAGTAGAATATCAAATTTTAGAACTAAGTTAATGCATTCAAGTGCTTTTTTAGGGATTTTAATTTTTTTATTTAGTATCTTTTTACTTTTTTTTAATATTAAATTTTATAATTTGTTGTTAGATATATCTGTTTTGCTTTTATTAATTGGGATTTTTTTAGCTTTAGTTAGAAGATATTTATTAAAAGTTGAAAGAATTATTAAAAATTCAATTAAAGATAATTATTTTATTAGTTTAATTTTATTATTTTTAATAGCTATTAATTCGTTTTTTATTCAAGGAATTAAGTTTTATTTGTTTAATAATGAATTTATTAACGATATTTATTTAACTTCTAATTTATCTTTTTCTATTTTGACTTTTTTCATTAATGATAGAAACATTTATCAATTTTTATATAATTTCTTATGGTTAATAAATAATTTATTAGTTTTTGGGTTTATTTATAGTTTAAGTAAGAGTAAGATGATACATATGATTTTAGCTCCTATTTCTATTTTAACTTCTGATGACGCTTATGGTCATAAAGTTAGTAATAAGATTGAATTTATTGATTTAGAAAAAACTGAAAAATTTGGAATAGATAACATAAATGATTTAAATTCAAGGGATTTATTAGAAGTGTTTAGTTGTACTGAGTGTGGTAGGTGTCAGGATGCTTGTCCTGCTTTCTTAACTAATAAACCTTTATCCCCTAAATCCATTATAGTTAATTTATTAGAACATTATCAAAATTTTAAAGATAAATCTATAATAAATAATTCTATATCAGTTGATTCTATATGGAGTTGTACTACATGTGGAGCTTGTGTTAGTGCTTGTCCTGTTTTTATTAATCCGCTAAGTAAAATAATAAGATTTAGGCAAAATTTAGTTATGGATAAATCTGAGATTCCTAATTATATTCAAGAAATTTTTAATTCTATTGAAGTTAGGGATCATCCTTTTAGAGGTACTAACATAGCTAAAAAACAATTTCTTAATAAACTTAAACAAGAATTAGATATAAATTTTATAGAGGATGTAAAAGAAACTGAATATTTATATTTCTTAGGTTGTGCTACTATATATAATGAAAGAGCTCAAAATATTGCTATTAATTTAATAAAAATTTTAAAAAAATTAAATATTAATTTTGCTATTTCTTTAAATGAGACTTGTAGTGGAGATATTGCTAGAAGAACTGGTAATGAATACCTATTTCAATTACAAGCTAATAATAATATTGAAAACTTTAAGAAATATAAGTTCTCAAAAATTTTAGTTAATTGTGCTCACTGTTTTAATACTTTTAAAAATGAATATCCTCAACTTGATAATAATTTTAATTATGAAGTTATTCATCATTCGGTTTTATTAAGTAGTTTATTGAAACAAGGAAAAATAAAGTTAAAAAAAGAGAAAGATTTAATTACTTATCATGATGCTTGTTATTTAGGTAGGCATAATGATATATATGATGAACCAAGGATTATTGTTAAAAATATCTCAGATTATAGAGAGTTATATAGGAATAGATCGAATTCTTTTTGTTGTGGAGCAGGTGGGGGAATGTATTTTAAAGAAGATAAAACCACTAAAAAAATAAATCATGAAAGATTGGAGGAAGTCTTAAAGGTAAAGGCTAAAATAGTTTCTACTTCTTGTCCATATTGTTTAATGATGTTTGAAGATGCTATTAATTCTAAGGGATTAAAGAATCAAGTATTTGTTAAGGACATTGTAGAATTCATAGAAGTAGATTAAATAATATGACAAAGAAATCACATATACTTATAGGTTTTAGTTTTGGATTGCTTTTTAATGTTAATCCATTATTATCTATAGTTGGTTCATTAATACCTGATGTAGATATAATATGGGGAAGGTATTTAAAAAATAATTTTTGGTTTTCTCATAGAGGATTTACTCATCATTTTATTATTCCTCTTTTTTTATTATTTTTAGCTGTGTTTTATGAGAATTTAGGCTTTATATTATTGCCAATAAGTATAGGGTATTTTTCTCATCTATTAGCAGATTTACTAACTATAAACGGGATTCCCTTATTTTTTTCTTATTATCCCCGTATTTCTTTAAAATTATTAAAAACGGGGTCTATTATTGAGTATTTTATAACCTTTTCTTTTTTTATCTTTACTATCTTTTTTAAATTTAGTAAGTAAGGAGGGGGAGTTATGTTTAAAAAATTAACTTTATTTTTGTTTTATTGCTTTTTAATAATAATGTTTAGTGGCTTTGCTTTTGGATATTATGAGGATGAATATTTAAAAAATTTTAAAGAATTAATAATAAAAAATGATATAAAAGGTATTAGAAAAATTTTAGAAGAAGATAACTTTATTTTAGTAAGAAAAGATTATAATGGATATAATCCAGTTATTTGGGCTATAATGTATAATAAAATAGATGTTCTAAAATTTATGAGTAATTATTTTATTTCACTAAATTTAAAAGATGATAATAATTTAACACCTTTGCATTGGGCTTGTAAATTAAATAATTTTTCTGCTTTAAAGATATTATTAAATTTTTATGATATAAACGCTAAGGATATTTTTGGTAATACTCCTTTACATTATTCAGTTATGAACCAGAACTTAATTATTACTAATTATTTACTATCAAAGGGGGCTTCTCCTTATATTACTAATATTTCTAATTTATCTCCTATTGATTTATCTAAAGGTAATGAAAAAATATTATACTTATTTAATAAGTTTTACAAAAGTAAGCTAAAAAATATCCAAAATATACAATTAAAGGAATTGATATTATCAAATCTAAAACAGGAAAAATATAATCAAGATTTATTATCATATTATTCAATTAAGATAGTTAAAATTGATGATAATGAAATCATTATAAATTTAATTAAAACTCAAGATATTCTATACAAAAATGATATACAAAAAAATGAATCAGAAGATGATTATAAAGATAATTTTAAAGATTATAAAGATAATTTTAAATTAGAAATAAAAATTTCTATTTCAAAGGAAAAATTGAATTTAGAAGATATAGATTTATCTAATTTTTTATATGATCCTATTTTGAATTATTATGTTTTTGATAGTAATGCTTTGCTTTTTTATACTTATTTTTTAGATGGTTTTTATAAAATTAATATACAAATTACTAATGAAAAGTTAATGAATAATAATGAAGGAAAACTAAATTTAAATCAGGTGAAAAAGGATTTATTGATAAAATTAGGAAAATATATAATAGAATATTAAGAAAGTTTTTGGTATAAATGAGAAATATTTTATTTAGTGCTGGAAGTACAGGGGGACACTTTTATCCTGCTTATTCTATTATCCAAAATCTTAATAATAATAAGTACTTTTTGATTTTACCTATTAATTCTGTTAATGTTTCTCAAGTTTCTGAATTAGAAGCTAAATATAATGTAACTTCTTTTTATATAAAACCGTTTTATCATTTTTATTTAAAAAATTTCTTTAGTAATATTTCAGTGTTTTTTAGTGATGTTTTATTTATAGCTAATTTGATAGATAAATTATCAATAGATGTAGTAATAACTTTAGGTAGTTCTAATAGCATTCCTGCGGGTTTTGCTGCTAAGTTAAAAAATAAAAAATTAATTATTATGGAACAAAATGTTTTAGTAGGTAAGGCTAATAAATTGTTAGCTAATATTGCTGATATTATTATACTCCCTTTTAAAGAGTCTTTAAATTATATTAATAAAATTTATCATAATAAATGTTATATTTTTCCTAATCCATTAAGAAAAGAGTTTTATTTAATAGATAGTAATACTAGTAATTTAGATAAGGGGGGGATTAATTTACTTTTTATAGGTGGTAGTTTAGGAGCTAAATCTATTAGTAATTTAGCAATTAAATTTATTGATTTTTTATTATCCAATAATAATGAGTTTAGTAATGAATTACAAAGTATAAAAAAAATATCTATAATTTGTGGAAAGAAAAATTTTAATGATGTAAAAAATGATCTAATTAAATTAGTACCAAATAATAAAAGGAATTTAAATCATGATAAGTTTTTGGATAATAATAAAATGATTTTTAAGGTAAAATACGGTAATAATGATATTGAAATAATTATTTTGGAATATGTTAATGAGATAATAGATTTTTATTTAAGTAGTGATATAGTAATAAGTAGGGCAGGGGGAATTGCTACTACTGAAATATTATACTTAAATAAAAATGCTATATTGATACCTTATCCTTATGCAGCTGATGATCATCAATATTATAATGCAATAACTGTTTCTAAATATAATCCTAATATTGATGTTATTAAAGAGGAAAAAAATAAAGAAATTGATTTTAATCTATTTATCTCAAAAATCAAAGAAAATATAAATAAAATAAATAAAAATAATAATATTAATAAAGATTTCAGTTTTGATTTTAAAAAATTTGAGGAACTAATCTATAATAAAGGTAAATCTTATATTAAAGCAAATACTAATATAATAAATTGATATGTAAGTTATAAAGAGAGATTAGCTTTATTAAAAAGACCGCCTGCTGGGTAGTTTAAAATATTAAAATTTTTGAAGTAGGGCGGAATACAAATACTCCAGCTTATTATTTTTTATGAGAGTATCTATAGTAGGAATAAATGGGTTAGTTGGTAGTGAATTAGCTAAATTAATTCAAAATAATGAAGATTGGGAAATTTACCCTATAGGTTCTAATGATAATATTGATTTTGATAAATTAAGGAGTCAGGATATAGTTTTTTTATGTGTTGATAATGAAGTTAGTGCATATATAGCTCCTAAAATATATGCTGATACCTTTGTTATTGATAATAGTTCTTTTTTTAGATTAGATCCTGATGTTAATTTAGTTGTACCCGAGTTAGATAATCAATATTTAAATAAAATAAAGCCTGATAAAAAGGTAATAGCTAATCCTAATTGTTCTACTATACAGCTTGTTATTCCACTAAAGCCTATTTTAGATAACTATGGTATAGAAGAGGTTTATGTTGCTACTTATCAATCTGTTTCTGGGGCAGGTAAAAAAGCTTTAGAAGAATTTAAGTATCAAATTAAAAATAACGATTTTACTGCTAAAAATTTACCTTATCCTATAGCTTATAATTTGTTTCCTGTTATAGGATCTTTTGATGATTCTAACTTAGAAAATATTATTTGTACTGAAGAGAAAAAGATTATTCTTGAATCTAATAAGATACTTAACTCTAATTTTAAGGTTTTCCCTTTTACTGTTAGGGTTCCCGTTATTAGAGCTCATAGTCAAGTGGTTTATGTTAAAACTAAAAGAGATTTTAATTATAATAAATTAATTGATGAGTTAATTGAATTTGGGGATATTACAAAAGCTCTTAAGATTTGGCTAAATAATTCTAATTTACCTGTTCCTTATAATGTTTCTAACACTAATGAAGTTCATATAGCTAGAATAAGGAAATTAGAAAGTAATTTGTTAGGATTTTGGAGTGTTAGTGATAACCTATTAAGGGGTGCTGCTTATAATGCTTATATTATTGCTAAACAGATTATAGCTAATTTTTACAAAAATAAAGTTTAATTTTAATTATTTTATATTATCTAATTAAACCAAATAATTAAAGAAAATTTATTTTTTATTATAAAGAATTGGTATAGTATTTATGAGTAAGTTTAAAAGAGAAAAGAAAAGTAAAAGTATAATAGAGAGTTTTTCTAATGCTGTTAATGGGCTAATGGAAATTTTTTATCAAGAGAGAAATATGAGAATTCATTTAATAGTTGCTATCTCTGTTTTAATATTAATATTTTTTTTGAATTTAAGTTATTTAGAGTTAATAGTTATTCTATTTTGTATAGGGTTAGTATTTTCATTAGAAGCTATAAATACTTCAATAGAACTTATAAGTGATAAAATATCAGAAGAATATGATGAGCAAATAAAAGTGATAAAGGATATTTCCTCTTCTAGTGTTTTAGTAGTTTCCGTATTATCTGTTATTATTGCTTATATTATAATGACAAAAAAATTTAAAGAAAATACTCCAATTTTAATAGAAAAATTATCGAATATACCTGAGTATATGTTTATTTTTGTATTTGTATTGGTTTTATTATTAAGTATGTTAATAAAGGTTTTGTATATGAGATTGATTAATAAGAAGGTGAATGTTCAAGGGGGGTTAATAAGCGTGCATGCTGCTTTAGCGTCTTCTACTGCTACTTTTATAATAATTCATAGTTGGAATCAACCGTATATGATTCTTATGACAATAACTTTAGCTTTATTGGTTATTCAAAGTAGATATGAAGCTAAAATCCATACTTTAGCTGAGTTAATTAACGGTACCTTATTTGGAATAATTATTACTTTGATTATACTTAAAGTAATGGATTTATTTAAAATTTAATTTTTTGATTTTGGTAATTTAATTTTTATGGAAGTTTTGGAAAATTTAGGTTTATATCAAAAATTATTTTTATTATTTTTATTAATAGCTTTTAATGCTTTTTTTGTATTAGCTGAATTCTCATTAGTAGCTTCTAATGAATTGAAATTGAAAAAAATAAAATTTAATTTACCTTATAAACAATATAAGAATTTAGATCACTATTTAGCTACGTGTCAGGTTGGGATAACATTAGCAAGTTTAATTTTAGGGTGGTTAGCTGAACCTACTTTTTCTTTTATTATTGAAAAAATATTTAATATTTTTGGTATTCATTTTTCTAACATCCATTCAGTTAGTATAGTTTTATCTTTTATATTTGTTACTTTCCTTCATTTGGTATTGGGGGAGCAGGTCCCTAAGTTATTTGCAGTTTATAAACCAGAACGTATAATTATTATTTTTTCTCCTTTTTTAGAATTTTTTAATTATATGTTTTTACCTTTAACTTTATTAGTTAAGGTAACTCAAAATAAAATAGCTAGTTATTTGGGCTTAGATATTTCTGAAGGGCATAATTTAAAATATTCTATTGATGAGATAAAAGAAATATTATTTGAATTATCAAATAAAGGAGTAATTAATGAAAAGTTAAGTGATATTATTAATGGGGTTTTGAAATTAAATGAAAAAAAAGTTAAGGATGTTATGATTCATAGAACAAACATAGTAGCTTTAAATCAGGAAATGAGAATAGAAAATGTTATAGATGTAATAGTAAATAATTTACATAGTAGGTATCCTGTTTATAAGGATGATATTGATAATATTGTTGGGATATTTCATATTAAAGATTTCTTTGTAGCTATAAAAAAGAAAGTTTTTTATTTAAAAGATTTAGTAGAATTAGTTAATAGAAAAGTTTTATATGTTCCTGAGAATGGGAATTTATTTAATGTTTTACAGGAAATGCAAAAAACTCAGAATTTAATGGCTATTGTTGTAGATGAATTTGGGGGAACTAAGGGGATTATTACTTTTGATGATATTTTAAGTATAGTTATTGGGACTATCTTGGATGAGTTTGATTTACAAAAACTGGATTTCTTTAAAACTTATGATGGATATATTATTAATACTAATTTAAATGTAGATGAATTGCCCCAAGAAATAAAAGATATTTTAATACAAAATAATATTTATAAAAGTAATATATTAGTTACTAATTTAGTTTATGATCTGTTAGCAGGCAAAAAACCTAAAAATAATGAAATATTAAAAATTGGAAATTTAAAAATTAGATTATTAGACGTAAAAGGAAATTCTATTAAATATATCAAAATATATAAATAGTTAAAGTTTAAAATTAAAAAAAAGAATACAGTATCTGTTATAGCAAATATGGGAGAAATAGAGAACGCGAGCTTACTTATTAAAATTTTCATTTTTTTATTATTTATAATATTCATTCTCCTTTTAAGGATTTCTTATTTTCTTATGCTTTTTTCTATTAATTATATTGTAAAAGACTATCAGCATTTATTTAAGATAAAAGATGAATATCTTAATAATCGTGAAAGATATGTTTTAGGAAATAAATTTTTTACTTTTTTATTTACTTTATTTTTTTTAGTTTTTAGTTTTTTTTATTTTAAAGGAGAACTTATTTTTATTGTATTTCTTTTAGTTTTATTTTTACTTATTTTTTTTATTGAATTCATTTTAAGAAACTATATTTTTGTAAATTATTTAAAATTTTTGAAGTTTAGTGAATTAGCATTTAAGTTTAATCATCTTTTTAGTTATCTTGGAGGTTTTATTAATGATTTGATGAATCCGTTTATTAGATTATTTTCTGATGATACAGTTAATATATCTAATAAATATTACAGTGATTTGGTAGTTAGTATTAATAATCCAAATTTAAGTGATGATCAGAAAGAAATTATAGAAAAAATAATAAGTTTAAATGAAACTTTAGTAAAAGAGATAATGGTGCCACGTGTAGAGTTAACTGCTTTAGAAGCTAATAAAACCATCTCTGAAGTTATTTCTACAGTAATAAGAAAAGGGTATTCTAAGTATCCAGTTTATGAAGATACTATTGATAATATTATAGGTATTGTATTTATAAAAGATATTTTAAGATATTTAGCCTATAACCAGGAGCACTTGAGATTAAGAGATATTGTTAAATTACCTATGTTAGTACCTGAAAATAAGCCTATAAATGAGTTATTAAGGATAATGCAAATAAATAGAGCTTCGGTTGCTATTGTTGTAGATGAATATGGGGGAACTAGTGGTTTAGTTACTATTGAAGACATTTTTAAGGAAATATTCGGGCCTATTAAAGATGAACATGACAAAGAGGAAGAAGATATTGAAATAAAAAAAATTAGTGATACTGAGTTTGTTGTAAATCCTAAAATAGATATCTATACTTTACAAGAAATTATTGGAATTAATTTAGAATCTGAAAATTATGATTATACTACTTTAAGTGGATTTATTTATAGCAAATTAGGTAGAATACCAAAACAAGATGAAATAATAAATTATAAAAATATACAGATAAAAATTTTAGAAATTAAAAAATCAAAAATATCCAAGGTACTATTATCTATAAGTAATCAAGAAGTAGAAGATTAATTTTTTAATAATAGATAACTTTACTTTATTTTTTTGAATTTTTTATATTTTTATTTTTGTAATATAAGTATATTGGGGTTCCACTAAGTATTATAAATAATCCCGCTAATGTTGATATTAAATCCCCTTTAATTAGATAAGCTATAAATAAGATACCAAAAATTATATAGACTATGGGTGTTATTGGATATAAAAAAGTTTTATAATTCTGATTTTCGTATTTATATTTTTTTCTTAATATAAATATTCCAATTACTGTTAATACGTTAAATGATATGGAAGCAAAGGTTACATACGTTAGTAACTGGCTATATGTACCTAAGACTATTAATATAGTTGTCCATATGGCTTGAAAAATAAGAGCTATGTAGGGGGTTTGGTAAGTATAATGTACTTTTGCTAAATAAGGATTAAATAATTTATCTTGAGCTAATACTGCAATAACTCTTGGACCTGAGAGTATTAATCCATTATTACATCCTAATGTTGATATTATAATTCCTATAGCTATTAAAACTGGGCCAATATCAGGTAGAACTCTTGATGCTACTTCTTGTGCTATTCTATTATCTGGTATTTTTCCCATTTCGTTAATTGGTATAACATATATATATGCTAAATTGGTTAAAACATATATAAATGTTACTATTAATGTACCTATTACCATACTTAATGGGATATTTATTTGAGGTTTTTCTACTTCTTGAGAAACGTAAGTTACACTATACCAAGCATCATATGCAAAGAAAATCTTTGAAAAACTTAAAGCTATTGCTGGTAATAGTAACATTATGTCTATATTGATTTTATCTATATTTATTGAATTTAAATTATTAAAACTACCTTCTTTATAGCTAAAAGCTAATATTATCAAAATAACTATAGCAAGAACCTTAGAAACAGTAAATATATTTTGAAACAGTGCTCCTAATTTTATTCCTTTTATGTTTATATAAGTTAATATCCAAATTGAGATAATAGCTATGATTTGAGCAGTATTTAGTTTAAAAAAACCGTAGTTTATTATGTAGTTGTTTTCTGATATAAAATTAAAGAAAGTACCTAAATATTTAGAGAAAGCTATAGCAACTGCTGCTATTGTTCCACTTTGGATAACAAAAAATAAAGTCCATGCAAATAAAAATCCAATAAAGCTATTATAAAGCTCTTTTAAGTATACATATTGTCCCCCTTGTGCGGGAATTTTGTTAGCTATTTCTGCATATGTTAATGCCCCTGCTATTGTTATTAAACCTGCTATTATCCATAAAGCTATCATATACCAACCATTAGGTAAATAATTAGCTATAATTGATGGAACTAAGAATATACCTGATCCTATCATTGAGCCTACTACTATATTTATAGCATCAAAAAGATTGATTTTATTTTTCATAATTTTGGTTTTTTAATTAGCTAATTTTTCAAATTCCAATATTTCCTTATTTATAAATTCAAATGCTTTTTCCCAAAAATTTTTTTGCTTTATATTTATATTATATTTAATTAACAGATTGTAAGGATTTTCTTTTCCTGTATTAGTTAATATTTCTTCATAATCTTTTATATTTATTTGTTTTTCTAAATATAATTGGTATAAGCTTAAACTTATTAGTAATCCAATTAAGTAAGGATAGTTATAAAAATTAGAGTGATAATAATGAGGTTTTAATATCCACATATACTTATGAAAAGAATTGATAGAATCTAAATATACTTCTTGTTGTGAATCGAGCATTAGGTTTATAAGATCATTAGCACTTAAGCTTCTTTCTTTTCTAATTTCTACTAATTTTTTTTCAAATAAGAATCTAGAAAGTATATCTATTACTACTTGGCTAACGGTTAATAGGAAGCCATCTAATATTGTAATTTTAAGTTCTTTAGAGGTTGATATGTTATTTATATAATTTCTTAAGATATTTTCAGCTAATAATGAGGCTGTTTCTGCTAAAATCAATGGAGAATTCCTGTATATTGGTAAATTATTAGATAAAAGATAATTATGAAAGGCATGACCCAATTCGTGAGCTAATGTAAAAACTGACTTAATAGAATTATCATAATTAACTAAAATTCTGGATTTAAAGGGTATGACGTAAATACAAAATCCACCGTCACTTTTACCTAATCTTGGTTTAGCATCTATCCAATTATTATCAAATGCTTGCTTAGCTAAATTACTTAAATTATCACTAAAATTTTGAAAAGCATTTATTATTAAACTTTTTGCTTGATTATACGTTAATTCTTTATATTCGTTGTTTAGGTTATCTTCATTGTTAATTGGGGCAAATATATCATACCACTCTAATTTTTCTAAATTTAACAATTTAGCCTTTATTTTAAAGTATTTTCTTATTATATTTAGGTTTTCAAATGTAGTATTTAAAATTACATTAAAAGTTTCTAAATCTAATCTATTATAAAATAAAGTAGCTTCTAATAATGAGTTAAATTTTCTTTTTTTAGAAATTATTATTGAATCCCATTTTATTGAGTTCAGTATTTTAGCAAAAATATGATGATATTTTTCTAATTCTTCTAGTTCTGTTTTATAAACAATTTCTCTAAGAGATCTATTTTTGTTGTGATATAAATTCCTTAGTTGGCTTATTGATAAAACTTGATCTTTTAGAGTTATTTTTATATTGCTTATAATTAGATCATATAATGATTTCCATTCTGAGTTTGAGGATATACTAATTAAGTTATATAGCTCTTCTTCATTTAATGTCATTTTATGTTCAAAATTTTCTAAAGATTTCTTTATAAAATATTCATATTCTTTTAAATCTTTATTTTCATTTAAGTTTGATATAATTAAATCTTTATTTTGAAAAATTATACTTTCCAATTGGGTTTGAATTGTTTTTAAAATAGAATTGATTGTTAGTAATTTCCCTTGATATTTATTAGCTTCTTCGTTTGTAGAATCACAACTTAAAATACAATATAAATAAGCGTTTAATTTTCTGTTTGTTTCAAATATATCAGTATATAAATTTAGAATCTTTAGAAATTTAGCTATGAAATTATTAACTAAATCTTGGTTATTTATTTCATTTTTTATTTTTTCAATTTTATTTTCTAAAGTTTGTAGTTCTTTGTTAAATTCATTAAAAGATTGGTAGATATCATTTAAGGACCAAATTGGCAAATTGATTTCATTTTCTAATTCTTTTTCCATGTTAATATTATTTTAAATAGAGTTTTGAAACCCTTTTTATATTCCTATTAATTTTTTAACTTATTTTTTACATTTTTTTTAATATGAATTTAATTTTCATTGTAATTTTAAAATGTATTTAGAAAAATGTATTTAGAAAAGTAGAAATGAGGTGAAATTGTGATAGAAAATGGAGTAAATAAAATAAAAATAACTACATATAATGTAGAAAATTTATTTGATAAAGTTGATGATCCTAATAAAGATGATGGGCCTCCTAAACCTGATAATGAATTAAAAGCTTTAGCTAATGTATTAAAAACTTTAGATTCTGATATTTTAGTTTTAGAAGAAGTAGAAAATAGAGAAATAGTTGAACAAGTTTTAAACTTAGCGGGTTTAAAGGATAGGTATAATATAATAGTAGGTAAAAGTGATGGGCGTGGAATTGCTGTTGCTTTATTAATTGATAAAAAATTCCCTATAAAGAAATATACTATCAATGAAAATGAGACTACATTTTATAGACCCCCTGTTGAAGCTATAGTAGAATTAGCTTCAGGATTTAATGTTAAAATAATGGGAGTTCATTTTAAAGCTAAAATGGATCCTCATTCTGTTGAACAAAGATTAAAAGAAGCTAAAAGATCTATTGAGTTAGCTAAAAAAGATAATTTACCTACTATATTAGCAGGTGATTTTAATGATTTACCTCCTTCTAAAACTTTAACTTTAATCCAAAATAATGGATTTACTGATGTTAGAAAAATTGATTTACTCTCAAAAGATACTAATACCCCTACTCATTATACTGTTTATCATTTACCAGAAAAAGATAATAAAGACTTTGATATGCCTAATGATTATAAAGAATTAAAAGGAAAACCGTCTATAATAGATTATATAACAATAACTGATAATTTAAAAAAATATGTTGTTCAGGGAAGTTTTGATGTTCTTGAAAAACAGGAGCTACCTGATACTGCTATAGCTTCTGATCATAGACCTGTTAGTATTGAGTTTCAATTAGATAATAAAAATAATTAATAAAGAGAATAGAAAAAATAATTAGGATTTTTATAAAAAAATATAATTAAATATAAAGAAAGGGGGCTTTATATGTTTGATTTATCTAAATTAGTTAATTTAAATTATTTAATGTTAAAATATAGTCAAAATAAAAAAGAGTTAAATAATGTGCTTATAAATTATCATCCTCAAAATATTGATAATTATTATCAGGATGTCTTGCCCACTAAATTAACTATTGGCGAATTTATTTTAAATGATGAAATTAAAAAAAATATTGAAAATGATTTAAAGAAAATTTTTGATAAAATTAAAAGTAATTTATTCCAAACTAAAAAGCAAGTAATAAATTTAGAAAATATTGATATTAAAGAGAAAAAAAATTATATACCTCAAGATAAAATTAATAATATAGTAAAACAAATAATGAAAGGTATACCCCAGAAAGCTTTTATAATAAAAACTGATAATATTTCTATGGTTTTAACCCAGTATGATAAGATTAAACAAGAACTGGGAGATTTAAATAAAATAGATAATAAATTAGTTTTTAAGCCAAAAACAATAATGTATGATGTTTTATCTACTGTTTATAATATAGAAAAGGATATAAATAGAGTAAAGAATTATGCTCAAGAGAATTTTATTAAACCATTTAAAGTAGATCTTTATGGACAATCTAATAAGGATTTTTTAAAGAATGCTTACTATGATCCTATTTCAAATAAATTAGTTCTTGGTAGTGTTTTTAATCTAAGTACTCAGGAAGTAATTAATGCGTCTAACGATACTGATGTACTAATTCATGAGTTGGGTCATAAATTGTTAGATAACTTAAGACCAGGATATATTGATAATCAATTTCACTTTGAATCAGGAGCTGTTCATGAGGCTTTTGGAGATATTAATGCTTTTTTAAGTGCTGCCTCTGATCCTAATATCCAAAAGTATATCCAAGATAATAAAATAGATTTAACTAAAACTAATATACTTTCTCAAATAGCTGAGTATTTTGGAAAAACTATTTATACCAATATAAAACAAACAAAAGAACTATTAAATAATAATCCTTATATGTTACCAGATGAATTATCAAAAATCAAAGATGAAAAACCAATTAGGGATATATCTGAATCTTTTGAATATAAAAAATATTCTGACTTAAAAAAAGAAGAAAAAGAAGTTCATTTACAATCAAAATCTTTATCAAATGCTTTTTATAAAGCATTTATAAAATTTTATAGTGATAATAAGGATAAGTATAGTTTAAATGAGGTAGCAGATAGGTTTTATAATATATTTATAAAAGGTACTAAAATTTCTAATCCAGCTACTACTACTATTCCTGAGTTTATGAAATCGATTATAATTGCTGATATTTTATTTAATAATTCTGAATTAACTTCTTATTTACTAAAATCTGCTAATGAAAATAAAATATTTGAAAATCTAAATATTAATGATATTTTAAACGAAATAAATAATTCAAAAAATTCCAAAGTTACCAATTTGTATTCTATTTTAAATAAAAAAAATAATGATGACAAAGAATTTGAAAAGGAATTAAAAGAAGTTATATTAAAAATATTAAAGGATTATTCTTTAGATTTTGATTATCTTAGTATAGATGATATTTCTGTTTTTATTGTTCCAGGGTTTAATGAAGGTATAAATATTGAACTAACTTATAGATATCCGAAATCTATTAAAGTAAAATCTAAGGATTACCCTATTTATGGTGGGGGCATTTTTGTTTTTAATAATAAAATGAATTTAATTTATTCTTATATAGAAAAGATAAATGAGCAAAAAGTTAAAGATATGCAAGATTATGCTAAGATTATTAGTAAAGACCAAAATAACGATAATTCCATTTTAGTTTAGGAATTTAAAAAAGTATTAGGATTAATTTAAAAAATAACTAAGAAAGATAATAAAATTCAGCCTTTATTTTCACTTAAACTGATTTCCTGTAATAGAGATTAATTCATTTTATTTAATTATAAAAAGGAAAAAAAGATTTTTTATTGAATAAAATAATTACAAAGATATTTATAATAGATGGAGGTTTTTAAAGTATGAGTAAATTACCTAAGATAAGAATAAAATTAATGAGTTGGGATCATAAATTATTAGATAAATCTGTTAATAAAATAATAGATATGGCATTAGGAACAGGTGCTAAAGTAATAGGACCTGTTTATTTACCAGTAAAACGAAGACTTTTTTGTGTTACACGTTCTCCTCACGTTGATAAAAGATCAGGAGAACATTTTGAATTAAAAATTCATAAAAGATTACTTGAAATATCTGATTACACTCCTAAAACTATTGAGGAAATTAAAAAAATAGATTTACCAGAAGGTGTTGAAGTTGTTATTAAAACAATTTAGTATAAAAAATTAGTAAATCAAAATATGAGTATAAATATAACTAACAAAGATAGTAATTTTCCAATAGAAAATCCTTTTAGGGCTTTAAAAAACCCGTTTTATTTTTATTTTTGGTTTTTTCAAGGTATATCGCTAATAGGTAACTGGGTTGATTATACTTTAAGGCAATGGTTAATTAATATTATTTTCCCTAACCCTAATTTAGCTTCTCAATTTACTGGTAATTTTAATTTAATTAGATTTTTACCATCTCTTATTTTTTCTTTTGTTAGTGGAATTGTTATAGATAGGTTAGGGTATAGAAAAGTTTTAATTATTATTCAATTTGTTGATTTTTTTAATGCTTGTTTTATAACTTATTTAGTTTATACTAATAAAATAAATGGAATTTATTTGTTAATATTAGGTTTTATTAGTGGGATTACCATGAGTTTTTATTTTCCTGCTAGAAGTACTTTAATAAAAAATATTAGCCAAGAAAAAGATTTAACTAGTGCTTTTAGTTTACAGGGATTGACGTTTAATTTATCAAGAGTTATTGGCCCTATTTTTGCAGCATTCTTAGCTAAAAAATTTGGATTATATATGGGATTTTTATTTAATACTATTTCTTTTCTACCTCTTATTTTATTATTAATTTTTTCTAAAAATTTACCTGAAATCCATTATAATAATAAAAATGATAAAAATGACCTAAGAAACACTATAATTAAGGAAATAAAAGAGGTTATAAAATACATATATAACAATAAATTAATACTTAAAAGTTTTATAAGTATAGCTATAATTAATTTTTTAGGGTTATCTTTATTATCTTTATTACAAGTTTTTACTAAGAATGTTTTAAAGGGAAGTATTTCTAATTTTTCTTGGATACTTTCTTTGTTAGGCATAGGAGCAATTATTGGTGCTATTTTTGTAGCTTCATTTAGTCCCAGTTTTGTTGTTAATTTTTCTGAAGAGGTCATTATGTTTTTATATGGTACTTTATTTCTTGTTATTTCTTTTATTCCTAATTATATATATTACTTTATTCCTTTTGTTGGATTTTTGCAATCAGTTATTTTTGGAGTATCTAATAATAGAGTTCAGATTGTAACGGATTCTTCTTATATTGCTAAAGTTGTTTCGTTATATTCTTTATTGAATGTATCTTTAGGTTTTTTAGGAGCTTTTGTATTAGGTAATATTGCCTACTTTATTAATTTATTAACTGTTTATAAAATTTTTTCCTTATTTATTATTTGTTTTTCTATAGTTACCTTTTTTTATTATAAAATAAATTAAGGAATAGTGTTAGAAAAAGGAGGTATATAATATGTTAGGATTATTTGGATTAAAGGTGGGAATGACGGAAATATATAAAGGGGATAAATTAATTCCGGTTAGTGTGGTTTTAGCTGGGCCATGTAAAGTAATACAAATAAAAAATAAAGATAAAGATGGTTATTATTCTTTAAAGCTTGCTTTTGTTCAAGTAGATCCTTCTAAATTAGATAAACCTCTTAAGGGAGTATTTGAAAAAGCTGGATTAAATGAGTATTATAAAATAATTGGAGAAATTAAAGTTAATGAAGAAATAGCTAAAAAATATAAAGTTGGAGATGTTATAGATGTAGATTTATTTAAAGCTGGAGATTTAATAAAGGTTACTGGAAAAACAAAAGGTAGAGGCTTTAGTGGAATGATTAAAAGATGGAATGCTAGTAGAGGTCCTATGTCTCATGGTAGTAAGCATCATAGAAAAGCTGGTAGTAATGCTACTTCTAGGATTGGACCTACTAGACCTGGTAAAAGGAGACCTGGTAAATATGGTGATGAAACTGTTACTATTAGAAATCTTGAAATAGTTGATGTTATTAAAGAAAAAAATCTATTATTAATAAAAGGAAGTGTCCCTGGAGCTAATAATTCTTTATTAAAGATAATTAAATTATCTAATTAGTAATTAATTTTAAAAATAAGGAGGAATAATAGTTATGGAAAAAGTTATAAAGGTTTATAAAATTGATGATAATTTCAATAATCAAGGTATTTATGAATTAAAAGTTGATTTTAAAAGAGAATTTATAAAGGAATTAGTTCATATGCATTTAGTAAGACAATGGGCTAATAGAAGATTAGGTACTGTTAAGACAAAGAGAAGGGGTGAGGTTCGAGGAGGAGGTAGAAAACCATGGGCTCAAAAACATACTGGTAGGGCTAGACATGGTAGTATTAGGTCTCCTATTTGGAGAAAAGGTGGAGTAGTATTTGGTCCTCAACCTCGTGATTTTTCTATTAAAATGAATAAGAAACAAAGAAAATTAGCTTTATATTCTTTAATTGGTTTAAAGATAGATGATTTTATAGTTTTAGAAGAATATCCTTTTAAAGAAATTAAAACTAAAAATGTGGAAAATTTAGCTAAAGCTTTAAATTTAAATTTAGATAAAATAGTTTATTTATATGGGGAAAAAGATGAAAAAGTTTTAAATCTTATAAAAAGTGTTAGGAATCATGAATCTACAAGGAAAGTTCTAAAAGCTGATAATTTAAATGTAGAAGATATTTTAAGTGCTAAAAAAGTTATCTTAGATAAAAAAGCTTGGGAGAGATTAAATGAATTATTTATTGAATATGTTAATAATAATTTAATTAAAGATAAAGTTAATAGCTAAGGAGGTAAATTTTATGAAATCTAAAACAGAGATTAATTTATATGAAGTATTAAAAAAGCCAATATTAACTGAGAAAGCATTAAATTTATTAAATCAAGGTAGTAAGAAAAAATATGTATTTGAAATAGATAAAAGAGCTACTAAAGTGGATGTAAAAAATGCGGTTCAAAAATTATTTAATGTTAAGGTTGATAAAATAAATATTGTTAATATTCCTCCTAAAACTACTTACTATAGAAGTAGGTATAAGTTCCAATCAAATAGAAATATATATTATAAACATAAAGCTAAGGGTTATAAGAAAGCTATTATTACTCTTAAAGAGGGATATAAAATAGATTTTATTGAGAATTTATTAGAGAAAAAATAAAAAATAAGGAGGAAAAAATATGGCTTTAAAAAAAGTTAATCCTACTTCTCCGGGTAGAAGATTTGTAGTTTATTATGATTTTAAAAGCGAATTAACTACTGATAGTCCTTATAAACCTTTAACTGTTATAAAAAAGAAAAAGGGAGGAAGAAATAATCAAGGTAAAGTTACGGTTAGATTTAGAGGAGGAGGTCATAAGAGAAGAGTAAGAATAATAGATTTTAAGAGAAATAAAGATAATGTTAAGGCTGTTGTTAAAACTATAGAATATGATCCTAATAGAAGTGCTTGGATTTCGTTAGTAGAGTATGAGGATGGCGAAAAAAGATATATTATTACTCCTGAAGGTTTAAAAGTTGGAGATGTTATTGAATCTGGGGAAAACGTAGAAATAAAAGTAGGTAATTGTTTACCTTTAAGGAATATACCTGTTGGTACTTTTATTCATAATGTTGAATTATATCCAGGTAAGGGTGGACAATTAGCAAGATCAGCAGGGAGTGTAGCTCAGTTAATAGGAAAAGAAGAGGATTATGCTATTGTTAGATTACCATCTGGAGAAATTAGAAAGATTAATGCTAAATGTAGGGCTACTATTGGTAGAGTTTCTAATCAAGAGCATCATAATTTAGTTATTGGTAAAGCTGGCAGAATGAGGTATCTTGATAGGCGACCTCATGTAAGAGGTACGTGTATGAATGTTGTGGATCATCCACATGGTGGAGGAGAAGGTAGAACTCATCCAGGTAGGCCTAGTGTTACTCCATGGGGTAAACCTACTGTAGGTTATAAAACAAGAAAAGAAAAGAAAAGCTCTAGTAAGTTTATAATAAGTAGAAGACCTAAGAACAAGTAGTAGGAGGGGAATATTTTATGGGTAGAAGCTCTAAGAAAGGACCATTTGTTGATGAAAAATTATATAAAAAAGTATTAAAAGCAATTCAAACAGGTGAAAAAACTATTAAAACTTGGTCAAGACGAAGTACAATTGTTCCTGAAATGGTTGGACTTACTTTTTTGGTACATAATGGTAAAGGGCATGTTCCTGTTTATGTTACTGAACAAATGATTGGACATAAGCTTGGTGAGTTTGCTCCTACTAGAACTTTTAAGGGACATCCTGAGAAAAAAGGAGCTTCTAAAGAGAAAAAATAAAATACAGAAAGTAATATTAAAGGGGGCTTTTTATTATGTATTTATATACTTATAAAATAGTTTATAAAGATGCTGATAATAATAAAAAATTTGAATTAATTAAAGCAAAGGATTTAAAGGAAGCTAAAAGAATTGCTCATCAAAAATATTGGGAAAATAAATGGAATTCTTTTAAAGTGACTCCTTTTACTTTTAATGGATTTGCTAGATATTTAAGGACTTCTTATAAAAAAGTAAAGCCTATTTTAGATTTAATTAGAGGAAAATCCTTAGATGAAGCTATTAACATAGTAGCTTTCATTCCAAGGAAAGCTGCAAGAATGGTTGAAAAATTATTGCTTTCTGTTAAAGCCAATGCTGAATATTTATCTGATAAATATAAAGATGTTGATATTAACAATTTGTTTGTTTATGAAGTTTTTGTTAATAAGGGGCCATATATAAAAAGATGGGATACTAAAGCTCGGGGCTCAGGAACTAGGATTTTAAAACATACTTCTCATATTACTTTAAAAGTTGGTGAAAGAACTAAAATTAAAAAAAGAAAAGTAAAGGAATCTAAGGAAGTAAAAGTTGGGAAATAAATAAGAAAATAAAGTAAGGAGGTGTTTTTTTTGGGTCAGAAAGTACATCCTAAGGCTTTAAGATTAGGGATAAATAAGTACTGGGATAGTATTTGGTTTTTCCCTAAGAAAAAGGATTATCAAGCTGCTGTTATTGAAGATCATAAAATAAGGAATTTTATATTTAGTTATATAAGAAAAAGTATAATAAAAAAGATGGGGTTAAAAGTCAAGGAGGGTAGTGCTAAATTCAAGGATCCTAATCCTGCTTCTATTGAAAAGATAATTATAGGTAGGAAATCTAATAATTTACATATAACTATTTATACATCTAAGCCTGCAATAATAATAGGTAAGAGAGGAAGCGATATAGAAGCTTTAAAGAATGCTATATTTAAGGAGTTTGGTAAGGAAGCTGTTATAGAAGTAAAAGAAGTGGAGCATCCTGATTTGAGTGCCAAATTAGTTGCACATAGTATAGCAAGACAGTTAGAGCAGCGGGTTAGTTTTAGAAGAGCTATGCGTGCTGCTGCTATTAGGGTTATTAGAGTAGGAGCACAAGGAGTTAGAATAGAAGTTGCTGGTAGATTAGATGGTGCTGAATTAGCTAGAAGAGAAAGAATAATTTTAGGTAAGGTACCTTTACAAACTTTAATGGCTGATATTGATTATGCTTTAGATGAGGCTATGACAAAATGGGGAGTTATTGGTGTTAAAGTTTGGATATATAAAGGTATGACATTTAAAGATGAAGAAACTAAGAAACAATTTGAAGTACTAGAGAAATTAAAATTAGCTTCTATGCCAAAGGAGATTTAGTTTATTTTTTATATTAAAATTGAAAAGGGGTGTTATAGATATGTTAGCACCAAAAAGAAGAAAATTTAGAAAAGAAAGAAGAGGGAGAATGAAAAGGAAAGCTACTAAATGTAATTATGTAGCATTTGGAGATTATGGTTTAATGGCATTAGAACCTAGTTGGATTACTGCTAATCAGATAGAGGCTGCTAGAATTGTTATTTCTAAGAATCTTAAAAAAGGTGGAAAATTGTGGATTAGAATCTTCCCTCATAAGCCAGTTACCAAGAAACCTGCAGAATCTAGGATGGGTGGAGGTAAAGCTGATGTAGAAAAATATGTAGCAGTTGTTAGACCTGGGGTTGTTATGTTCGAATTAACTGGCTTAAAAAAAGAGGATGCATATGAAGTATTAACTCAGGCGTCTTATAAACTTCCTATTAAAACGAAAATCGTGGAAAAAGAATAATTTAAAAGGAGGTGAGTTTTCTAATGAAATCTAAGAAGGAATTGGAATTTCTTAGATCCTTAGAATATCAAGATTTAGTTAATGAATTAAGAAAAACTAAAAAAGAATATTTTGATAATAAATTAAAAATGAATATTTCTCCTGATTTTAAACCCCATATTCTTTCTTTATTAAGAAAAAAAATAGCTAGAATAAAGTATTTTTTATCTGTTAAAAAAAATAAAGAAATTAAGGAGTGATTCTATTTATGAGAACTAATAAAAAAAAATTAGAGGGAGTTGTTATTAGTAATAAAATGGATAAGACTGTAGTTGTGAAAGTTGAATATTTGAAAAAACATCCAATTTATAAAAAGGTTGTTAAAACTTATAAAAAGTATTATGCTCATGATGAAAATAATGAGTGTGAAGAAGGAGATAGGGTTTTGATTTTAGAAAGTAGACCTTTAAGTAAATTAAAGAGATGGGTTGTTATAAAAATATTAGAAAAAGCAAAGAAAATTTAAGTGAAGAAATTTTATTATAAAAGGGGGAATAATTTATGTTACCAAGAATGGCTAAATTAGTGGTAGCAGACAATTCAGGAGCTAAAGTGGTTCAATTGATTGGAATGTATAATAATTGGTATAGAAAATATGCTTATATTGGGGATATTGTTAAAGTAGCAGTAAAAGATGCAATTCCTCATTCTAGTGTAGAAAAAGGAGATGTAGTTACTGCTGTTATTGTTAGAATGAAAAAGAAGTATAGAAGAGATGATGGAAGTTATGTTAGGTTTGATGATAATGCTGTTGTTTTAATTGATGAGCAAGGGAATCCAAAGGGTACTAGAATTTTTGGACCTATTCCAAGGGAATTAAGAGAAAAGGGTTTTGCTAAAATTTTGTCTTTAGCTACTGAAGTAGTATAGGGTAGGTGAGAAAATATGAAAATTTATACAGGAGATAAGGTTATAGTTATTAAAGGTAAATATAAGGGAGAAGTTTCTAAGGTTATTAAAGTATTTAGGAAAAATAATTCTGTTTTACTACAAGGAATAAATATAGTTAAAAAGCATGTAAAAATTCCCACTTTAGAAGATACTCCTAAAAAGGAACCTAAAATTATAAAAATAGAAAAACCTATTGATGTTTCTAAAGTAATGCTTATTTGTCCTAATTGTACTAAACCTACGAGGGTTGGATTTAAATTAATTCAGGATCAAGGTAAATTAAAAAAGATAAGAATTTGTAAAAAATGTAATCAAGAAATTAAAAAGCAAGAAAAATAGTATAGCTAATGGAGGAGATTTTTATGATTAAACAAAGTGAATTAAGATTATATAGGAAATATAAGGATGAGGTAGTTAAGGAATTACAAAGTATTTTTAATTATAAGAATATTATGGAGATACCTAAAATAGAGAAAGTAGTAGTAAATATGGGAGTAGGTGACGCAACACAAAATCAGGATATAATAAAGAAAGTTCAAAAACAATTACAGATAATAACGGGGCAGACTCCTTTAGTTATTTCTGCTAGAAAATCTATATCTAATTTTAAATTAAGGAAAGGGATGAAGATAGGTCTTAAGGTTACTTTAAGGAAAGCTAGGATGTGGGCTTTCTTAGATAAATTAATTTCAATAGTATTACCTCGTATAAGAGACTTTAAAGGGATATCTAAGAAATTTGATGGGAAAGGGAATTATACTCTTGGAATTAAAGAACAATTAATTTTTCCTGAGTTATCGTATGATGATATTGATAAAGTTAGGGGTATGGATGTAACTATTGTTACTACTGCTAAAACTGATAAAGAAGCTTATGAATTACTGAGATTGTTAGGTTTTCCTTTTCAAAAATGAATTAATTAGAGAAATAGTTTAATAAAAGAACTAAAAAGGGGGTTTTTTATGCCAAGGAAAGGGCAATTAGAAAAATGGAAAAGAGAACCTAAATTTAAAGTAAGATTTAGAAATAGATGTCAAGTTTGTGGTAGACCTAGAGGCTATTTTAGAATGTTTGGAATTTGTAGGATGTGTCTTAGGAAAATGGCTTATAATGCTTTATTACCTGGTGTTAGAAAAGCTAGTTGGTAAGGAGGTTATTTACTATGATTACTGATCCTATTGCTGATATGTTTGCTAGAATTAAAAATGCTATAACCAGAAAAAAGGAAACTGTTAGAATACCGGGATCTAGCTTTAAAAAAAGAATATTAGATATTCTTAAGAAAGAGGGTTATATTTTAGATTATAAAATAGAACCTGTTAATGATTATAAATATGATTTTGTTGTTTATTTAAAATATTATAAGGGAAAATCTGTTATAAATGATTTAATAAAAATAAGTAAGCCAGGTAGAAGAATTTATGCTTCTTATGATAATATACCACTTGTTTTTAAAGGAATAGGTATTACTATTGTTTCTACTTCTAAGGGTGTTATATCTCATAAACAAGCTTATAGAGAAAAAGTTGGAGGAGAAGTTATTGGTTATGTTTATTAATAGTAATATACTATTTTTTCAAGGAGGGCATTAATTATGTCAAAGCTTGTTAAAAAACCTATTATTTTACCTAAAAATACTACTCTAGAAGTAAAGGAAAATGAAGTAATTGTTAATGGTCCTAAAGGTAAATTATCTAAGAAATTAAATTTAACTTATGTTGATATCCAAGTTAAGGATGGTAGTATATTTATTTCTAAGAAACTAGAAAATATTTCTAATAAAAAAATTGATAGATTTGCTAATAAAATGTTAGGTACTGTATGGAGTATTGTTAATTCTATGGTTAAGGGAGTTAATGAAGGATTTAAGAAGGAACTATTGGTAGTTGGTTTAGGTTGGAAAGTTAATCAAAAAGATAAAGGAATTGAGTTATTAGTAGGATATTCACATTCTATTATTTATTACCCTCCTGAAGGTATTGCTTTAAAAGTAGAAGGTAATCAAAAAATAGTTGTAGAAGGTATAGATAAGGAATTGGTTGGTCAGGTAGCAGCTGATATAAGAAATTATAGAAAACCAGATTCTTATAAAGGTAAGGGTATTAGGTATGCTGATGAGGAATTAATTTTAAAAGAAAGTAAGAAGGGAGCTAAAGGTAAATAAATTTAATTTTCTTTTATTTTTTTATTTTTTTATTATATAATTTTTACAGGGATTATTTTTTAGGAAGTTATATAAAATATTAAGGTAGGGAAGTTTAATTAAGGAGGTAGATTATTTTATGAAAGTAAGGGCGAGTGTAAAAAAAATTTGTGCTTATTGTAAGGTTATAAAAAGGAAAGGGAAAGTAAGAGTTATTTGTAAAAATAAAAAACATAAGCAAGTACAAGGATAAAGGAGGAAATTGAATTATGCCTCGTATATCTGGTGTTAATATACCTGAAAATAAACAACTTTGGATAGCATTAAGATATATCTATGGAATAGGGAAAACAAGAGCTAAAGAAATATTAAAAGCATGTAATATAGATCCTTATAAAAAAGCTAAGGATTTAACACCTGAAGAAGTTTCTAAAATTCAGCAATTTATCGATAATAATTATGTAGTAGAAGGCGATTTAAGAAGAGAGATTAATCAAAATATAAGAAGATTAATTGAAATTAGATGTTATAGGGGTATTAGGCATCAAAAGGGATTACCTGTAAGGGGACAAAGGACTAGAACCAATGCTAGAACTAGAAAAGGGCCTAGACCTAATAGAATTGGTACTAAGAAAAAATAGTAATCTATAAAAAATAGTAATCTATGAGGATCTTAGGAATAGATTGGGGTAAAAAAAAAATAGGATTAGCTATTGCTAATTCTATTTCTAAAAATATAAATCCTATTGGGGTTTTCTCTAATAATCATCAGATATTATATAAAATTCAAGAGATTATTTTAAAATATGATATAAGGAAAATAGTTATAGGTAAACCAGTTTTTACTAAAACTTATCAAGAAGCACCTATTTTTAATGAAATCCAAAATTTTTCAAATAATTTACTTAATTTTTTAAAAAAAAATAATATTTTAATTGAAATTAACTATATTAATGAAGAGTATTCTACTTTTTTAGCTTGTGATTTAATTAATTATATTAATTTAAAAAATGAAAAAGTTAAACCTAAAATTAAAAGAAGATTAAAAGAAAGAATAGATAGTTTATCTGCGGTATGGATTTTAAAATCTTATATTAATGCTTAATTATTCTCAGGGGGTAATATGAAAGATAGAAAAATATTATTAACACATGAGATAGGTTCTTTAGCTAAGCCTTCTTGGAGAGTTAAGCCTTTTAGAAATTTACCAATTACAGAGGATGATATTAATCAAGCTATTGAATGGGCTAATTTTTTAGATATTCAGGATGTTTCAGAATTAATTAATTTACTTTCTAAAAAAGTTAATTTTTCTAATGAAGAGAAAGAAAGAATAATATATTATTCTTCTCTATATGCTATTAGATTATTAGAAAAAGCTGGGTTGGATTTAGTATATGATGGGGAGCAGCATAGAGTGGAAATGTATGAATATCCTATTAAAAATATTTATGGTTTTGAATTTAAGGATAATGTTGTTAGTTTTGATTATAAATATTATAAAAAGGCTGCTGTTATTGATAAACCTAAACTAAAGAACTACTATCATCTTGATGAAGCTAAAAATATTTTATTTATTGCTAAAAAAGATGTTAAGATTCCATTAACGGGGCCTTATACTTTAGTTGATTGGTCTTTTGATGAATATTATTTTAAAAATGTTTCTATTGCTGAGAATGTATCTTATAATAATAGAGCTAATTTTTTAAATGATATGGCCTATATTATTAAAGAAAATATAAAATCATTATTAGATTTAGGGGTTAAGTATATTCAAATTGATGAGCCTGCTGCTACTACTAAGAGAAATGAAATAAATCTATTTGTTGATGCTATTAAAAAAACTGTTCAAGATTTAAAAAATGAAAATAGTGATTTATTCTTTTCCATTCATATTTGTTTTTCTGATTATTCTTTATTATTTCCTAATTTATATGAATTAGAAGGGGTAATAGATGAATTTCATTTTGAATATGCTAATAGGGATAGTATTGAATTGGGTAAAATTAATAGGAAAGGATATGAAATTTTGAAATATTTTAAGAATTCTAAGTTTATAGTAGGATTAGGGGTTATTGATGTTCATACTGATTTTATAGAATCTAAGGAACTTATAAAAGACAGGATATTGTATGCTTTAGATATAATTCAGGATCCTGCTAGAATTTATATTTCTCCAGATTGTGGATTAAGGACAAGAACTTGGGAGATAGCGTTTAAAAAATTATTTAATATGACTCAAGCAGTTAATGAAATTAAAGAAAAATATTTTTAAATAAGCTGATAATTTTAATATCTAAAAATAATTTTAAGATATATCTAAAAATAATTTTAAGATATTTTGGAGGGGTATATGCTAAAAAAAGAGATTAGTATTATTTATAGTATTTTAATAATTTTAGGTACATTATTTATGATTTATTATTTATTTTCTCCTGTTTTATCAAAAAAAGGAGGGGTCCCTATAAAATTGGGATTGGATTTAAGATATGGAATTCATTTAATGTTAGAAATTTATGATCCTAAATTGAAACAGATTTCAAATGCAGAGATCCAGCAAGTAATTAATATTTTAGAAAAGAGATTAAATCCTACGGGTACTCAGGAGGTAGTGATTCAACAAGCAGGTAATAATAGGATTATTATAGAGATTCCTGAAGTATCGGATACTAATGATGCTATAGAAAAGGTGACAAAAGTTGGGAGATTAGAATTTAAAGTGGAAGAATATGATCCTAATACTGGTAATGTTTATAAAAAGACTGTATTAACTGGGGATAGTATTATTAGTGCGAGAGTTGAGTTTAATAATGCGGGGCAACCTTATGTAGCTTTTAGTTTGGATAATAAAGGAGCTAAAATTTTTGAAGAAATTACTAGACAGTATTTAAATAAGCCTATTTATATTTATTTTGATGATAAAGAAATTTCTGCTCCTATTGTTAGATCTGTTATAACGGGTGGTAGTGGAATAATTGAATTAGGTTATAATAAAGATAAGGAAAGTGTTTTAAAGGAAGCAAAGGATTTAGCTATCTATTTAAATTCAGGGAAGTTACAGTATCCGCCGAAGATATTAGAAGCTTATACTATTGGGCCATCTTTAGGTGAGAAACATTTAAAAAGAAGCTTAATAGCAGGTGTTATTGCATTACTAATTGTTTGTATATTTATGCTTATTTTTTATAGAGTTCCTGGTTTATTAGCTGATTTTGCTTTGCTTAGTTATACTGCTTTGTTTTTAACTATTATTTCTATTAGTAATACTGTTTTAACTTTAGGGTCTATTGCGGGAATTATTTTATCTATTGGTATGGCTGTTGATGCTAATATAATAATTTTTGAAAGATTGAAAGAAGAAATAAGAGATAATAAGCCTTTAAATACTGCTATAGATTTGGCTTTTAAACGTTCTTTTGATACTATTTTGGATAGTCATTTAACTACTATAATTGCAGCTCTTATTCTTATGATTTTTGGAACTTCTATTATTCAGGGATTTGGATTTGCTTTGCTTTGGGGTAATGTTATTAGTTTCTTTACTGCTATTTATATCACTAAGTCTTTTATGTATTTAACTTTTTATTATAATCCTAAATTAATTGAGATTAAGTGATATGTACAATATTAAGAATATTTTTAGTAATTTAATCAATAATTATAATCATATTTTTAAGATTATTTTTTTACTTAAAAATACAAAACTTTTTAAGAATTGTAAGGTAAAGTCTTTTAGAGATTCCAAGCTAATTTTGATTTTTTATGATTATTCCTCTTATTTATTAGCAATTCAGAATAAACAGAAATTATTAAAGTATTTAAATAATTATTTAGTTTCTAATGGAATTAATCAATTAATTAAAGAAATTATAATTTTAAATGATATACCTAAAAAAAATAGATTAAATGAATTTAAAGCTAATTTTATAATTAATAAGGGAACTAATAAGGAATTTGTAAAAAATATTGGATATTATAATTATTACAAATTAATTTTAAACAGAATAAGAAATAATATAATAAAAAATTCTATCAAAAATAAAATTAATAAATAAAAAGATGTGTAAAAATTAGAGGTTATGATAAGTAAAAAGGAAATAAGTAATATAGTTTCAAGATTAATTTTAATAGATATAGATAATAAAGATTTTGTTTTTAAATATACTTTTGCGGGATATATTTTATTTTATAAAGATTTAAAGAATCTAAATTTTGATGAAATTAAAGATTTAAATAATTATTATAAGGAGATTTATAAAAGTAAATTTGGGTTAAATTTGTTAAGGAGTATAGATCAAGAGGGTGGGGTAGTTTTTAGGTTTGATTTTGAAGATTATCCTGCTATTTGTAGTCAATGGGTTATTAATAATAAAGAGGATGCTTTTAAGTTGGCTTATTTTAATGGATTAATTTTAAAAATGGCTGGTTTTAATTTGAATTTTTCTCCTGTTTTGGATGTTAATTCTAATTTAGAAAATCCAATAATAGGGGTTAGAAGTTTTTCTAATGACTATAAAAAAGTTTTAGAGTTATCTAAGTTTTTTATTAAGGGATATAAAAAGGTTGGGATTTATAATTGTGGTAAGCATTTTCCAGGGCATGGTTCTACTTTTGCTGATAGTCATCTTTCTTTGCCTGAAACTAATTTAGATTATAATGAATTAAATGTTTTTATTAATAATTTAGAAAATTTAGATTCAGTAATGACAGCTCATGTGGTTTATAAAGATGTTGATAATTTACCTGCTACTTTATCTAAGAAGATTTTAAATTTAATTAATAAACAAGATTATAAAGGAATTGTTTTTAGTGATGCTTTAAATATGTTGGCTTTAAAGAATTTTGATTTTAAAGATGTTCTTATTAATTCTTTAATTGCTGGAGTTGATGTGTTGCTGGTTTTAGGGAAAGATGAGTTAAAAGAAGAAGCTATTAATATTATTTCTGATTATGCTCTTAAAAATGAACATTTTTTAAAAGTTTTGTTAAATAAGTATAATAAAGTAAATAATTTTATTAATTTTATTAATGAAAATTTTAATAATGATTTAGATAGAGATTATATTGATCTGAAAAACTGGTTTTATAATGAATTTAATTTTAAAATCAATATTGAAGGTGATATAAAAAGATTCAAATTTAATTTTAATAATGGTTCTGTTAATTTTGTGTTTTTTAATTCATATTTAGAAGAAATAGGAATTGTGGATAAAATAAAGAATTTTATTAATAAAAGGGAAGTTTGTTATATTAATATGAATAATTGGAATATTAATTTAAATAGAAATTATGTAGATAAAATAAAAGAAGTAGTTAATTTATTTTATTTGCCTATTTATAAGGATTCTAATTTTATAGAATTTGTTAATATATTAAGAGATAGGGGAGTAAAGGAAATTAATTTAATTACCTTTGCTAATCCATTTTTTAATAATTTAAAGGTAGATTTTAAACTTGATATTTTTGGATTTTCTAATATTCATCTAAGATTGCTGAAAAAAATTTTATAAATATTTAAAATAAAAAGTTTTTAAAATAGCAGGGAGAATTAGATGGATTCTTTTTTGGGACAAGAAAAAAAATATAATGTGATTAATAACAAAAAAGCTATTATTTTTGATATAATTACTGTTCCTAATAAAATATTAAGAAAGAAATCAAAGAAAGTTAATCTTAATTTAATAAAGAGGGAGGAGTTTTTGAATTTTATTTTATCTTTAGCTAAGACGATGGATTACTATGATGGGGTGGGTTTATCTGCCATTCAGGTTGGTTTTGATATGAAAGTATTTATAATAAAAAGAGATATTGATAATAGAGAAGAAGTAAAGAGAGAAAAAAAGGAGATACAATCACTTGATGATATAGAGGTTTTTATTAATCCTGAGATAATAGAATATTCTAAGCAGTTTAATGAGGATTGGGAGGGGTGTTTAAGTGTTCCTTTTGTTTCTGCTTTAATTAGAAGAAGCAATAAGATAAAAATAAAATATGTTGATTTAAATGGAAATGAAGTAATTAAGGAATATGAGGATTTTAAAGCTAGGGTTATACAGCATGAATATGATCATTTAAATGGGGTTTTGATTTTAGATAAAGCTATAAAAATAGAGAAGGATTAAAAATAGAGAAGGAGAAGGTGAAAATTTATGTCAATGGCTTTAAAAGAATTGAAGAATAGAATAAAGGCTGCAGATAATATAAAACAAATAACGAGAGCTATGAAGTTAATTGCTAGTGTTAAAATAAAAAAAATTCAAAGGGCTTTTTTACCTTTTAGAGAGTATATTAAGGATCTACAGAAAATAGTTTCTGTTTTATTAAGAAATACTGATTTTAGATTGAATTTAGGGAATTTAGATATTCTTAAAGAAAAACAAGGAGATAAAATTGGCTTAATTGTTGCTACGTCGGATAAGGGTTTATGTGGAGCATTTAACACTAATATATTTAATTATTTTGAAAAAAAGTATCTTAATTTAAAGGAAAAATTAATAATTATTCCAGTGGGTAAAAAAGCTGTTAGCTATTTTTCTAGAAGGGGTTATAATTTGTTTGCTACTTTTGATAAGGTTGGAGATATCCCTTCTTTTGATTTTATTAAACGATTAAGATATGAAATTTTTAATTTACATGAAAGAGTTTCAGGAATTGAGGTAATTTATACGAAGTATTATAGTCCTTCTAAGTTTTTACCTATTTCTATTAAGCTTTTACCTTTTGATGTAAGTTTGATTGATATAAAGGAAGAGAAAAGTGATAATGTGGATCACTTTATATTTGAGCCTTCTTTAGATGATATTGGACAAGAGATATTCGAAATTTATGTTAATTCTTTAATTTATCAGTTGATATTAGATAGTAAGTTATCGGAGTTTAGTGCAAGATTAATGGCAATGAATACTGCAACTGAAAATGCTGAGAATCTTATTAAGGATCTTAAATTACTTTTCTTTAAGAAGCGACAGGAATCTATTACTAAGGAATTATTAGAAATAGTTGCTGGTGTTGAAGCTCTTAAATAATTAAGTTTATTTTTTTTATCATGTTTTCTAATTTTTCTATTAAGGATTCTCATAATAAAAATTTACATAATTATCTTAATATAGTATTTAAATTTGTCCCTACTTTTTTCTATAGCTTAAAAAATTTTTTAAAAAATTTAAAAAATAATGAAATATATCGGAATATAGCTTATACTTTTTTTATAAGTTTTGGTTTATTTTTATTAAATTATTTTTTATTATTTAATGTTTATGATATAAAGAAAGTTGTTAGATTTGATATTATAGCTGATAAAGATTTATTTATTTCTGGTTATACTTATGAAACTCTGGAGAAACTGAAAAAAATATCTCAGATAAAAGAGTATTATATTGATATAAAAAAAACTCAAAAAAATATATATAATATTGATCAATTTTTTTTACCTCAAATTAAAAAAGATGTTAATAATCTAAAAAGATATTTTAATGAAGCTGAAATTAATTTAATTTTATCTATAAAGTCTGAGTATGTTGAGTATTTTTATAATTCAATTAAAGGTTATTTAATTTTAAAATTACAAAATGGGATAGAATTTAATGATATTCCTAAAGTGATTTCTGAAATTGATGGTATTTTAGATATTTCTGTATTATCAAACGATCCTAAAGAAATTCAGAATTTAAATGCTTATAAAAAGATTATATTAAAAAAAATATCTAATTTAATAATTTTTAATAAAATATTTGATATTCAAAAGACTTTAGAAACTCAGAGGGAATATTTAAAAAATATTCCTACTCATTTTGAAATAAAGAAAGGTGAAATAGTTGTACCTAAAAAAACTTTAATAAATCCTGAATTATTAAATATTATAAAAAAAATGGGCTTAGATCAAAAGTTTTATAAGATACAATTTTATTACTTATTTATTTATTCTTTTATTGTTTTTCTTTTAAGTATTTTATTATTGTTTTTATTTAATAAACTTTTTGCTAAGAATGAAGAATATGATTATTTGTTTGATTTGAATTTAAAATTTTTTATTATAACTCTAATTTTTATCAATTCAGTTGTGGTAATTAAATTTTATTTTGATTCTGTTTATTTTATTTTTCCTTTTTTATTGTTTTGTATTATAATTTATTATATTATTGGCATAAGATTTGCATGGGTATATTTTGGAATTATTTTAGTTCTTTTGGAGTTGTTAAATTATTTGTATTATCAAGAGATGTTAAATATTTCTTTTATAGTTCCCTTTATTGTTAGTTCTATTTTATTTTTTATTATTTTTACTAATGATAATAACGAGGATGTCTTATCATATAGCTTATTTAACCAGTTTTTAGTATTTTTCTTATTATCAATTATAGTTTTTGTTTTATTTAATTTTAATAATCCTGTTAATGTTTTATGGTGGGTAATTTCGGTTATTTTAGTTTTTGGCTTAGGTAATTTTATAATAATTTATTTAGGGAAAGGATTAGGAGGGATATCTTATTATAAACTAAGAGAATTATTAGATTTAAATAATGAATTATTAACTATGTTAAGGGAGAAAGCTCCGGGGACTTTTAATCATAGTGTTAGGGTTTCAGAGTTATGTGAGAATTGTGCTAAAGCTATTAATGCTAATCCTTTATTGGTTAAATTAGGGGCATTATATCATGATATTGGGAAAATTGATAAACCTAATTATTTTGCGGAAAATTTAGAAGAGGGACAAGAGAATCCCCATGATAAAATTGAACCTCATTTAAGTGCTCTTATTATTAAGAATCACGTTAAAAAAGGGGTTGAGATTGCTAATAAATATAAATTACCTAAAAAATTAATTGATTTTATTAGAACTCATCATGGTACTACTATTATATGGTATTTTTATACTAAAGCTTTACAGAGAGCTAAGGAAAATAAGAAATATGAGATTGATATAAACGATTATAAATATGATGGTCCTAAACCTTATACTAAGGAGATGGTTATCCTTATGATTTGTGATAGTATTGAAGCTGCTTCTAGATCTTTAAATGAAATATCTTTTAATTCTATCTATAAACTAACAGAAAATATTATTAATAGACTACTTAATGAAGATCAATTTTCTGATTCTAATATTACTCTTAACGATATAAATATAATAAAGCAGGAAGTAATTAAATACTTGCTTATAAGTTATCATAAAAGGATTTCTTACCCCGCTTTTAAGAAAAACAATTAGTATACTTTAGTTTAATTATGTATAAAAAATTAGCTAAAAGTAATATTATTTATTCTAACAATTTAAAAGTTTTAAATTTATTTTATAAAATTTTGGGTTACTTTGTGAGTGAATATCATGATTTAGCTAAAAAAATAGAAGATAAAAAGATATACATACAAACATTATCTATTAAAAAAATAAGAGAATTAAAAAAGATGTATTTTAATATTGATAATTTTACGGATACAATTACTCTTATTTATGATGATTCCATTTTTATTTTTATTTGTTTAAATGTTATTTATAATAACTCAAGGAAATATAAAGTTAGTTATGAAGAAGAGTTATTAAGAGTGTTAATTCATTCTTTGCTACATTCTTGTGGTTTTTCTGAATCAAACGAAATGCTTATTATTCAAGAAGAATTTTTAAAAAAACTAAAAAATAAAGATACCTTGTAAATTATTTTTTTCAGATGTTTTTTCTTTTTAAATTAATTTTTAAAGAGGATTTTTTTTTAGAGTATTTAATACCTATAGAGTAATTATTTTTTGGATTTAAAATAATTAAATTAGAAATTTCAAAGGAGGTATAATTTTATTATGGATAACAAATTACAAGAAGTTGTTGATATTAGTTTAGAAAAGAAGTTATGTGCTTTTGGGTTATTAGGGTCTATGGTGGGAGGTTTTATACCCTTAATTGGGGCTATTATTTCGTTGGGGGGGGGCTGTAGCATATATAATTGGGATTTTTAATTTTTCTAAGAAATTAAATAATGGAGATATATTTAAAAATTTTATCTATAGTTTTATAATTGTTATTATTGGTGTGATTTTATTTGTTATATTATCTGCTAGTTCTATTGCTTCTATTTTTATCGGGGGTCATTCATTTGGAGCAAAATCTGCTTTTGGGGTTATGTTTTTTGTAGGTTTATTTGTTTTATGGTTAAGTTTTATTTTGTCCGGTTTTTTCTCTAAAAAATACTTAGATATATTTTATGAATATACTAATGATAATTTATTTAAATATGCTGGATTAGGGGTATTAGGAGGAAGTATTTTATTTGGGATTTTAGCTATTATTGGATGGGTAATAGCTTTGGTTGCTTTTTTCCGTATGTCTGATAATTTAGAATCTAACCAAAGTTAGTTTAGTTTAATAGGAATTTTGTTGTATTAAATATATTTTTTAAAGTAGTAAATATATTTTGAATTTGTAATTTTTCATTTATTTTTTTAAAAGGATTATTTTATTTGAAAAAAAATAATATAAATATGAATATGTTAAGTTTAGTATTAAATATAGATAATAAAGTTAATTTTTTAAGTGATATATCGATTTTAAATAAAGCTAAGGATAAATTAAAAATTGAAAAAACTTATTTAGGAATTGTTAATTTAGTTAATATTTCTCAAGATTATAAAATGAAGTTATTGGAAAATTCGAAAAATATTGATAAAATTTACTTTTTTAATGTTTTAAATCTAAGCTTAAATCTAAATGAATCTTATTTTCCAAAGAATTTATTGGATTTAATAATCCAGGTACTAAAAGTTATATTTACTAAAGATAAAGAACTAAATTTTATAACTTTGCAATCTAATGAAGTTAATACTGAAATTGCGCCTTATGTTGCTTCTTATTTTAATTATGGTATTTTAACTAATTTGCTTGATTTTGAATTAATAAATAGTAATATAATATTTAAAACTTTTTCATATGGTTCTAAAAGTATTAGTAGTTTTATTTTAAGAGGAGATAAGGTTTTATTAACTTTTAAACCAACTTATTTTGAGTTAGTTAATTTTGAATTAGTTAATAATGATGTGAGTAATGAAGTTATTATTGAGGAAATAGATATAAATTATGAAGCTATTTTTAATGATATTAGTGTTTATAAAATAAATAAGATTCAAAAGATGGGGCCTAAATTAGAGGAGGCAAGGGTTATAGTTAGTGGAGGTAGGGGATTAGGATCTAAAGATGGCTTTGAATTATTAAAGGAGTTGGCAAATTTATTAAATGGAGCAGTAGGTGCTTCAAGGGCTGTTGTTGATGCTGGTTGGATTGATCCAAGTTTACAAATAGGTCAAACAGGTAAAACAGTTAGTCCTGATTTATATATTGCGGTTGGAATTTCTGGAGCTACTCAACATTTAGCAGGTATGAATAAATCTAAGGTTATTGTAGCTATTAACAATGATAAAGAGGCTCCTATTTTTAAATATTCTCATATAGGTATTGTTGAGGATTATAAAGTTATTTTACCTGCTATTATTGATCAAATTAAAAAGATGAATAATAAAATTTAAGTATGAAAGCAATTATTTTAGTTTTAGATGGTTTAGGGATTGGAGCTCAAGAAGATTCTCATTTATTTAATGATCCTAAAACTTGTAATACGTTAGTTAATTCTTTAAAAAATTACCTAAAAACTAATGGAATTTATTATTTTTATAATTTATCTAAATTAGGATTAGGAAAAATTATTGAATTTAAAGAAAATATAAGTTCTAAAGAATTGGGATTTGTTGATATAGATATTATATCTTCTTATGGAGTACTAACTGAAAAATCTAATGCTAAGGATACTATAACTGGTCATTGGGAATTAGCTGGAATTATTTCTAATAAAGGATTTCCTACTTTCCCAAATGGATTCCCACAAGATTTAATTAGTGAATTTGAAAGTAGAATAGCTAGAAAAGTTATAGGTAATAAAGTAGCGTCGGGAACTGAAATAATAAAGGAATTGGGAGATTTACATGTTAAAACTGGTTATCCTATAGTTTATACTTCAGCAGATAGTGTTTTTCAAATAGCTGCCCATATTGATGTAATTAGTTTAGAAGAATTATATAAAATATGTGAAATAGCATTTGATTTACTTAAGAATTATAAAGGTGGGATTTATTTAACTGCTAGAGTTATAGCTAGGCCATTTGCAGGGAATAATGGGAATTATTATAGATTAAATGATAAGAGAAAAGATTTTTCTGTTTTACCACCAAGGACTACTTTATTAGATATTTTTTATCAATCTAATTTAGAGGTTGTTGCTGTTGGTAAAGTAGCTGATATTTTTGCTAATAAATCTATTACTAAATCATATAAAGTATCTGGTAACTTAAGTATTTTAAATAAAACAATTGAAGTAGTTAAGGAAGAATTTAATGGATTAGTTTTTAGTAATTTAGTTGATTTTGATACTTTATATGGTCATAGACAGGATTATGTTGGAATGGTTAATGCATTAATTGAGTTTGATCAAAATATTATGAAATTGATTAATAGTATTAGTTATGATGATATTTTGTTTATAGTAGCTGATCATGGAAATGATCCTACTGATAATTCTACTGATCATACAAGGGAACATACTCCATTAATTGTTTATTCAAAAAATCAGAGATTTAAAAGTGGAGTTAATTTAGGTTATAGAGAATCTTTTAGTGATGTAGCTAAAACTATTTTTGATTACTTTAAAAACTATTTAGAAAATGATTTAAAAGATTTAATAGATGGAAAAAGTTTTTTAAATTTAATTTTTGAAAGTTATTTATTTTAATGTGTTTTAAAGAAGGAGGTTAGGTTTTATTAGGATATGGATGTAAATTTATTAGAGAGTTTTATGTTAGATTTAAAGCCTATAAAAATAGTAGAGTTATTAGATAAATATATAATAGGTCAAGAAGAAGCTAAGAAGAGCATAGCTATTGCTATAAGGAATAGATATAGACGTTTAAAAGTACCTAAAGAGTATCAAGAGGAAATTATACCTAAGAATATTTTAATGATAGGTCCTACCGGTGTAGGTAAAACTGAGATAGCAAGGAGAGTGGCAAAGATTATAGGTGCCCCTTTTGTTAAGGTTGAAGCTACTAAATATACGGAGGTTGGTTATGTTGGTAGGGATGTAGAAAGTATGGTTAGGGATTTAGTAGAGGTTGCTTTTAGGAATGTTCAAGAAGAAAAAATGAAAAAAGTTGAAGATAAAGCTTATGAAGAAGCTATTAAAAGATTAAGTGAAATTATTTATCCTTATCCTTCTTCTTCTAATAATAATCCTTTGTTTAATTTATTTAATATATCTTCTTCAAATGTAAGTGTACCTGAAGATATAAAATTAGAAATAGATTCTAAAAGAAAAGAATTTATTGAAAAGTTTAAAAGAAATGAGATAGATGAAAATATGGTGATTGAAATAGATGTAGAATCTAAGCCTGTTATTGAAGCTTATTTTATTCCTGGAACTAATCAAACTTTTGATCAATATGGGATAGATATGAATGAATTATTTTCTTCGTTAAGTCCAAAGAAGTTAAAGAAGAAGAAAGTTAGAATAAAAGAAGCTATTGAAATTTTGAAACTTGAGGAGTCTAAAAAGTTGATAGATTTGGATGAAGTTAAAAAGGAAGCTATTTTAAGGGCTGAGAATTTGGGAATTATATTTATAGATGAGATAGATAAAATTGTATCAAAGGGTGAAGTTGGAAGAGGTCCTGATGTTTCTCGAGAGGGTGTACAAAGAGATTTATTACCTATTATAGAAGGTAGTGTTGTATTAACTAAGTATGGTCCTGTTAAAACTGATCATATTTTATTTATTGCTGCAGGTGCTTTTCATATATCTAAACCTACTGATTTAATTCCTGAGTTACAAGGTAGATTTCCTATTAGGGTTAAGTTAAAAAATTTAACTAAAGAGGATTTTTATAATATTCTAAAGAAATCCGAAAGTAGCTTAATAAGACAATATGTAATGTTGTTAAAATCTGATGAAATTAATTTAGAATTTACGGATGATGCTATTTATAAGATAGCTGAGATTGCTGAAAAATTGAATACTTATACTGAAAACATTGGAGCTAGGAGATTACATGCTGTTGTGGAAAAGGTTATAGAAGATATCTCTTTTGATATTGATAAATATAGATATAAAACTATCGTAATTGATGCTAATTTTGTGGAAGAAAAAGTTAAGGATATTATGAATGTTGAAGATAAAAGTAGTGTTTATATTATTTAAGGAGGCTATTTATGGGAAATTTAATTTATGGATTAAAAATTTTAGATAATTTAAAGGCTAATCTTATAGAAGTGGAATCTGAAAAAATAATAGAAATAGCTAATAATATTGAACATAATAAAGATTGTAAATGTAGGATTTGTAGAAAAGTTACAAATATTGATAAAGTTTTTAAAATTTATTTACCTTTAAAGGTAAGGTATTATTTTCCAGTTTTTTTTATTAATCCTTTATTATTTTTTTGGTTTTTTCCTAAGGTTATGGATGCTATTTATGAAAAATTTATTAGCTCTAATTATGATATTAATAATAATAGTAATAATATGACAATTTTAAGGGAAAATGGAATTTTTGATGTTATTAAATTCTCAGATGATTTCTTAAAAATACTTGATTTATTGTTCAATAATGATTTTATTAATGCAATAAATTATTTTGATAGATTAGAGAATATAAGTGATTTTGAGTTTTATTATTTAAGATCTATTTTTGCTTTTTTATTAAACAATTTAGATAAAGCTAAGGAAGATATTTTTTTAATAATTGATTTATTAGATCCTTCTAATTTTGAAAAAGATAGCATTGATTTTAAAGAATCAATTAAAAATATAGGTTCAGATTTGGATGTTTTATATAAAATTATCTTATTTGATGGACTTATTATTAGTTTTTATTCAAATGATTATGAAAGTTTTGTTAAGTGTTTAGATAAGATTTTTAGTAATTATGAAGATCAATTTTTACCAAAGTTTTCTATTGTTTTATTGATTTTAGCTTTGTCTTTAGTTTTTAATTCTAAGGAAAATTATTTTATATTGGATTTTTTACCGAGAATTATTTCTATTGCTGATATAATTATAGAAAATAATAAGGAATATTTGCACTATGTTTTACAGTTATTAATTGCTATAAGAAATTATAGACTAAATTTATTTGAGATTATTAAAAATGAGATTGATTTATTATATGAAAAAATATTAAATTTCTTTTCTAAAGATTTTGAAGTAAATGAATATAAAGAATTTAATGAGTATAACGTTTTTAAAATTTGTGATTTAATTTATTCTAAAAATGTTTTATATAAAGTAATTTTATGGAGTTTTGGAGATAAAAGTTATGAGAATTTTATTAAAACTTTGGGATTTATTCCTTTAAGTAAAGTTATTATTAATTTTTTGGATTATATTAAGTATAAGAATTTGTTAGTTGATGATAATCAAATGAATTTTGAAGATAGTATAAATAGAATAAATAAATTAATAGATAATGATCCTAATAATGGTTTTTATTGGTTTTTAGCAGGGTTGTATTATTTTGTTATTAAGCGCTTTGATTTAGCTTATAATTATTTTAGAGGCTCGGTTAGCTCAAATCCAGGGTTTACTGAAAGTAGATTATATTTTTATGCTGCTAGTGTTTTGATAGGGGAGTATGATAGAGCATTGAAAATTATTGAGAATAGTATATTTTTTGAACCTAATTTAGTTTTACATGATTTAGCTTTAATTAATTATAAAATTTTAAATAAAGTTATTTATAATTTAGATTTAGATTTTGATTTTAATTATAATCAAATAAGAGAATTAGTTAAGTAAAGGAGGTAAAAGGAAATGAGACATTGGACAGAAATAGAAATGTGGAAAGATGTTACTCAAGAGCAATTTGAAGATTTTCATTGGCAAACTCAAAATAGAATAACTACTTTAGAAAAGCTTAAAAAAATAATTAATGTTACTAATGAAGAAGAAAGAGCTATTAAAGAGGGATTAGGTGAAATTTTTACAATGGGAATTACACCGTATTATGCATTACTAATGGATCCTAATGATATTAACGATCCTATAAGAAGACAAGCAGTTCCTATTATTTATGAATTAGAGAAGTCTACATTTGATTTGGAAGATCCTTTAGCAGAAGATGTAGATATGCCTGTTCCTGGAGTAGTTCATAGATATCCTGATAGAGTATTATTTTTAGTTACTGATAGATGTTCTGTTTATTGTAGGCATTGTACAAGGAGTAGAATGGTAAGTTATAGACCTACACCTTGGTCTCAAATAGAAATGGGGTTGGAATATATAAAAAAACATAAAGAAATAAGGGATATAGTTGTTTCGGGAGGGGATTCACTTTCTTTAAGTGATGAGAAAATTGAAAAAATTTTACAAGGTTTAAGATCTATTGAGCATGTAGAAATTATAAGATTAGGTTCTAGGATGCCTGTAACTAATCCTATGAGAATTACGGAAAAATTAGTTAATATTCTTAAAAAATATCATCCTATTTATTTAAATACTCACTTTAATCATCCTAAAGAGATAACTAAATATTCCTCTAGAGCTTTAAATATGCTAGCTGATGCGGGAGTAGTTTTGGGGAATCAGACTGTTTTATTAAGAGGTGTTAATGATTGTCCATTTGTTATGAAAAAATTATTTCAATTATTATTAAAAAATAGATGTAGGCCTTACTATATCTATCAATGTGATTTAACTGAGGGCTTAGAGCATTTTAGAACTAGGGTTTCTAAAGGAATAGAAATAATGGAGTTTTTAAGAGGTCATACTTCGGGATTAGCTAATCCTTATTTTGTAGTGGATGCTCCTGGTGGGGGGGGTAAGATTCCTGTTATGCCTAATTATGTTATTTCTATGTCTGATAGTAGAGTAATTTTAAGGAATTATGAAGGTAAAATATTTATGTATCCTGAACCTAAGCATTCTGATTCTCCGCATGATTATAGAACTTGTCCATATTGTCAGGAAATGAAGGATCAGTTAGATGGAGTTGCTGCTTTACTTTGGGAAGGTAATAATTCTAAAGTTAATCTTGATTATCCTTCTAAGAGAGATCTACGAAGAAAAAATAAAGAAAAGATTTATGAAGAAATAATTCAAGAGATGCAACATAGATCTAGTTTTTCTTAAAAATTGATATCCTAATTTCAAAGAAGTTTTTATATTTAGTAATTTTTAAGTATTTTAGTAAGAGGTGAAAATATGAAGGAAAAAATAGGAAAAACTTTAATGTTAGTTGGTATAGTTATTTCCTTAGTTGGTTTTGTTTTATATGTTTTTGATCAAGAAGAAGATGAGGAAGTTATTCAGATAAAAGAATTAATAAAAGAGGCTGATAAAATAATTAAGCAAGCTAAAGGGTAAGTTTTAATGATAAAAGATAAATTATTAAAAAGTGGTATTTGGAGTTTAATTATTTTATTAAGTTTAGGATATATTTTGTGGTTTTTGGATTTATTTAAGTTTTTTGGGATTAAATTTTTTCAAGATTTTTTTATAGCTGCTGGTTTGTATTCTTATGAGCAATATCTGTATATTTTTATTATTTCTTTCCTTGCTTTACCTGTTCTATTTTTTTTAGTTTTTTCTGGAAATAAGTTAAGAATTAATATAGAGATTTTAGGTTTTTTAGGGTTACTTTTTGTAAGTTTTATATCTACTTTCTTTTTCTCTATTGAAGTATTTGATAGTATTAGAGAATTTATTATAATTTTTTTAATTTTGTTATTTATGATATTTGGCTATAATATTTTTAATTTTATAGAGGATAAGGATGGATTTTTCTATAATTTTAATTTATTTTTGGTTATATTGTTGATTTTACTGATATTTATAGCGATATTTGTGAATTTAGGGATGCCGCCTAATAGTTCTTGGATGTCTTTTTTTTATCAAAAGAATGCTTTTGCTGGTTATCTTTTAATTTTATTACCTATCCCATTTTCTTTGACTATTTTATCTTTGGTTTATAGGGAATATTATAAGGCGGTATTATTTTTTTTAGCTTTTTTATTTGCTATAGTTGCTTTATTGTTTTCGGGATCTAAAGCTGCTATTTTATCTTTCTTAGTCTCTTTACCTCTTTATTTTGGAATTTTTAAAATATTTAGGAAAATTTATATTAACTTAAAGGATATAAAATTAGAAAGAAGGACTATTATTTTTATTTCTATTAGTGTTAGTTTTGTTATTTTTATTTTGATTTTACAATTTATATTAGATAAAAATTTTGTAAAAAATTTAGTTTTATCTTTTAAAAATGTTCTATCTATGTTATCCAATACTGTCTTAGCTAGAATTGATTTTTATTTAGCTTCTTTTTCTATTGCTAAGGAATTTCCTTTTGGGTGTGGTTTATATAATTTTTCTAAAACTTATCCACTTTATCAATCTGCTTTCTATTTTTATTCTAAAGATCCTCATAATTATTATTTAAAAATATTATCTGAAGTTGGATTTTTAGGGGTCATTTATTTAATTTTTATTTTTTTATTTTTTATTTTTAGAGTTGCTTTTTATTATAGTAAGTTTGTTAGTAATTTAGATTTTAAGCTTATAAAAGAAAAAATTGATAAGTTAATAGATTATATATCTCAAGAAGATGTTAATTCTAATGATAAAGATATAAAAGAAAATTTTAGAGATTTAAGAAATTTAAATGTAATTATTTTAAGTTCAGGGATTTCTATAGGTTTAGTACAGTCTATGATTCATATTGCTTTTGATGTTGATTTTAAGTTTGCGTTTATTTTAATTACTTTTTTTGTATTATTTGCAATTAATTTGGGTAGTATTGATTTTATTAATAATGAAATTAATGTTAAAGCTAATTTTTCTTATGAAATGAATAATTTACTTAGGATTTTATTTTTTATTTTAAGTTTAGTTGGACTTATTTTTTCTCTTATATTTTCTTATAAAGAATTAAAAGCTTATTATTTGGATAGATTAGCTAATGATTCTTCTAATTTAGATCAAGCGATTTTATATTACCATAAAATTATAAATTTCTCATTTAAATCTTCTTCTAAGTATATTACTTTGGCAGAGTTTTATAGAGCTAAAGGGGATTATGTTAATTCTGAAATTTATAATAAAATGGCTTTGAAAATTTCAAAATATAATATCAATGCTTATCTTTCTTTAGCTTATTCTTATCTTCAGGAATTTGAGATTAAATATAATTTATATAATTCTGTGAAAAATGATAAAAATTTTAAATTAGAATTACAAAAAAATAAAAAGCAAATGTTGGATTTGCTTAATAATACTAGATTTATTCTTAAAAAAGCATTGCTTTACGATAAATATAATTATCCTGATATTTATCTATTAATTGCTAAAACTTATTATTATGAACAATTATTAAATGAGAAAGAATTATATTCTTTAAGATTATTTAAAAATATTTTTGAAAATATTTATCCATTAAATGAGTTATCATATCTGATGGATGTGAGAAAACCTAATTTCTATGGTGTTATTTTAGAAGCTTATAGTTATTATATAGAACCAGATTTTAATAAATGTTTACTTATTGAAAATAATAGAAACAATATTTATAATTGCAAAAGAGTTTTTGAAATATTATATAAACCTTTAGTTTTATATGATTTATCTGTTGTTGATAATAAAACTATTTATATAAAGGGGGGTATTATTAGTTATATTTTGGGGAAGTATTATTTAAAAATAAAAAATGTAAGTAATCAATTTTATTTTAGGCAATCAATAAATTTATTTAGTAAAAGTGATAAATTTGATGTTATTTCTGTTTATTATACTGTTATGTCTTTATTATATTTGGATGATCTTAATTCTGCTTATAATATAGCTTATTATATTGTAAAAACGAAAAAGGATGAAGAAGATTTTAATGTTATTAAAACTGAAATGTATTCTGTATTAGCTCAGATTTATAATGTTAAAAAGTTTATTTATTATAATCCTTATTACTCTAATTATTTTCTTAAGCTTTATAAAAAATATAGTAAATAAAATAGTAAATAAAAAAGTAGTAAATAAGGATTTAAAAAATGAGTGATTTTTTTAAAATAGAGTATAAAGATGGATTAATGAGAGTAGGTAAGATAATAACTGATAATGGTGTTTTAGAAACTCCTAATTTTATACCTGTTGCTACTTTAGGTTCTATTAAGGCTTTAGATAGTGTTAGTGTTTTAAATTTAGGTATTCAAGCTATTTTTTCTAATACTTATCATTTACATTTACAACCAGGAGAGGATGTTATATATCATTTAGGTGGTTTACATAAATTTATGAATTATAAAGGTGTTATTCTTACGGATAGTGGAGGATTTCAAGCTTTTAGTTTAGGGCAAGCTTTAATAGATAGAGTAGGTAAAATTGCTAATATTTTTCCTAACAGTTCTAAAAGAAATATTGATTTACTTAGTAATAGGTTATCTAAGTTATCAAATAATAAGGAAAAATTAGCTTTAATGAATGAAGATGGAATTGTTTTTAAAAGTCATTTAGATGGTAAGATTTTTAAATTAACACCTGAAAATTCTATTGAGATACAATTAAAATTGGGATCTGATATATTGTTAACTTTAGATGAATGTACTTCTCCATTGGCTTCTTATGAATATACTAAAGAATCTACTTTTAGATCTTTTTATTGGACTGAAAGATCTTTTAAGTATTTTGTTCAAAATAAGGATAATTATAAGGAATATAGAAGATTTTTGTATGGTATTGTTCAAGGTGGATATTACTATGATTTAAGGAAATGGAGTTTAGAAAAAATTTTGTCTTTAGATTTTGATGGTTATGCTATAGGTGGATCCTTAGGGAGATCTAAAGAAGATTTATATGAAATATTGAATTGGTTATCTTTTCCGGATGATAAACCTAGACATCTTTTAGGGATAGGTACTATTAATGAAATATTCATAGCTATTGAGCATGGAATAGATACCTTTGATTGTATAATTCCTACAAGATATGCTAGAACTGGAACCGTTTTTGTGAAATATGAGGATAATTATAAGAATAATTTTACATTAGATATAACTGCTTCTATTTATAAAGGAAAGGATATAAAAAAGTATGATTTACCTATAGATGAGAATTGTAATTGTTATACTTGCAGGAATTATAGTGTAGCTTATTTAAATCATTTATTTAATGCTAATGAGATTTCTGCTATGACTTTATTAACTATTCATAATCTATATTTTTATAATGAATTGCTAAAAAAAATAAGATTAAGTATTATTAATAAAAGTTATGAAAAATTTAAGAAAGATTTTTTTAATTAATATATAAATAAATTATAAGTAGTAAAAATTTTTGAAGTAGTAAAAATTTTTGGTATATAAGGTTTTAAAACTATGATTGATGTTTTATATAATGAAGAGATAAAAGATACTATTGATTTTAGTTCTATTGATAAAGAAGTTGGAGAATTTGAGGATTTTTTTGAAAATTGTTTTGGATATAAATTAAAATCTATTCAAAGGACATATGTTAAACGTGTATTTTTAGGAATGTCTTTTTCTTTTCAAGCTCCTACAGGTACAGGAAAAACTGTTTTAGGAATATTTTTAACTTTGTATTTTTCGATTGTTAAAGATAAGAAATGTTTACTTATTTTTCCTACTCAATTACTAGTAAAACAGGCTTTTAATATTTTTCAAAATTATTTAAATAAAATTAAGGATTATATAAAAAATAAATATAATAAGGAATTAGTAGAAGATAAGTTTCTATTTTTTTTAGCTGATCAAAAAAAATCTATAAAAGATGAAGTAATATCTAAAATAGAGCAAGGTAATTATTTATTTTTAGTTATTACAAATAATTTTTTAGCTAGAAATTTTGAGCTGTTAAAAAGGAATGTTTTTAATATAATTTTTGTAGATGATTTAGATAGTATTTCCAAAAGTTCAAAAAATACTGATAGGATTTTAATGCTTTTAGGCTTTGATCAGGATTTTATTAAGGAGGTAAAAAATAAGGACTTTAATTTAACTGATGAGCAAAAAGCTAAATTAGAGAATTATCCTAAGAATATTCTTATTATTTCTTCTGCTACTTTAAAAAGAGGGTTAAATACTATATTATTTAGTAAATTATTAAAATTTGATGTTGGGAGTAGTATTAATTTTGTTAGGAACATAGAGGATATATTTGTAAAAGATGGAGATATTAATAAATTGTTATTTATATTGGAAAAAATGGGACCTGGAGCTATTATTTTTACTAATTCTTTGGAGAATGCCCTTGAATTAGAAAAAATTATTCCTAATTCTAAGGTTATTACTTCAAAAACTGCAAAATATATTGATAAACTTGTAGATATTTATGAGAATGATTTGGATGATTTTATAGAAGAAGAAGATTTATTAAAAGAAGATTTTACTAATGATTTAGAGGATTTTGACTCGGATTTGGATTTAGAAAAAAATGAATTTAATAATAGTGAGGATTATATAGAAGGAGAATATAATTTAATTCAAGATTTAGAGAAAGATATTGAAAATGTTAATTATTTAATAGGTGTAGCTTCTCCTTATAGTATATTAACTAGGGGGTTGGATTTGCCTTATAAAATAAGATATGTGGTATTTTGGGGGATTCCTAAAAGGAAAATTGATTTGAATAATTTAGATAATTATAGAAATCTTTATCCTATTCAGAAATTTTTATCAAATTTGTTTTTTAAAAAGAGGATGGTTTCTTTAGAACGGATTAAAGAATATATAAAAAATATGGATAAAGACTTAGTTATTGGCTCTTTTGTTATTATTGATAAGGTTTTATATACTATTGATATAAAGACTTATTTACAGGCTTCTGGTAGATGTTCTAGAATAACTCCTAATGGAATTACAAAAGGAGTTAGTTTTATCTTTGATAATGAGGTATTTTTAGAACCATTAAAAAAATTAGCTTATTTTAATAATTTTGAAATCAAAGAAAATGAATTAAATAATGGTAATGAATTGAATATTCTAAATGAATTAAAGTTTCAAGTAGATGAAAGCAGAAGCAAATATTTTAATAATAATAATAAAGATTTTGATAATAGTGTAGTAATTGATTTTAAAAGTTATTTAATGATAGTGGAAAGCCCTACTAAAGCTAAGCAGATTGCTAGTATGTTTGGGATCCCTTCTGTTATTAAATTAGATTTTTTTAATGGTTATGAAGTTTTTTCTCCTATTGGGATTTTGATTATTGTACCATCAGTTGGGCACGTTGTTGAATTAAGTTTAGATGAGAATGATTTCTTTAAAGATAATGATGATAATGGTAAAACAAAGTTGAATTTATATAATGTTATTGTTGAATTTGATAATAATGAAATAACTAAATGTTCTTTAATTTATAGTTCTATAAAAAGATGTAGAAGTTGTAATAAATCATTTGCTTCTAACAAAGAGGTGTGTATTTATTGTGGAAGTAATAATATTTTCAGTACTTTTAAGTATTTGGAAAAGTTAAAAGTAATAAGTTATTTAGTAGATGGTGTTATATTGGCTACTGATCCTGATAGTGAGGGAGAGAAAATTTCTTTTGATATTTATAAATTATTAAATCCTAAAGTTTTTTATAGAATAACTTTTAATGAAATAACTAAAAAAGCTGTTATTAATGCTTTGAATAATTTAAAAGGTATTGATTTTAATATGGTTAATAGTCAGTTAGTTAGGAGAATGGAGGATAGATGGATAGGGTTTAGTTTAAGCAGTTTTTTAAGGGAAAGTTTTGATGATAGAAATTTAAGTGCGGGAAGGGTACAATCTCCTGTACTTAACTGGATTGTTTCTAGATATAAAGAGTATACTAATAAGAAAAGTTTTGCAGTAGTTAATGATATAAATATTGGAAATTTACAGTTTATTGATTGTAAAATAAAAGGTAAAGCTAATTTAAAAGTTGAGATAGTTGACAAAACGGAGAAGGAAGTAGTATTACCACCTTTTAATACTCCTGATATTTTATCCTTTGCTAATTTGGTTTTAAAGTTATCTTCTAGTGAAACTATGAATTTGTTACAAAAATTATTCGAAAATGGCTTAATAACTTACCATAGAACTGATAGTTATAGGGTTTCTAATTTAGGTATTGAGATTGTAAAAGAAATTTTAGCTAAGAATAATTTAGAATTTGTTTATAGAAATTTTGATAATACATCACATGCACATGAAGCTATTAGAATTACAAAACCTTTAAATGTTGAAGATATAAAAATGTTTTATCAAGATAAATTACCTTTTCAAGCTTTTAGATTGTATGATATGATATATAAAAGGTTTTTAAATGCTTTTACTAAATCTACTAAATTAGTTATTTACACTTAT
>JAPYWL010000044.1 GCA_028276365.1 Deltaproteobacteria bacterium | reverse complement strand
AACCTAAACCCAAATTCTAAAATAACTATTATTTCTCCATTATCTAAGGATCAAATAAAGAAGTATATAATAGATAGTAAATTAATTTCTGAAGAGGAGTTAAGTAATTTAGAATATAAATTAAATCCGATACAAGTTAATTATTATCCGACTATATGGGCACGGGATTTTTTACAGGTTTTTGTTAATTATCAACAAAACAAAGAAGATATAACAACTGCTAAACCTAATAGGAATCCGGGGTATGAAACTAGACCAGATAAACAAGTAGCTAAAACCTTATCTGAGAATTTGGGTACAAAATACGAAGAACTAAAGGGGTTTCCTATGGATGGGGGGAATACTATTGCTACTAAGAATCACTTATTTTTAGGTATGTATGCTTTAAAGGAAGCAAAGGAATATTACAACCAAGATCCTAATGAAATAGTAAAGATGTTAATGAAAAGGTTTCCTAATCAGAAATTGATAATAATAGGTAAGGAAAAACAACCGGCTTTTCATATAGATATGTTTTTAAGTATATTAAAAGATAATGATAATGAGAAAGTAGCAGCATTAGCAGATCTTGACTTAACAATTGAACTTATTAATAAACTATTTAGTGATAATGAGAAAATTTATGGACATTATACTAAAGAAAAAATTATTAAAAACTTAGAAGATTATAAGAAAACTTATTTTGCTGAATTAAAGGATATAGAATTTAAGTTAAAGCAGGAGGGGTTTAAAGTAAAAAAGATGCCATTTATTCCTTTATATGTAAATGATAAAGATTCTTTAACTTATAATAATATGTTATTAGATGGTAATAAAATTTATTTGCCTTCTTATGGAATACCTAAACTAGAAGAAAAAGTTAAGAAAATACTAGAGGAAGAGGGATTTGAAGTAGTATTTATAAATTGGAAAAAAAATATAAGATTACTGGGTGCTATACATTGTATAACTAATGTTATCGATAGATGGGATAATGAATTAGAAAATAATAAATCTTTAAACTCTTAATAATTTAATATTATTTAATATTAATGATAATAAAAATGTAAAAAAAAGATATAGATTTTTAAAAATATTTGTTGAAGATAAAGAAGATAAATCTAAGATAAATTTAGTTATTCCTTTAATATTTTTTCCTTTTGCTATCTTTTTTAAAGATAATCCTAATATCATTGATATTGATAGTAAAGATTCTAGTGTTAAGATATATTTGGATTAATTTGTTTTAATTTAAAGCTGCAAGAAGTTTTAATTTTTTTATAAAGTTTATAGATGGGAAAGTTTATAAAAAGGGTGCTCATAAGGGGAAGATTAATTTTCTATAAATTGGGGTAGTTCATATTTAAAAGAAATTGTTTATTAAAGAAGGTAAGATTTAATAAATATTTAATATATAAAATATGAGCTTACCATATAGTCCAGCAATTTTAAAGGGTAATATTCTTTTTATTTCTGGGCAACTTGGAGTTAATGAAAATAATGAATTAATTTCAGATGATGTATTAGCTCAATTTAAACAAGCTTTAATTAACTTAGAAAAAATTCTTAAAGAATATAATTTTGATAAAAATGATATAGTTAAAACTACTATATACATAACTGATGAAGATTATTTTGATATAGTAAATCAAGAATTTAAGAATTATTTTAATGAATATAAGCCTACAAGAACTACGATAATAGTAAAAGCATTACCTAAAAAAGCTAAAGTAGAAATAGAAGCAATTGCTGTAAAATAAAAAATAGATAGTTTTTTTTTAATTTACTTTTAAAGATAAATAAAAGGTCAATAGGGGGATTATTTATGAATTTATATGAATATCAGGGTAAAAAATTATTTGAGAAATATGGAATCCCTACTACTAAGGGGATTTTAATTGATAAAACTGTGGAAAATGATTATGTTTATTTAAATCAATTGAATCTTAATTTTCCTGTGGTTTTAAAGTCTCAGGTTAAAGTGGGAGGTAGAGGAAAAGCTGGAGGTATTAAAGTAGCTCATAATAAAGACGAATTTATAAAGTATCTTAAACAATTATTTAATCTAACTATAAAAGGAGTGAAAGTTAATAAAATATTGATAGATGAACATGTTGATATTGAGAAAGAGTTTTATTTAAGTTTTATAATAGATAGATCAAAGAATCAGATTGTTTTTATTTTTTCTCCTTTGGGTGGAGTTGATATAGAAGAAGTTGCCCAAAACGAACCTGATAAAATATCTAAATTGTTTTTTGATTATGAAGTATTTGATTTTCAAATAAGGGATAGTATTTTAAGAGTTTATGGAAAAAGATTAGATGTAGTTAAACAAATTGAAGCAATAGCTTTAAGGCTACTTAATTTATTTAGGGAAAATGATTGTATTTTAGCTGAAATAAATCCTTTGGTTTTAACTAAGGATGGGAAGGTTTTGGCTTTAGATTCTAAGATAATAATAGATGATAATTCGGAAATAGTTGATCAATATGAAGAGGATGATGAGGAGATATCTGAAATAGAAAGAGAAGCAAAAATAAAAAACTTAGCTTATGTAGAATTAGATGGTGATATAGGGATAATAGGTAATGGTGCGGGGTTGGTTATGACTACTATGGATTTAGTTAGTTTATATAAAGGTAAAGCAGCTAATTTTTTAGATGTAGGTGGTGGAGCTAGAGCTGATAAAGTTAAAGAAAGTATTGAATTGGTTCTAAAAAATCCTAAAGTAAAAGCTTTGTTTATAAATATTTTTGGGGGAATAACTAGATGTGATGAAGTAGCTAAGGGTATTATCCAAGCTTTTGAACAAAAGAAATATTCACTTCCTTTAGTTATAAGATTAGAAGGTACTAATAAAGAGGAAGGTAGGGAAATACTAAATAAATTAAAGGAATTAAATAATAATGTATTTTTTGTAGATACTGCAGAAGAAGGAGCTAATAAAGTTGTTTCTCTTTTAAATTAAATCTTTGTTTTGTTATTAAATAGTATGTTATTAAATAGTATGTTAAGAATCAAAAAATTTCTAAGGAGGTAAAAAATATGGATACAAATACTACTTTTTATAGAGCTATTACTAAGACTCAAGATATTAAAATTATTAATACTGAACTAAGGAAAACTGGTAAGGTAGAATCTAAAAAACTAGTAAAACAGGGTTATGTTTTAATTAATCTATATGGAAAAGATCTAAAAAATTTAGCTTTAAAAGTAAAAAAAGAGGAAATAGAAAAAATTACTCCCAGATTAGGACAAATTTTAAATGTAAAAGTAGATTCTACAGAATATAAAGCTGTTATTAAGGAAATTCAAAGGGATATAATAAAAAGAAATATAACTCATATAGATATGTTAGTATTACTACCAAATAGATATGTAGAAGTTACTGTTCCTGTTGAGTTTGTTGGTGAAAGTATTGGGGTTAAAAAAGGTGGAGTATTACAAATATTACTTAATAAATTAACTATTAAAACTTTACCTGATTATTTACCAGAAAAAATTGAGATAGACTTAAGCCATTTAGATATAGGTGATAGTGTACATATAGGAGATTTAAAATTAGAGGGTATAAAATTTATAGAAAGAGATGATGTAGCTATAGCTACTGTAACTGTTGAAACTGAAGAAACTACTGAAACTACTCAAACTCAATCATAAGTTTGGTATTTTATGTTAAAAACTAATAATGAATTGAATCTTTTAGAAAATCTAAGAAGTAAAACTATTGAAAAAATTAAGGAATTAACTTATTTTGATAATACTTTAGTTAGTAGGATCAATGATTATATTAATTATGAAGGGAAGATGATAAGGTCTGGTTTTTTTTATATTTTCTTTTTTTCAATATTTAGTAAGTATAAAAGTGAAAATGAGATAAATTTAGAGGAATTAGCGAAAATAGGTGCTATATTTGAGTTAGTACATAGTGCTACTTTAGTTCATGATGATATTTTAGATTCTGCTAAAAAGAGAAGAGGTAAGACTGCTGTTCATATTAAGTTTGGTATAGATGGAGCACTTATTTTTGGAGATATTCTTATTATCTCTACTCTTAGTAAAATTTATGATATAAATCCCCTTTATACAAAGATACTAATGAAAGCTTTAGAGGATATGTCTTTTGGGGAGGTTTTACAATATCAAAATAAATTCAACGTTTTTTTAGATTTAGAACAATATTTTAATATTATAAAATTAAAAACTGGAGTTTTATTTGGATCTATTTCTCAAATTGCTTATCATTATGCTTTCTCTTTAATCAATAAATCCATAAATGAAATTATTTTTCAAAAAGTATATGAAATATTTACTGATTATGGTATAGCTTTTCAGATTGTTGATGATATATTAGATTATACTAAAGATTCTAAAACTTTGAAAAAAGATTCTAATATAGATATAGTTACAGGTAGAATTACTTATCCCTTAATTTTATTTTTAGAAAATAAAAAAAACCGGGAATATTATAAGAAAATTTGGTTAAAGAATCCTTCTTATTTAGCTTCTTTGGTTTCTAAAGAATTAAAGAATAATAGGGAAATTATAAATCAGGTTTTATTTGAAGCTCGAAAAATATTAAATAAATATAATTTAAATGAGATTTTTGAATTTAATCCAAATTGGTATAAATTACTAAATAATGTTATTAAATCGTTTATATTCAGAGAATTTTGAAATTTCGTTATTAAAATTATTTTTTTATATAAAAATGTTTTAGGAGGGGGGAAAATTGGATGATCTAAATAAGGATTTTAAGCAAAATATTGATGAAATATTTAAAGAACTAAAAGCTGAACCTATAATAAGCAAAGTTTATTTATCTAAATTAACTTTTTTTAATGGAGGAATTAGTTTGATATTAATTTTAATAGGTTTGATATTAATATTTTATGGTTTAAAAAATAAGGATTATTTAGATGAGTTTGTTTTTATCCCTATTATTTTAGGAATTATTGATTTATTTTTTTCTTTATTTTATTTTTATAAGAATATTGGTTATTCTCTTCATATCAATTCTACTATTATTGAATATAAAAAATTTAATAGATCTATTTTTAAGAATAATGTTAAGTATACAGATATAGAATATAAAAAAGGGTTGCTTTATGAATATTATAAGCTTTCTAATGTTAATAACAGAAAAGAAACTATAATTGTTCCTTCTTTTATTTTTTCTAAGCAAGATTTTGAAGATATGAGGAATTCCTTTTCTAAATTAATTAAATTTAAACAAATTTTAAATGTGTATAATGAATAGTAGATGTAATTAATAAAAGTTTTTAAGGGTAGAAATATGTTAAGGGTAGAGAATTTGAATAAGTTTTATAATAAGGTTCAAGTGTTGTATGATATAAGTTTTAGTATAGAGAATGGGGTATTTTTAGCGATATTGGGGCCTTCTGGATGTGGAAAAACTACTTTATTAAGAACTATTGCAGGTTTAGAAGAAGCTGATCAAGGTAAAATATTTATTAATGATAAAGATGTAACTAATTTACATCCTTCAAAGAGAAATATTGCAATGGTTTTCCAAAGCTATGCACTTTATCCACATATGACTGTTTATGATAATATTACAATTGGCTTAAGAATAAAAAACATAAGTAAAGAAATAATTCAAGAAAGATTAAATAAGGTAATAAATATTTTAAATATAGGGGATATTTTGAATAAGAAGCCGACAGAGATTTCTGGGGGACAGCGTCAAAGAGTAGCAGTAGCTAGAGCATTAGTTAAAGAACCTGATCTATTTCTATTTGATGAACCACTTAGTAATTTGGATGCTCTGTTAAGGGAAAGAGCTCGTCAAGAAATAAAAAAAATTCTACTTGATTTAAATGCTACTACCGTTTATGTTACTCATGATCAAATAGAGGCTTTAACTATGGCTGATATGATTCTTGTTATGAATAAAGGAAGGATTATGCAATTTGATACTCCTGAAAATATATATAATAAACCTTTAAATTTTTATACTGCTTCATTTGTAGGGATTCCTCAAATAAATTATTTTTATCTTAAAATCCAAGATGATTTTATTTTAATTAATGATAATTTAAAAATAGATAAAAATAGTGATTTAGATAACTTTGAAAAGTTACAGAGATTAATAGTAAATAAAAGTAAGGAATATATTTTAGCAATAAGGCCAGAAAAAATATATTTAAAAAAACAGGATTTAAATGATTCTGAATTTATAGTTTTTAATGGAGTTGTTAAGTTAGTTGAAAATTTAGGAAATCAATTTTTAATTAATTTATTTATATTAAATCAAGATAAATTAACTGATTTTAGTTTGAGATTTTTATCAAATACTAATTTTAAAAGAAACGAGAAATTAGATATTTGTATAAATATTAATGATTTTCTTATTTATTATAAAGATAGTGAGGAGTTAGTAATTAAAAGGTAAGTTAAATTAATTAAATAAAAGGGGGATAAAATAATGGAAGGAGATAAATTAAATTTATTTTATAGAGTAGCTAAGAAGGTTTATAGTAATTTAAGTGTTGCGGAATTATATGAGCATACTATATTAAAGGGGTTAGGGGTTATTTCTAAGGATGGAGCTTTAATTGTTCATACTAGACCATATACTGGTAGATCTCCTAAGGATAAATTTATTGTATTTGATGATTACACTAAGGATTTAGTTTGGTGGGGTGAAGTTAATCAACCATTAGATAGAAATGTTTTTGATAATTTATTAACTAAGGCTGTTAAGTATATTCAAGATAACAAAATTGAATTATATGAAATGGATGTATATGCGGGAGCTAATCCTTATTATACTGTTAGTGTTAAATTATTAACTGAGAGTCCTTATCATGCAATTTTTACTAATAATTTATTTATAAGATTAAATGAATTAAATCCTTTTAAAATAGTTAATAAAGTAACTATATTACATTTACCTAATTTGAAGTTAGAGGGAGTAAAAGATGGTGTTAAAAGTGAAGTAGCTATTATTTTAGATTTATATCCTAATCCATTTATTTTTATAGCTGGTACTAAATATTGTGGGGAAATTAAGAAAGCGGTATTTACATTTTTGAATTATTATTATTTAAAAGAGTTTGATATATTACCTATGCATTGTGGAGCTAATAGGAGTTTAAATAGTATGGATACTGCTTTATTTTTTGGCTTATCTGGAACAGGTAAAACTACGTTATCTACTGATCCTAATAGGAGATTAATAGGTGATGATGAGCATGGCTGGGCAGAAAATGATATATTTAATTTTGAGGGTGGGAGTTATGCTAAAGTTATTAGATTAAGTAAAGAAAAAGAAAGAGAAATTTATAACGCTACCAATAGATTTGGTACTATTATAGAAAATGTGGTATATAATGAAAGAAGAGAGATAGATTTTAATGATGCTTCTATTACTGAGAATACGAGATCTGCTTACCCTAATAAGTATATAGAAATAATAGAACAAACATTAATGGGGGAAAGACCTACAGTTATTTTCTTCTTAACAGCTGATGCAACTGCTTCTTTACCACCTATCGCTTTACTTGAAGGTAATCAAATAATAGAATATTTTATTTTAGGTTATACTTCTAAATTAGCTGGTACTGAAAGAGGAGTAAAGGATCCTGAACCTACCTTTTCTGAATGTTTTGCTAAACCTTTCTTACCTCTTAATCCTATTAATTACGCTAAAAAACTATATGAAAATGTTAAAAAATATAATTCTAAGGTATATTTAGTAAATACTGGTTGGATTGGTAGTCCTTTTCCTAAAGGAAATAGAATAGATTTAGTTTATACTCGTAAAATAATTAATGCTGCTATTAATAATGAAATTGATTTAAATAATGTTTATATTCATCCAGTTTTTAATTTAAAAGTACCTAAAGGTATTAAAGATTTACCTGAAAATTTATTTTTTGTACATAACACTTGGGAAGATCAAGAACAATATCTTAAAAATGCATATAGATTAAAAGAATTGTTTGATAATCAGTTAGCTAAATATAAATCACTTTTATAGATAAAAATGAAACAAAATGAAAACTTATTTAATATTAGTACCAATTTACAATGAAGAAAACAATATATTAAGATTCTTGTATAATTTGATTAATTTTATTGATTTTAAAACTGATAGAGTTTTATTAATAGATGATGATTCTAAAGACAATACTAAATCAATTTTAAATAAATTCTTAAAAGATTTAGATGATTTTAAAATAAGTTTTAGAAATAAGATAGATATTATTTTTAATTCAAAGAATTTAGGTTATGGATCTAATATTTTAAAAGGGATGGAATATTTTATTAATTCAAATATAGATTTTTTGATAACAATTGATGCTGATTTTCAGCATCTTGTATCTTATATTAACATTTTTAAGTCATTATCTTATAAATATAATTTTATAACTGGAAGTAGATATTCTATAAATTCTATTAAGCTATCTGAAATAAATTTTTATAGGTATTTAATAAATAAAAAGATGATAGAATTTTTGAAATTTTATTTTAAGGATTTTAAATATAAAGTTACTGATTTTTTTTGTGGTTTTAGATTATATTCTAATGATATTATTAAAAAGATATTTTATAATTTAAAAAATAAAGAGACAGAATTAAATGGTTTTTCTTATGAATTTCCTATATTTTTGTGGATAGAGTTATTAAAATTAAGAGAACTAAAATTAAAAGAAGTACCAATTCCTTATATATTTTTTCATCAAAGAAATTTTAAGGGTAATAAATCAATTAGATTAAAAGACCATTATCAGAGAATAACAGAATATATTAATATATTTATAAAGGAAATTAAAAAGAATTATAAACTGTCAAAGATAATAAAAGGTAATATAATAATGAAGGGGAATAATAAAGGGGAAGGGGTATTCTGATATGATAAAAGAATGGAAGATAAGTATAAATCAAGTGCCTGGTGAGAAATTATTGAAACTTAAAGAGGAAGAAAGGGAATTATTGGCTACATCTACTAAATCTTGGGATACACCTGGGGGAGTTGAAGAAGCTTATGGTATATATTTTAAAGATGTAGATGGTAATATTTTAATGGATTGGACTAATGGGATGGTTGTTATTTTAGGGCATAATAATCCTAAATGGAAGGAAGCTATTGTTAATCAGTTAAATAAGTTTGTATATTTTAATGGTCCTGATTTTGTATATGAGGTCCAAAAGGAAGCTGCTAGAATTTTAGTAGAGATAACACCTGGTAAATGGAAAAAGAAAGTATTTTTTAGTAATTCAGGTACTGAAGCTAACGAAGCTGCTTTAAAAATCGCTAGGATTTATGATAAAAGAAATATAGTTATTGGATTTACAGGGGCTTTTCATGGTAGAACTTTAGGTTCTTTATCTTTAACTGCTAGTAAAATTCAACATAGAAAAAATTATTCTGCTTATATAAATAATTCTTATTCAGTGCCTTATCCTTATTGCTATAGATGCTGGTATAATATGACTTATCCTAGTTGTGATTTATATTGTATAAAGGTTATTGATAGGTATTTAAATCAGGTTATACCGTATGAAGATGTTGCAGCTTTTATATTTGAGCCTGTTCAGGGTGAAGGAGGATACATTATTCCTCCTAAGGAATCTTTTAAAGAGTTAAAAAATATAGCTAATAAGTATGGAATAAACTTAATAGCTGATGAAGTACAAACAGGATTTGGAAAATCAGGTTATATGTTTGCAAGTGAGTATTTTGAAGTTGAACCTGATATAATAACTTTGGCTAAAGCTATTGGTAATGGCTTACCTATTGGTGCTACTGTTTTCCCCGCTTATATGGATTTTAAAGAACCTGGCATGCATTCTAATACCTTCGGAGGTAATCCTTTATCTACTACCTCTTTAATTCAAACTTATAAAATTTTAAAGGAAGAAAATTTATTAGAAAGAGTAAATAAATTAGGACAATATTTTAAACAAAAGTTATTGGAGTTAAAAGATGAAGTTAAAACTATAGGAGATGTAAGAGTGTTAGGTATGTTAATTGGTATAGAATTTGTTAAGGATAGAAAAACAAAAGAGCCTGCTAAGGAATTAAGGGATTATATTTTAAAGAGAGCTTATGAAAAAGGGTTATTATTGCTTTCTTGTGGGGTATCTACTATTAGAATTACTACATCTTATATAATTACTGAAGCTGAAATAGATGAAGGAATAAAAATATTAAAGGAAGCTATTTTAGAAGCTGAACAAAAATTCCTATAATTTTGTTAAATATAACGATACAAAAGCTTTATTTTTATGTAAATTTATTTAATCAAAAAAAAAATTAATTTATCTTATATATAGCAAAATTAGTTAATTTGTAGGTAGTTCATGGAAATTTTATGAAATTTTTGAGTGTTTAAGATTCAGTTTCTAAATAGGTTTTTACTAAGTAAGTTGAATAATTTTAAGTTAAATTAATAAGATTAGGTATAGGGAGTAATTTAAAGGTGAAAACGAATATTAGAAAAACAAAAATAAAAAAAAATAAAAAAAAATTAAATTTTATAATGTGTGAGAATTTTTACTAATAATTTTTTATAATGATGTATAAGGTAATAAGGGATCCTATTTATTCTGAGGTAAAACTAAATCCTTTGGAATTATTAATTATAGATACTCCTTTATTCCAAAGGTTAAGAGATATCAGTCAATTAGTAGGTACTTCTTGGG
>JAPYWL010000101.1 GCA_028276365.1 Deltaproteobacteria bacterium | reverse complement strand
ATGTATAAGGTAATAAGGGATCCTATTTATTCTGAGGTAAAACTAAATCCTTTGGAATTATTAATTATAGATACTCCTTTATTCCAAAGGTTAAGAGATATCAGTCAATTAGTAGGTACTTCTTGGGTTTTTCCAGCTTCTACTCATAATAGATTTTCTCATTCTTTAGGGGTTTTACATATCTCTTCTTTATATTCTTCTCATTTGTTTAAAAATGATATTTTTAAGCAAGTTGTTATAAGATTAGCGGGATTATTACATGATATAGCTCATGGAGCATTTAGTCATCAATTTGATGATACTATCTATAAATCCCTTAATATTTTTAAGGGGCATGATGAATTTAGAAAGAAAGTTATTATTGAATTTTTACCTGTTTTTATAGTTCAAAAATTAATTACTAATTTGGATCTATTTGATAAAGTTAAAAATTTTATATATAGTTTAAATTTTGATAGAGAATTTCAAAATTTTGAAATAAGTAAATTTAATAGTAATTTAAAGGATTTAAATCATGGTTTTTCAAATGTTTTTTTTGGAAATGATAGTAAATTAAAGCAGGAATTATTTAATGTTATTAAGGGTATTTTTTATATTTTAAAAAAGGTTTTGGAAGTTTATAGTTTGGATGTTAGTTTAGAAAGGAATATAATTCAAGGGCCTTTTGGAGCTGATAGATTAGATTTTATAAGAAGGGATGCTTACTTTTCTGGTGCTACTGGATTCTCTACTGGTTCTTTTGATAGAATCATATTTAATACTAAGATAATTAATAATAAATTAGCTTATCATATTAAAACATTTGATGAAATTTTCTCAGTACTTTTTGGTAGGTTTATGATGTATAAAAATGTTTATTTTCATAAGACTTCTAGAGCTATTGATTTACTTATTCAAGAAATACTTAAGAACTCTATTGATATATTTAGATCAATAAATTTAGGTTATAAAAAAATTTTAGCTGATTTAGATTTATTTGCTAATCTTACCGATGATTTCATATTAAATACTATTTATAATTTGTATTTATTTAATAATAAAAAAGTGAAAAATAAGAGAATTAAGGAGAAATTAGGCTATTGTTATTATTTAATTAATTGTTTAAAGGATAGGCGAGTTTTTAAGCTTATACTTGAAAGGTATGTGTATAAAAAAATTAATTTAGAAAAATTAAAATCCAATTTTAAAAGGTTTTTGATAAAAAATAAAGAGAAAGAATATATTATTAATGAATTGCTAATTAATTTTGATAAAATTTTTATATTTGATCTTTCAGAAGAAATTAAATTATTTGATGCTAAAGATATTGATAAGTATGATATATTTTTATATAATGAATTTAACGAATTAATAAGTTTTTCGGATTTTGTTAAAAGTAACCCTATTTATGATATAAAAACAAAAAAAGTAAAAATATTTAGGATATACTTAAATGATTTTGTTTTTAATGAAGGAATAATTAGAGTTAATTATTTAGAAGCTGTTAAGTTTTTACGGAGATTTGTTTGGGAGAATAAGAAGGAGTTAGATGGTATTTTTAGATAATTAATATTGTTTTATTATATCTTTAACAAGAGAAATTCTACTTCAAGATAAGCTTTAATTCTGAAAGAAGGCTTTTAAGAATGGGTAATTAAATAGATATTCGATTAAAGAGGAGATTATTGGTTTTTGTTAAAGAATAAGGTAGGGGGTGTGGGCTGGTAGCTCAATAGGTAGAGCATTGGACTCTTAATCCAGGGGTTGCAGGTTCGAGTCCTGTCCAGCCCAATTTTTTATATTATTTTTTTTATTTAGTTTTCTTCTTCTTGTTTGGATTTGTGGTAAATTATCCTAATATAATCATCATCGTATAATATATCTCCATCATTATTTAGGGTATCTGTGGAGGGATTTTTTATTAATGGTAAGATTTTATCTATTAAAGATGGATCAGTTGAGGATTCTTGGATTATTCTTAAAATTAAAAAAGGAGTTTTAAGAATTTTAAGCAGAATTGGGAGTAATAGTAAAAATGATAGGGGAAAGAGGAAAATACTTATTTTTGATTACTTAAGTAATTAAAGATTTTTTTAATAAATTTATCTAAAACAAGTAGGGAGAATATAGGAGATGGTATAAACATAAGAAATGCTGAGCAACCTAAGGCATCATATGAAGGCCATTTAAAAAGAAATTCCACTACAATTTTCATAATAACTAATGAAGCTAGCATAATTATTGCTACCAATAAAATAAAGAATCCAATAGTTAATAAATGAACTATATTATAAAAAAAAATATGCTAAATATAAGGAAATTGGTGATGTATATTCATTCGCTGAATTAGCTGAATTTTGATTTATTTGATTATAATTGTCTTTAAACATTTTACCCCCTTTTATTATTTATTTTATAAATTTTTTACTTAAATTCCTTAGGAATTCATTTTAAAAGGTTATACATTATTAAATAACAAGGTGAAATTTTAAATTTGAAAAATATAAATATTAAAGAGCTGAATAATTTTTAGTTTAATAAATAAAAAGATGATAAATTATCAGAACATAGAGGATCTTAAAGATTTAATAGTACATTTATATGAAAGTAAAGCTGATATAAGTAGTTTAATTTCTAATTATCCAGATTTTTTTAATGAAATTAATATTCCTTTAATATCTAAGGCTCTTAATAATATTGAAAACTGGGAGGTAATAAAATATTTTTTATCTAAATTACCTGCTAATATTTTATCAAAGGTTATTTTAGAATTAGATGATAAGTTAATAGAGAGGATTTTAAATCAAAGTAAAGCAGAAACTATATTAGAGATAATAGATCAGTTAGATGAGTCGGAAGCTGCCGAAATTGTTGAACAATTACCGGATAATGTTAAAAATAAAGTAATCTCTAAATTAGATCCCATAGAGTATGAACAAATAAAAGAGTATTTAAGTTATCCTGAGGAAAGTGTAGCTAGGTTATCTACTAAGAGTTTTTTAAAAGTATATCCTTATTATACTGTTGGGGAAGTATTGGAGGTAATAAGAAAAAGAGCAGAGTTAGATGAGCTACCTGATTTTATTAACTATATTTATGTAGTTAATACGGAAGGGGTTTTGGTTGGAGTTATTTCTTTAAAAGAGATTGTTATTAATAA
>JAPYWL010000020.1 GCA_028276365.1 Deltaproteobacteria bacterium | reverse complement strand
AAATATTTTTTAGGAATTGATTGGAGAATTGTTCCTGTAGTAGTTTTAGCACAGTTTGTTATAGTTATTTGGGCTACATCTATTGGCTCATTGTTGCCTATGTTTGCTAAGAAATTTAATATAGATCCTGCAGTTATGTCAGCTCCTTTTATTGCTACTTTTGTTGATGCTACCGGTTTAATTATATACTTCCTTATTGCTAAAGCTATCCTTAATATTTAAAATGTTTTTTATTCTTACAAAATCTTATGCTAAAAAATAAACTAAAATTATTTATTATAAAAATAACTAAATTGTTTATAAGTTTATTTTTTAAAATAATTATACAAAATGTTGATAAGTTACCTAAAGGTGATAACTATATTGTTGCTTCTAATCATAGTAGTTATTTAGATCCTCCATTACTTATAGTTTTTTTAAATAACAATATAAATTTCATTGCTAAAAAAGAATTGTTTAAAACTTTTTTTATTAGTTTTTTTGTAAAATTATATGATTCTATTTCAGTTGATAGAGATAACTTTAATCCTATTACTTTAAAAGAAGCTATAAAAAGATTAAAAAATAATAAAATAGTTGGGATTTTTCCTGAAGGTACAAGAGTTAAAGATTTATCTAAATCTAAAGCTTATCCTGGAGTTTCTATTTTAGCTTACTATACTAATAAGTTGGTTATACCTATTAAAATTGAAGGTAATATTAATTGGAAATCCCAGTTATTTAAAAACTTATTAAAATTTAAAAAACATAATATAAATATTATTATAAAAGATCCTATTAGTTTTAAGGATTTTGTAAAAGATAAATACAATATTGGAAATATTAATGAATTACCTAAGGATAAATTAAAAGAAATATTTGAAGAATTTGCGGATTTTGTTTTAAAAAAAATTTATGAATAATTTTTTATTATTAATTTATTTAATAGGGGGAGTAAGATTATATGAGTAACAATTTAAGTAATCAAAACTTGGAACTAATTAAAAAGTTAACTTATGATTTAGTTAAGATAAATAGTATAACTAATACTAAAGGAGAAATTGATGCTGCTTTATATATATATAATTTCTTAGCTTTACTAAATTATTTTAAAAAAAATAAAGAAAATTTAATTTTACAAGAGTTAAACGATAACATTGGAAGAAAAAATGTTATAGCTATTATAAAAGGAGGTAGTTTAAAAAGTAATAATGTAATAATTTTATTATCTCATTTTGATACGGTTGATATAGAAGACTATCAAAATTTAAAAGAATATGCTTTTGATATTGATGAATTAACTTCTAAAATTAAACAATTATATTTAAGTAATACAGTAAATAATAATCAAGATATAAAAGAAATAATAGATGATATTGAAAGTAAGGGGTATATATTTGGTAGGGGAGTATTGGATATGAAGTCGGGGGTGGCTGTTAATCTTGCTATCATAAAGGAATTAGCAGAAAATATAGATAAGTTTAATGGTATTGTTATAGCTCTTTTTGTTGCTGATGAGGAAACTAACTCATTAGGTATGCTAAAAGCTATTGATTTTTTATATAATTATAAAAAAAATAATAAGGTAAATTATATTGCTTGTATTGATACTGATTATATTGTAAAAGATAAACGAAATGATAGTATTTTAGTTAATAGTTATTATGGAAGTATAGGTAAGATATTGGTTGGGTTTTATGTAAAGGGAATAGAAGCTCATGTGGGGGAGTCTTATAAAGGATTAAATCCTTTATTAATAATGTCTAAAATAGTTAGTTCCTTAGAAATGAATAAAAATGTTATAAATAAAAAAAGTAAGGATGTAATTCCACCTACTTTTATTTATTCAAAGGATTTAAAGGATAGTTATTCAGTTAAAACTCCTTCGGATGCTTTTGCTTTCCTTAATATACTTATCTTTGATAATAACGTAAATAAAGTTATATCTAATATAAAAAGAATTTTAAAAAACGTTTTAAATACTTTTATTCATAAGTATAAATTAGAGATTTTTGATTATGAAGAATTTACTAAATTGTTGAAACTAAAATTAAAAGAAAATTATGATGAAATTTATAACAAAATAAAACAGAAATTATATAATGACTATTTAAATGGTAAAGTGGATGAGAGGTTTTATTCTTTGTACTTAGTTAAAAATTTAAATGAATATTTAGATTTTAGACCTAGAGTTATTTTATTTCTCACTCCTCCTTTCTATCCTGCTGTTTTTAATAAGAATAAAAAAATTGTTAAAATATTAAAAAATGTTTTAAAGAATTTTGATGGAGAGTATGGTTATAGATATAATATAAAACAATTTTTCCCTTATATATCTGATTTGAGTTTTTTAGGTAATGTTGATAATATTGATTATATTAAAAATAATTTAGTAGGTTTTAATGAGGTTTATTTTTTAGATTTTGAAAAGATAAATTATATAAGTACGGATGTATTTGATATAGGTTCTTTAGGTAATGATGCTCATAAATTTACTGAAAGATTAGATAGCTTTTATACTTTTAATATCTTACCTAATATTGTTTTCAGTTTTATTAATAAAATCTTTGAAAATAAAATTTGAAACTAATTTTTATTGCTTATATGTTTTTTAAATCTTAATATAAATTTTAATTATTTGTTTATTATCTGAACAAATTAGAGAATATCCGTCTTTTTCATTTTCTACTTCATTTAGTAATATATAAGGGAAATTATTTGATATTAAGTTATTATTTATATAAAGTTTTACTTGTTTGTTTAATACTAAATATAAATAATTATTTTGATTAAGGAACCTTGCTTTTAATACTTTTCCTTTAAATATTTGTTTTTCTTTATTATATTCTTCAAGTAGATATAGACCATCTTTTTTTATAAGTAATAGATTATTGTTTTTATAATCTGCTAAGACTCCTACATTACTTGAGATTTCTTTTATATTAAATTCTTGGCTTCTTCCTTTATATTCTTGATTTGTATCTATTTTTAATAGTTTATCATTATCTACATTTACTAATATTAGATTAGGATATACAAAGTAATATAAAGAATTTATTTTATCTTTATTTAAAAAAGTTTTTATATCTTGGTTTAATTTAATGCTTGAAACCCAAGGGATTATTTCTAGTTTATTACTTGCTAATTTTAATAAGCTAAATGGAATATCATCTGTTATTTGAATATCTCTTTGTCTTATATCTACTGTTGAAATAATATTATTATTAAAATCTTTAGTTATACGACTTGATAAGGTAAATAATATTTTATCTTTTTGAGGATCATTTTCATATACTTCTTCAAATTTATAATTTTGTATATTAAAAGAATATAATTTAACTGGTTTCCAAGAAATTATTAGTATGTTATTATTATCATATGAAATAGCATCTTTAAAGCGATTGTAACTTAATGCTATATTTTTTAACATTTTATTATTTTTTAAGTCATATATCATTACCATTTCTTTGTTAAAATCTTTACTATTTGAATCTTTATTCTTATAAAAAGTAATCATTAAATCTTTTATGAATAAATTCTTATTAATATTAACATTATTTTTTATAGAATTATTTAGAATTTCTTGTAGATCATAAGTATATAAGATTTTCATTTCTGCTGAATAAGAGTAAGTTATTAAAAAGAATATTGTTAATAAAAAAGAAAATATCCAAAATTTGGTGATTTTGTTTTTTATTTGCATAGTAAAGTTAACCTCCTTAATTAAGTTTTAGTTATTAAAAAAGAAAGGGGGGAATAAAATTTCCCCCCCCTTTTAGGTTTGTTTATTTAAATTACATAATTTTATTATTCTTTTACATAATTTTATTATTCTTTGGCTATTTTTTTAACTTCTATAGCAGCAGGCCACCAGTCCCACATTAGTCTCTTTTGTCCATCATTTGTTTCATAGTAGCTTACATATTTACCATTATGATTAACTGATAATTTTTTGATGTTAAATTGTTTTATATCAAATAATTCATTTTCTTCGCATGTTCCGTTTTGATTTTTATCTATCCATACTTTAAAGCCTTCTAATTCTTTTCCTTCTACAAAACCATTTTTATCTTTATCATAAGTAGCTAATTTTTCATAACCATTTGAATATCCTCCAGCAGTACCAAATAGATCTAAGGCACTTTTTACTTTCTTAACTCCAGGTTCAACAAGTAATCCATCATTAGGACCAACAACCCATTCAACTAAGTCTGGTACCATATCTCCAGTTATATCAAATTTAACTATGTTTTGGGTGAAAAACTTAGGTGCATGTGGTAACCAATAATTATATGCTACATCTATTTTCTTATCGTTATTTAAATCTAATACTATTGGTGAATAATCGTATACTTGTAAGATTAAACTATAAGTATGGCTTACATTAATATTGACATCTCCTTCAGATAGAATTTCAGAGAAATCTTGAAACGGCATTGTATTTTGATCTTGACCAGGTATTGCTCCTGTTCTATCCGTTAGATCAATATAATACCATACACCATTACTTAAACCTGTTATACTTTTTAAGTAATCCCTATCTGCTTGAGTTAGATTAGACCAGGAACCTGCCCTTACCTCATCCCAGTCGTTCTCTAAGAAATTAGGACCTAATTCATATTGTGCATAGCCTGATACAACTCTGTGGGTAACGTTAACATTTTGGTTATAATTAAAATCTTTTTGTATTTCTCCTTTTTTAATCCCTGCTAGTGCTATAGATATAGTTATTAGCCCTATAATAAGAGCTATAATTATTCTATTCATATGTAATCACCTCCTTTTTTCAATATATATTATAATGATTTTTTAAGGAAAATTGTTACAAAATTGTTTCCAAAGTTGGGAATTTTGGGGACCTATTTACATTTTTTTAACTAATTTTTAACTAATTTTTAAAAATTAATTACTGGATTCTAAATTATATTCTAAATTCAAAATTAAAAAAGAAAATATAAATATATTGATTATAAGTATAGGAAGATTAAGGAATAATAAACCTATACCTAATGTAAATACAATAAAAAATAAGTAAAGTAAAGGTAAAATCACCTGTGAAATTAGATAGTATATAATAATAGCTGAAATAGAACTTACTGAATTTTTCGCTATTAGATTATCTAAAATAAATTTATAACTTTCAATTAAATTAAATTTTTGATTATTATATCTTATAAAAGAGTAATAAATAAAAAAAGAAAGATAAAGAATAGTATAGATTAAAAATATTAGAAAATTAACAAGGATATTAATAATGAAACCTAAACAACATAAGGGACTTGATATTAAAAAAGAAGATATAATGTAATTAACTATGTATAAAAAAACTAAGAATAAAACTGGTATTGTAAAATACAGGAATTGATACCACATCATAATAACTCCATTTTTTAAAGAACTAACTAAGTAAGGAGATCTATAAATTTTGTAATCAATTGGATTATTATTTTTTATTAAATTTTTTATTTCTATTATTTTTTTACAGGTGTTATAAGTAATGTCATTTAAGTAAGCAATATTAATTGTTAAGCCTGTTAATAATGTTAAAAGTAAAGAAAGTAATCCAAATATTAAAATATAGATATTAAAATTTTTGAAATCAAAATCAAATATTTCATTAAAGTTTATACCACCTAAAAATAAAAATCCAAGTAAAATTATAGAAGCTAAAAATAATGTAATTAATACATTACTTAATAAAGAAAATATTAAAAAAGGAGAGAAATTATTTTTTATTATTTCTATTGAAGTTTCAAAGAAATCAGGAGCTTTTTGTTTTTTCTCTTTTGGGATTATTAAGTTAATATTTTCATTTTCTTTGCTTATTTCTTCTTGATTTTTATATTGATTTTCTTTAAGTAGTTCTGTAGTTTCTATTTTTTCATTATTTAATATTTGGTTATTATTATCTTGATTAATTAAAGTTTCATTTACTTTTTTTAATTCATTTCCGCAAAATGGGCAAATATTTGAATCCTTAGGAATAACATTATTACATATTTGACACCTTATATATCCTACCATCTTTTTTTAGATATTTTTTATATTTGTTATATTTTTAATTTTTGTGGATTTTTACTATTTATTATGTCTTTTATAAATAATTTAGATTTTATTATATTTATTACTTTTTTGGTAATCTCTTCAATTGTATTTGTTGTAGTATCTATTATATAAAATACTCTGTTAGCAAATATTTCCGGTAGTTTTAAATATAGTTCTTGAATTAGTTCAATTTTTTTTATTTCTGATTCATTATCAAACAAAAATTTATTACTTTTTGACTTTATTCTTTTTATGATTTCTTTTATTTCAGCTTTAAATATAAAGGTTATTAGGGGATAGATATTTTGATTTTCAAAAAAGATGATGTCTTGAAATTGTAAAAATGTTTTTAAATCTAATTTATTTAAAAGTATTTGATACACTATTGTGCTGTCTATATATCTGTCAAGAAGTATAAGAGCGGGTTTTTCATAATTTTCTGTTTCTTTTTTTATTTTTTGTAATAATTTCCTTCTGGATAATAAAAATAGTAACAATAGGCTAATATTATCTTTTTTTTCTTGTTCTAATAAATCTTTAAAGTAGTATGGTTCTGGATAACTTAAGATTTTTTCATAACTAATATTTTCCTCTTTTAATAATCTTTGATAAACTTGAGAAACTATAGTACTTTTTCCTACTCCATCTACTCCTTCAAATGATACTATATCTATTTTTTCCATATATTATATTCTTTGTTCATAATTTTATTTTCCCTTTTTTTATTCTTTTTATTTTTTTTGTTTTTAATTTTATAATATATTTTTTTCTTTTTATTCTATAATATTTTGAATGTGTTCTATATTGTTTTTTTCGTCTATAAAAATTAGATCAATTTGAATAGCATCAAATGAATTCATATTATTATATATCTTGTTTTCTTTATGTAAGAAGGTATTAATTATTTTGTTTAATTTGTTTTTATTTATATTTTGGTATCTAAATTTTCCACCTTTAACTTCTATTATAATTAATTTTTTATCTTTAGTAGCTAATATGTCTATTTCTCCAAATCGTGAATATAAGTTCTTAGAGATTATTTTATAACCTTTATTTATTAAATATTTACATGCGATATTTTCAAATAACTTTCCTTTATAAAAACTATTCTTGTTTTTGTTCATTTATTTTATATTTAAAAATTATTTTATATTCAGTATTTTTTTCTTAGATTTACTAAGTATTTATGAGCTAATTCAGTAATTACTAAGTTATAAGTTTTTACCATTTGTAAGAATAGATTTAAACTTGAATCACAATCTATATTATTACCTGGAGAAATAAATAATTCATAACTACCTAAAATTTTTCGATTACTTATTAATTTAGTATTTAAAACGTATCCTAATTGTTTAGTTTTATCTTTATCTTTATATAGTTTAGTTATTTTTTGTTCTTGTAGTTCTTTTTGATCATAGTATCCAAATAGTTTTCTTTTAGCTATTCCTATTGATATTTGATTTAATTTAACACCGAAATGTGAGGCTATTCCTAAGGATCTTGGATGACTTATCCCGTGACCATCTATAAAAAACAATATCTCTTTATTCTCTATTTCTTTAGCATATAAAAACTTAATGTTATAAAATAATTTTTCTATTAATGGAAATTCTCTAAAAGCCAAAAATCCGGGTATATAAGGGAATTTCACTTCTTCTTTTAAATATTTATATTCTATTTTTATATTTCTTATATTGTTTTTTAGGATTGCAAAGCAAACTATTCCTTTATCCATATTCTGTTCTTTTATAAAAGTTAAATCTATACCTATTATTAATTTAAAATCTCTTATATTTTTTTCTAATTTTACTAAGTTTAGTTTTTTAGATAAATTTAATTGGATATTAATTAACTTTGATGTTATATTATCTTTGTTCATTTATAAAAAAATTTGTTTTTTATTTTCTAAATGCCTTTTATACTTTGTAAAAAAAATGTTAATATTTTTTTATTTAATTAAGGAATTTTTTTTATTTTTTTACAACTAATAAATAGGGAAAATAGGGAAAGTATAATTTTAAATTAGGGGGGAATAAAATTTATGAATAAAATTTCAAATTTTAGTAATAAAAAGGCATTTAGTTTATATGTATGGCTAATTTTATTTACTCTTATTATATCTACTGCTAGTATTGTGATATTTAATTATGTTGCGGCTGATATAAAAACTGCTACTAAATTTTCTAAAAACATTAATCAAGCTATAAATTTTGATTCATATGCTATCACTGCTGTTGAATTATATAAAGTTAATAATTTAAGAAGTTCAGATATATTAAATACTGGTTATAGATACAGCATAGAACCAATTGATTCATCTACTCTTTTGGTAAATATATTAAAAAATAGTGAGTTGTATGCTAAGTATATAGTACAATATAGTATAGATTTGGGTAGTATAAATAAAATAGTGGGAAATCCAGTTGAATTTAAAGCTGATAATAAATACAATAACACTTTAATAGCAGCTGAAACTTCAAGGGTAGATGTAAATGCTAACAAAATATTTAATAATTTAATTCTTGCTCCTAATACTAAAATTACAGGAAATAACGGATCCCTTATTACTGATTTTTCAAAATATACTAATAATCTAATCACTGATATTGATATAAATAATATACATAGTTTAGCTCAAAATCTTAATCAATATATTTCAAGCTATTATAGAAATTATTATCAAGCACTGTATGATAAGTATTTTGATCAATCAGGAAATTTAAAAAATGGTGTAGCATTGTATGAAGATAATAATATAGTATTTACTAATGAAGGAGATTTGATTATAAAACGTAAAGCAAGAGTAAGATTAATTACATACCCTTTTGCTAATAAGTTTGATACTATAGTAGAAGTACTATTAAGTGAATTATATTCTTTTGGCTATCAGTTGGCGGTATCAAAAACAGTAGGAGCTTCTGGTAATAGTAGTTACATTGGTGGATTTGACGTGAGAACTAAAAACCCTTTAATAACGAATGATCCAACATTAGCTATTTACTATGAAAATAGAATAGATAGAATATATACTTATGATGGTGATTATATAGCTAAAATTATATTTAACTTACCATATGGACGAGACCAACAATATGTAAGTATTAGAACTCCTAATACTCAATTTATTATTCTTGCATTAGATGATATAATTTTGCATTCTCCTGTTAATGGAGTTGTTAATTTAGGGATTGCTCAAAATATACTTATTGTCTCAAAATTGGATAAGAATGTAAAAATAATTGATTTACCTTTTAGATATTATGATTATAATACTGCTAATAAATCTATATCATCTAATTCAAATTCCTTAATAAAAGTGATTTCAGATAATATAATAATAGATGCTAATAATAGTAATAATATAGATATTACAGGTATTTTTAGTGCTTTTTATAATCCAAATTCAACCATTAATATAATAAATGCTCCTAATGATCTAAAGATAAATGTATTTGGGGCTTTCCAAAGTTATGATAGTATAAAAATAAATGGCCAAAATATTTTTAATACCCAAGCTAAGGAGTTTTATTATTCAGATCCAAGAGTAGATAAACTAAACGATATAGCTTCACTTAAAATATATAGAACCCAAATATTAGCAAAAGAAATAATAAAATTCCCAAGTAGATAATTTTTTATTAGATAGTTTTTTATAAAAATGTAAAAAGAAGGGAAGATATGGTAAGAAATAAAAGAGAATTTTTGAATAAGTTATTAAAAAAGGTTAGTAATAAAGGTTTTACATTAGCTGAGCTTTTAATAGCTATTGGAATAGCGTTAGGTATAATGATAATTTTAGCACTATCAATAAGTAAGATGACATTTATAATGAGAAAACTTTCTTATAAGTACTATGTATCTTCTACTTCTAAAAATATTTTAAATAAATTAGCTAATGAGATAATTAGAAACTCAAATTTTAATTCTACTACAAATTCTATATTTAAACTATCTACTAATACCATAGGATTTACTACTAATATTATTAATCAAAATCCAATAACAGTTAAAAATAATTTTATTTATTTAATAATAAACAGAATTTTAATAAAGGATAGAGGAATTTCTAAAGATTATTTATTTAAAGTAAAAAAAATAATATATGATGATATAAATAACAATGGGTTTATTGATGGACAAGATACAAGAATTGAAAGAGATATTAATTTAGGAATAGTAGAGCAGGTTATAAATAGCGAATTATACTTTGAAAATAAGGTAGTTAATTTAGTAAGAGTAAGCATTAAAACTGATTTTTTATTTAGAAACCAAAGAAGTAGGATAATATATTACTTGGATGTCCCTATTAATAGTAAATAATAGGGGGATGAGTGGATGTTGAAAAAAGAAGATTTTTTAAATAATGAAATAAGAAAAAGTTATAAAGGAATGACAATAGTAGAGGTAGTAATATCATTTACAATAGCGTTAATATTAATAATGGCATTATATAGCATAGTATATTGGGGATCAACAAGTTTTAGTGATATAAATCAGAAGTTAATAGATATATCAAATGCTTCAGTTTTCATACAGATGGAATTAACAAGAAATAGTGGAAAATATTTTTATTTAGAACCAATAGCTGGTAGAGAAGGGCAATTTGATTTAAAGATGAATGTTAATACACCTACTGAGATATTTAATTTAGTAAATACATTAGGGTATAATAGATACAATAAGATAAGGGAAATAAGAATAAGCCAACCAGTAAGGATAAATAATACGAATCTATATAAAGTAGAAGTGGAGCTAATATATGAGCATAAGAATCTAAGAAGAATAAATAGAATAGAGATATATTTAACAGCTAATTCGTTTAAAATAGGGGTAATACAACCAAATATACCGTCAGTAGATGTAGGGACTTTCACTGTTGCTTATCCTAATATGACTGCTACTACCACTACTATGAATGATAATAATATTGGGAATATGAGTAGTACTATTACTACTGATACTACCACTACTATTAATGATACTACCACTAATATGACTACTACGACTACAACTACTACTACCACTACTACTACCACTACTTGGACTACCACTAATACTACCACTACCACTACTACGACTACTACGACAACAACAACAACTACTACTACTACTGGCGGTGGTGGAGGGGGGGGATGTTTTGAGTTATCATGTTTGATTTTAACAAAAGAACAAGATAAATATATTTTAAAGAAGATGTCAGATGTTAAGATAGGGGATATTGTTTTAACAATAGATCCAGTAGAAAATTATAAACTAAAAGAAATAGAAGTAGAGAAGATACATTTACACGATAAACAAGAATGGGAAATAATGGAATTAATAACAGAAAGTGGAAAAATAAGATTAACGCCAAATCATCCGCTAATAATAGATGAGAATAATAATGATAAGAAAGCAGGAAAATTAAACATAGGAGATAAGGTATTAGTTTATAAAGAGGGAAAATATAACTGGGAAGAAATAAAAGAGATAAGAAAAGAAATAATAGTAGATAAAATAATGACATTAGAATTAAAAGAGGAAATAAATACATTTTTAGTATCAGTAGATGGTAATACGTTTATCTTAGCTCATTCAGGATATAGTCATATAAATGTTTTTAAAGTGTTAGCTCCTTTATTTACGGGAGGTTCTTTATTATTTTTAGCAATAATTAATTATAATCTAACTTCTGAAGTTTTTGCTGCCAATCTAAAGCAATAATTAATTATAATTTAACTTCTGAAGTTTTTGTTGTCAATCTAAAAATGTAGAAATTTGGTATTATTTTATATTTTTATTTTTAAATCTTTTTTTAAAAATAAATCTTTAACATTTTATTAAAAAAATTTTGGTAAATAATGGGATTTTAAATTTAGAATTAAAGATAGTAAATAACATAGAAAGGAGAAAAATTATGATAAATTCTGTAAAATTAAATAATTTAAATGGTGGAGGTAATATCAAAGATTACTATAAAGATGGGAATAAATTAGATTTTTTAGTAAATGAAGATTTAACTGCAAAGGAAATAGAACTTATAAATCAGGCAAAAGATACAATTCATATAGCTAAGTTTTCATTTAATAATCCATTATTGGCTAATTTATTAGTAAAAAAAGCTAAAGAGGGAGTTAAAGTGAGAGTAGTAGTAGATCCTTTATCTTCTAATTTTTCTCCTAGTGAATGGAATTTAAAGAAATATATCATAAATTATCTAAAGCAGAACAATGTAGAAGTAGCTGAATTTCCTTTTGTACCCCTTGAAAATAAGAGCTTGGAAAATATAAACCTTAAAAATAAAAATATAAATTCTTCAGGGGATTTAAATGAAATAAAAGGGGATTCAAATTTAAAGGAATATATAAAATATCAATTAATGCATGCGAAATATATAGTTATAGATGCTAAGAAGGCTGTAGTTTCTAGCTTGAATTGGAGTAATAGAGCTTTTAAAAATATAGATTGTGGATTGTATGTGGAAGGCCCTGTAATAGATGATTTAGAAAAAGAATTCTGGTTTTTATTTAAAAGAAGTGGGGGATCTGATTATGAATATACTCCAAGAGCAGAGAAAGTTGGTAATTCAAAAGCTTCTGTATTAATAGCTGATAAGAATTTTCCAAAAGATAGCTACAGAGCAGCAGTTTATCGAGCTGTTTCTAATGCTAAAAAAAATATCCTTATCTCTGCTTTTGTTCTTTCTGATCCTTATTTAATCAAGTTGTTAATAGAAGCTAAAAATAGAGGAGTTAATATTAAAGTTATTTTAGATCCTAATAAAAGTGATACTTATGATAATCCTAATTACCAAACTGCTAAAATTTTAAAAGATAATAAAATAAGCTATAGGTGGTTTAAACCTAATTCTTATAGTGATTCCGAGTTTAATATGCTCCATGCCAAGTTAATGATAGTAGATGATGAAGTAATAGTAGGTAGTGGAAATTTTTCTCATAAAGGTTTAGATGTAAACCATGAAGTAGGATTAATAACAAATGATAAAAATATTTTAGAAAAAGCAACTGATTTCTTTAATAATGTTTGGAAAAATAATACTTCTTTAGAACCAATAAGTTTACCAACTCCTACTCCAAATCTTCCCATAGATAACCCCAAGAATCCATCTCTTGTTTTAAATTATCCAGGAAGTTAAAAATACTATTTAATTGTTTTATAAAGAACGATTTTTTTTTATGGATGCTAAGATAACTAAAAGCCCCTAAAACTTGAACTAATCTCTGAATTTTAAAATATTTATAATATCTAGAATAATCTATTAAAAAATGATTATTAATTTGAAAGAAGTAATTTAGCAGTTCTAATTTAAATCTATAGGGTAATTTAATATAAGGATCTTCCAATAAAGAAGCTAAATCATATAAAAAATTACTAACCATTATTCCTTGGGTATCTATTAAATAAGGTTTATTTTTGTAAAAAATAATATTTGTAGATTGTAAATCTCTGTGTATTAAGGTGGGATATGTTTTAATAATATTATAACATGTATTTATAATTTCTTCTGATATAAGATATAATTTATGAATTTTAAAATTATTTAATCCTTTGTAATTTATAGCGTAGTTTTCTACAAAGTATTGCCATTCCCATTTTAAAACCTTTAAGTTAAAAGCTCTAATTCCTATTTTTTTTAACTCTTTATACTTTTTTTTTATATCTATTTTATATAGTTTTGATATTTCTTTTAAAGTTAGTTCATATTTAGATTTAATTTTATTTAAGTTTTTTTTATTTTCTTTTAGCTTTAGGTATATATTAAGTAAACTTTTTGAACCTAAGTTTTGTAAAATTATAAAGTTATTATATATTTTTTTTATTTGAGGGACATTTATATTATTTTTTTTTAAAAATGATAATATATTTATGTATTTTTGTAAATTATTAAAATCAGGATCTATAAGTATAACATTTCTTTTTAATATAATAAATTCTCTATTGCTTCCACTTTGAACTACTTTTATATTCACTTTTTTATTGTTTATTTATCATATTTAATTAAAGCAAAATAATCATAATCTTTAATTTTTTCTCTTCCATTTAAGAAGGATAATTCTATAATGAAAGCAAATCCTACTACTTTTCCTCCTAAATTTTCGACTAATTTTTTAGTAGCTTCTGCACTCCCGCCAGTTGCTATTAAATCATCCACTATTAATACATTTTCACCAGGTTTTATTAAATCTGTATGAATTTCTAAAATTTCTTCACCATATTCTAATTGGTAAGCGGCTGCTATTTTTTCGGCTGGTAATTTCCCTTGCTTTCTTACAGGAACTACTCCTGCCGATAATTTATATGCTATTGCAGAACCTATTATATATCCTCTTGCTTCTATTGGTACTACTATATCTATTTTTTTTTCTATAAAATAATGTGATAAAGTATCTACTATGTATTGAAATGCTTTTTTATCTCTTAGTAAAGGTGTAATATCTTTAAAATTAACCCCTGGTTTTGGAAAATCAGGAATTTCTCTTATTAAGGATTTTACATAATTTTCCATTAAATCGTTTTTATTACTTAGCATTTTTGACCTCCTTTTTTAGACATTTTATTTCTTAATTTTTACTAAAATTACTAATTTTTTATTTAGCCATTTTATCTATTCTTTATATTTTATTTGAAACCCTTTTTAATGAAATATTTTTAATTTATTTATTTTAGTATTTAAGTCCAGGAACTAAAGCAGCATAACCTATTTTATCACTATGAACACTTGCAGGTCTAACTACTACACCCACTCTACTGTTACCAGCTTCTACAACTCTACCATCCCCTAAACTTATCATAACATGCCCTAAATCTTTGTAAAATAATAAAGCTCCTGGGGTTCTTAATGCTTGTTGAACACTTATAAGTGTTCCATGTTGCTTACAATAATTAAATTGATTAGCTGCACCATCTACTATGTTTCCACCTGCCCTTTTAACAGCCCATTCTACTAATTCTGAACAATCGAAAGCTCTTGGATTTGGATCATTTGGATTAGCTTCTGCTCCAAATATGTATTGTTTTCCTACTTGAGATAAAGCTATTTTTACAAGATCTGAAGCACTACCATTTCCTTTTGGTGGAACAGGTCCTAATCCAAAATTATTAGGGAAACTAAAATTATTGGGGAAACCAAAATTATTAGGGAAACTAAAATTATTGGGGAAACCAAAATTATTAGGGAAACTAAAATTATTGGGGAAACCAAAATTATTAGGGAAACCAAAATTATTGGGGAAACCAAAGTTATTAGGGAAACCAAAATTATTAGGGAAAACAAAATTATTGCTAAAATTACCTCGATTGTTATTTATTAGTAATTGAATTAATAATAAAAGTAGGGTTAATAAAAGGGTATTATTTATTGAATTATTCGATAAATTTTGATAGGGATTGAAATTATTTTGGTTAGCTATATTAAGTCCTAAAATTCCTCCTAAAATCCCTCCTAAAATTGAACCTATTAAAAAACCAATATTTGAACTTAATAAATTAGGTAAATTATTTATATTATTAAAATTGTTAATTAAATTGGGATTAATATTAGCTAAATCTATATTATTAGCTAAAAAATTTAAGCTTAAATTGTAAGATGATACATTATTAAAATACGAGAAGTTATTGAAACTAATAGAATTAAAATTAATGGTATTATTAAAATTAATCATACCTATACCTCCCTGGAATTATTGAAGTTATTTTTATTATATAGTTTTAATATTTTAAGTTAAAAATTTAGAAATTTTTTGTAAAAAATGTTAAACTATTGTTAAATATATTACAAATTATATTGTAAGAAACAAAGTAATACAGGAAAAGACTAAAAGTATTAATGCTAAAATGTAATTAAATATGATATTTTTATTTAGTTTTGTTTAGAGAAATTTATAACTGCTCTGAATTTTACAGTCCCTTTTCTTACTTTTTCTATTGCTTTATTTATATCTCTAAAACTAAATTCTTCAATAATAGCTTTTATATTTTTTTTATAAGCTAAATTAATTAATTCTCTTAGATTTATTCTATTACCCACTGCATTACCTGTTATTATTAAGTTTTTAGAAATTAAATCAATTGGTTTAAATTGTAATTCTTCTAAGTGAGCACCTACAAAGGAAATTTTACCAAATGGTTTTAAGTAATTTATAAAGTTCATAATTATTTCAGATTTACCTTTAATATTAGGTAAAGTAGATAAAACTGCATCTATTTTACCAATGGATTTGATTTTTTCTATTTCATTGTAATTAAAAAAATAATCGCTGCCCAATTTAAGTGCTAAATCTTTTTTATCTTGATTTGAACTGAATGATATTACATTAAGACCAAATATTTTAGCTATTTGTATAGCTAAGTGACCTAATCCACCTATTCCAAGAATAGCTATATATGAGTTAGGTTTAAGATTAAGATTTTTTATAGCACTATATACGGTTAATCCTGCACAGAATAACGGAGCACTTGATTTTAAATCCATATCTTTAGGAATAATAGTTAAAAAATCTTCTATAGCTACGATATATTCAGAAAATCCACCTATAGAGTGAATCCCTGTTATTTTTCTGTTTTCACAGAATTGCTCATTAGCACTAATACAATATTCGCAATTTAAGCAACTGCTATAAACCCAGGGTAATCCTACTATATCACCCTTTTTAATGAATTGAACATTACTACCTACTTCTACTACTTCTCCTACTATTTCATGACCAGGTACTAATGGATATCTAATAAATCCTCTACTTTCCCAATCTCCGTCTATTATATGTATATCACTATGGCAAACTCCACTATATAAAACTTTAATTAAAACTTCTTTAGAATTTAAATTATCAATAGTTGTTTCTTTTATAACTAGATCTTTTTTAGGCTCAATACAATAAGCAGCTAGAAATTTAAACATATCAAAAAAAATAAGCCCACGACCGGGATCGAACCGGTGACCTCATCCTTACCAAGGATGCGCTCTTCCACTGAGCTACGTGGGCTACTTTATTTTTATTATTCTACAATTAATTTAAATTACCTTTTAATATAATAAATTAAATAAAATAAATAAATAAAAAAGAGGGATGGAAACCATCCCTCTTTTCAAGATCTTATTGTGAAAATGAATAAAAAATTACATTCCTTCCTTTAATCTTTTACCAACTCTGAAAACAGGGACCTTTCTTGCAGGGATTTGAATAACTTGTTGGGTTTTAGGATTTCTACCTTTTCTTGCAGCTCTTTGTCTTACTTCCCAGCTTCCGTAGGGAACTAATTGGACTTTATGACCTTTGTGTAAGAATTCTCTTACACTTTCAAGCATTCCTTTTAGAGCTGCTTCTGCTTGTTTCTTTGTTAATTCTACTCCTTTGTTTTGAGCAGCCCATTTTACCATGGAATCTACTAATTCTTTTTTGGTAACTACTTTACTCTTTGTTTTTGTTGCTTTTGGCATTTAGTTCACCTCCTTTTTACTTCTTACAATATATTATTTTATATTTTAATAAGTTTTTCCTTTTATTTACATTAAAAAATATTTTTTTTATAAATATATTAAGAATTTTCATAATTTTTTAAAAATATGTTTTTTAATCATAGTATTTTCAAGGAATAGCAAAGATAATTTTTTGAAAAATAAATAAAAAGACTTAAAAAAGAGCTTTTTTATAAAAAATATTCAATTTTGTTGACTTTTATCAATATTTTTTAAATTATTATTAAATTTTATTTTTTTAATACTAAAGAAGGAATTATTTTTGGTAAAATTTAAATAAATTAAGGGAGGGAAAGGTTATACTAGGATATTTTAAAACCAATTTTAAAACAAATATATTTAGAATAGTTATTTTATTTACTTTTTCTTTTATTGTATTTTTCTTGATTTTACCTATATATGCAGCTGATTATATCTTATTTATATTTAATAAACCTATAAATAACAATGAATATCTTATAAAAGAGGAAAAGAATACATTGAATATATTAGTTTCTAAAGAAATAATAGAAAATCTCGCTTATGAAGTAAATAT
>JAPYWL010000054.1 GCA_028276365.1 Deltaproteobacteria bacterium | reverse complement strand
ATTATGTAGAGATTTTACAAACTATGAATATAGGGGTGTATTTTGTTAATAGTGTAATAGTTTCTTTACTTTCAGCTTTTTTTAATACTTTATTAAGTTTTTTATCTGCTTATGCCTTAACTAGATTAAATATTCCCTTTAAAAATTTAATTAATAATATTTTACTGTTTTTTAATGTAGTTTTGATATTAGGAGTATTTATAATAGTTCCAATTTTTGATATAATTGTAAAACTAAAGTTATTTAATACTTTAACAGGGTTAATTTTAGTTTATACTTCTTTAGGATTACCTTTTAGTATATTATTATTTTCTAAATTTATAAATGAGTTACCTAAGGAATATGAAGAAGCAGCATTATTAGATGGATTTAGCAGATTCAATATAATATTTAAAATAGTTTTACCATTAGTAAGCTCAGCTTTTATTAGCATATTTATACTTCAATTTATAGGATATTGGAATGAGTTTGTATTTGCTTTAACGTTAACCAATAGCGAATTAAAAAGGACATTAGCTGTAGGAGTTACTTTGGTAAGTACAAGTTCAAATTTTGAAATACCTTGGGGCAGTATTATGGCAGCTTCCTTTATAGCACTCCTACCACTTATGATATTAGTATATAACTTTGAAAAACTTATAATCAAAAGCTATCCCCTAAATAATTAATTACATTAAAAAAAATATTTTATTATTTTAAATTAACAGCGTATTTTTGAGTAGGGATTTTACCATTAACTAAATTATTCATAAAAACTTTTACCATTTTTAATACTTGTTCTTTTTGAGTATCTAACTCTTGCTTAGATTTTGGGAAAAAACTAGAACCTATTTCAAAAGTATAACTAAATCTACCTTCTTCATGGTGGTAATCCAAGCTACTACCTGTAGTTGGATATAATTTTATAGCTTGCATAAGTTTAAAACTGTTATTAACAGAATTATTTATCTCTTTTCCAACTTCTCTATAAATATTATCTAGTTCTGTAGGATTAGTAGTATAACCCCAAGGATATAATATCATATTTCCATAACTATGTAAATCAATAACAGTATCAATTTTTTTAGAATTAACTAATTTAGAAATAGCTTTAATTTCTTCTTCACTATTACCATAAGGGCCTCTATAAGTATCTGAATAAACGCTATCACTTGCTCCATAATCATCCCAAGTGCTATCAGGTTTATCATTGGGTTGTCTATATAATGTAGGATCCTTTGGGGTAAAATAGTTTCTATTTAAATCTACTCCTATTCCTTTTTCAAATTTAGTTCTATTTTTTCGCCACCAAGCATCTTCTTTTAAAGAATATTCATATCCATCAGGATTAACAACAGGTAGTATATATATATCTAAATCATTAAGGTATTTATTGAGTTCATTATCATTAGATTCTAATAGTTTTTCAACAATGTTAAGAGCTGCTTCACCAGTAGCCCATTCCCTTGCATGATGTAATCCTGTTATTAATATGCTTTTTTTCTTGCCTTCTTCATCATTTATGTTCTTAGATATTCTCATAGCTATTATATCTCTTCCTTCAAAAGTTTTACCTAAGTATTCTAATTTAACTTTATCAGGATATTTTTTTTCTAATTCTATCATCTTAGATACTATTTGATTGTAATCTCTTATGAAATCTGGTCCTTTTAAATTATCCATTAAATAATTTTTAAAATCATTAATTATTAAATCTTTATTAATAATACTTATACCCTTTCTAGTTACTTCAAATTTTAAGTCATCATTTTTTATTAAGAAATCGGTTATTTCTTGGTCATCCAAGATATGATCATTATTTTTATCTATCTTTTTTGAATAAGATATATACTTATCTGATACACTTAACAAATTATTATTAATTTTTAAATAGTATTTTTCCATCTTTTTTTACCCCTTTCTTTGTTTTTTATAGATTTTATTTTTTATAATTTAAATTTAAATAAATAAACCCAATAAAATGTAAAAGAAATGTTAAAAAAATAATTATTTAGAAATTTTGTTGATAAATTTAATAAGTCTGAAAGAGATTATATAAAAAACGTGTTATATATATACTTAATCGAATTAGAATAATTAGGTTTAATATCAATAGAGTTTTCGATAAATACAAGAGCTTCCTCTAAGGATTTATTATCCTTAGCAAATAATGTCATTAATTTTTCACCTTCTTTAACATAATCTCCTAATCTTTTATATACAATAATCCCTGAGTTATTATCAATAATATCTTCTTGGGTTTTTCTAGCTAATCCTAAAACCCCCGCAGCTAATCCCAATCTATAAGTGTCAATATAATTTATATAACCTTGTGATTTAGAATAATAATCGTAAGTTATTTTAGGATAAAAATATTTATATTCATTATTAATTATATCACTTTTACCTTGTTGATTTTCAATGATTTCCTTGAATTTATTTAAAGCTTCTAAATTATTTATTTTGTCAATTATTTTAGATTCATATTTATTTAGTAATTCATTAATATTTATTTCTTGTAAATCATTATTATTTTTTAAATTTTCATAATTTTCAAATAGATACAAAGCTAAGGAGCAAATAGAAAAGACAATATACTTTAGTTTAGGGAATTGCTCATATTTTCCTTTTAAGAATGAAATAGCAGAAATAACTTCTAAATAATTACCTATATAACTATTAAGCATTTCGTTCATATCAGAAATAATAATTCCTATCACTTTGTTAAAGTATTTTCCAATTTTTAACATAGTTTTAGATAAATTTATGGCATCTTGATAATTAGTCATAAATGCCCCATTTCCATATTTAACATCAAGAACAATAATATCACTATTAGCAGCTATTTTTTTACTCATTATACTAGAAGCTATTAAGGGGATGCTATCTACATTAGCTGTTAAGTCTCTAAGTGCGTATATTTTTTTATCAGCACTTGCTAAATCTAAAGGTAAAGCAATAAAAGCTCCTACTTTATTTAAAGCCTTTATCATATCCTCTTTTGTTAAATTAACATTAAAATTAGGTATAGATTCTAATTTATCTATAGTTCCTCCTGTATGTCCTAAAGCTCTTCCTGATAGTTTAGGGAGTTTTATGTTAAAAGTAGCTAATATAGGGATAGCTATTAAGCTAACGGTATCCCCTACCCCACCTGTAGAATGCTTATCTAATTTTATACCTTGAATTTCTGAATAATCCATTATTTGACCAGTTTCAATAATAGATTTTGTAAGATAAAAAGTTTCTTCGTCTGTTAAAGAATTTATAGCAATACTAGTTAAAAAAGCCGACATTTGATAATCTGGAATTTTAGAATAATAAAAACCTTTTACCATAAAATCTATTTCTTCAAAAGATAATTTTTTATTCCATCTTTTTTTATGTAATATATCATACACATTCATGAAATTTATCTCCTTTAATTTTTTTAATATAAATAATTTATAGCTTATAGTTATTTTATTTTAGAAATAGATAAGATAGCAAAAGCAGCTGCACCTTCATTATTCCCTATAAACCCCATTAGTTCTGCAGTTTTTGGTTTTATATTTACCCTATTAGTTTTCAAAATTTTTTTTAAATTAGATATCATATTTGGTAAATAATCTTTTAGCTTAGGTTCTTGTAATATAACTGTTATATCGCAATTATTGATAATAAAATCACTATTTATTTTATCTATTAATTCTTTTAGTAAATTTAAGCTGTTAGCATTTTTAAAATTAGGAGAATTATCAGGATATAGAGTTCCTATATTATTATACTCAAATTCTACAGATAAAGCACCTAAAACAGCATCAATAATAGCATGACAAATGATATCACCATCTGAGTGAGCATCAAACGATTTATTAAAAGGGATAAAAACTCCAGCTAATACTAAACCATTTCCTTCTTTAAATCTATGACTATCAAATCCAATACCTACAAAATTATTCATTATATATAGTTTTTTATTTCTGCTAAGGATTCTTGTATAGAATTAATAAAATTTTCTAGTCTTAAGCCTTTATAAAAGGGTCTAAAAGATTTTAGCTTACTATGAGAATTAAATAACAATTTGTAAGCTTCTTTTAGATCCCCATTAGAATTTATAATATTAGTAGCTTTAATAACATCAATTAAACAATCTACAAATTCTATTTCATCTTGTAACTGTAATTGTTCCTTAATTTCATTAGCTTTAAAAATAGCCATTTCAAATTCATTAGTACTAAAATAATTAACTATTTCCCTAATCTTTTCCTTAAATAGATTGTCTTCCATTTAAATTTAATGATACTTAATTTTAATAAAATTTTAATAAAAATTTAAAATAAGCAGATTTAAAAATTAGAGCAACTTTTGAATAATTTTATTTTTAATAGACTCAATAATATTATAAAGTTTTTTACGACTTATATTTAATTTTTGGGATATTTCTACTTTCGTTAAATCAGTATTAAATAATAAATTAAATATTTGTTTTTCAAAGTAACTTAATTTTTCAAAAATTTGCTCTACTAATATTTTATCTTCCACAGATAATTCAAAATCCTTTGATTTTTTAGATTTAATTTTATTAATATCAATTTCTTTTTTAATAGGTAAATTCAATATTTCGATAACTGATTCTTCTTTTAAATTAAGAATTTCAGAAATTTCAGATATTTTTAAATTTGGATTTTTAGCTAATAAATTATGAATTTGGTAATAAAGTTTTTTCAAAGTTCTCGGAATCTTAATAAAATCACTTTTATCTCTTATATAATGTTTAATTTCTCCTTCTATATAAGAATAAATAAAAGAAATCGGGTTTATTTTATTTAATTCAATATAACTTATATCTATATTTTCAATAGCTTTAATTAAGCCTAAATAACCACATTGTATTAAATCTTCAATACCAATATCCTTAAAATTATCTTTGTATTTATAAACTATTTTATTAATTACTTTAGTAAATAATGGATAAATTTTATTTAAAAATAAATCTTGATCATTTGTTTCTTTATAACTTTTTATATACTCTAAAATTTGATCATTTGATAATTTAATTTCTTGATTATTTTCAAAATTTTTAGGTTTTGAATTACTGAAAATAGAAAAACTAAAATTATATAAACTATCTATGGATGCAATATTTATATTACCTTTTTTATTTTTAGCTTTTTTAATTAGTTTATTTTCCAAAATTTTAACCTCCCTTTATTATTTTATATTAAAAAATAAAAATCCCTTCTTAAATTAGCAAATAGATTTTATTTTCAAGATGTGGAAAAAATGTAAGTATATCCCGCTTAAAAACATTAATATCTATAGAAAACCTCAATTCATTAGCATCAAAAGAATTTAATACTATTTTTTCTAAATTAGGTTTTTTCTTTAAAAATATTTTATATTTATCAAGTATATGAAATAATTCCTCAAATTTTATAACTATTTTCCCTGGATCGTTCAAAAGATAATTCTTATCTTTATTTAGTTTAGTTATAGAAGTTAAAGAAGGAATATAATAAAAATTATTATCATTATTAGCTATAGGTAAAAAAAATAATTTAATAAAAGCTAAAGTAGCTTTAATTAAAATATTGTAATCATTAGAGAAAGTAGGACCAGTAATAAGGATAACATTATCAGCAAAAGATAAAATATATCTCCTATCAGCAGCACCATCTAAAATTAATCTTGATATATTAAAATTATTCTTTATAATAGAGTTTAAAAAGATTTCTATTTCTTTAGAGGAAGAAGGTCCTGCTATTTGAACATAATCTTCATTTATACATTTATAAACTCCCAATTTACCTAAAAAGAAATTCTCCACCTCTGTTAAAAAAAGTTCTTTAAAAGAATTATTAATTAGTTTTTGATAAGTAGCAACATAATTGTTTTTATATACTTTAATGGGAGGTTTTGGGATTCCAAAAATATGATCAACTAATTCTCCATCCCACCCTATACTACTTAGTAAAAAGTCATTACTATCCTTTATTTCGTTGAGATATCTATTTAAGAAGGTTGTTTTACCTACATTTTTAGATAACCCTATAATCGCCTTTATTTCCATATATTATCTTATTATTTTTCGTTTTTTATTAACTGTTTTTGTTTATTTATTAGAAATTTATGAAGTACTTTTTTAGATATAAGTTCTCTTATAAAATTATCACCCGAAATTAACCTTATTGCTATCCATCTTAAATTATCAAAATTAGATAACTCCGGATAAGTATTTACTAAGTCCTTTTCAATTTCCTTTAATACTTTCTCTATACTTTCATTAAATCTAATTTTATTAGGTTTTAAAGATATTTTATTTTCTATTATATCAATTATTTGATCTAAAAGTAAATTAACGTTATATCCAGTTTGCGCAACAATAGGTATAATAGGAACATTTAATCTATTATATAATTTTTCTATATCAATATATATTCCTTTCCTATTTGCTTCATCTATTAAATTCAAAGCAACTATTACTTTATTAGTTATTTCAACTACTTGAAAATAAAGTAATAAATTTCTTTCTAAATTAGTAGCATCAAGTACAATTATAGAAATATCATATTCAGAAAATAATAGAAAATTCCTGGTTATTTCTTCATCTTGACTAATAGAAAGTAAAGAATAAGTACCAGGTAAATCAATTACTTTAAATATCTTATTTTTATATTCAAAATACCCTTCGTACTTTACAACAGTTTTTCCAGGCCAATTCCCAACTTTAACCTTTAGCTTTGTTAAATAATTAAATAAAGTAGATTTACCTACATTAGGATTGCCTAGTAAAGCAATTGTATAATCTACTTTATTAATTTTTTTTATATTTACTTTATTTATATTACAATTTTCACAATTAGGATTATTAAACATTAATTAACTCCTTTATTTCCTTTTGATCTATATTATTTAAAAAAGACAAATTAATTACATATATTTTTAAAGCTTGTTCCTTTCTTAAAGAAATGATACTATTATTAATCTTATAAGCTCTTGGATCATCGCTTAAGGAATTATTATACAAAGGAATAACAATATTTCCTTTAATAAAACCTAATTCCATTAATCTTTGCCTTTGAATACCTCTTATATAAAATGATAATCCAGTAATCAATCCAATATCATTTATTTTTAATTTATCTAAGCTAATCACATTACTTTTTAATAAGAATTCAAAATAATTTATTAATTTTTCATTTTTTTGAATTTTTTCGATAAAAACATTATTAGCAAATAAATAAGGTAATTCCATTATTTTCCCTTTATCATTTATTATTTTGATGTAATTTTTATCAATTTTAAGGATTTTTATTTTATCAAAAGGTGCTAAATCTAAATTAACTAAATATTCATAAATTTCAAGTGGTTCATCTTCTATATGTCTAACAATATATATTTCATTAACTTCGCAATTACTAAGATTAGTCAGTTTTTTAGTAATATATATATTTTCATTTAGTATATCCCCATGTGGATCTATACAAGGATTACTTAGTTCATTTTTCATATT
>JAPYWL010000072.1 GCA_028276365.1 Deltaproteobacteria bacterium | reverse complement strand
AATAAAAGTATTTTCTACGTTTCTTAGTTCTAAAAGAAAATAGGTTTTTAAAAATATCAATAAATAGGAATCCAAAAATAAAACCAGCTATGTGGGCTAAATATGCTACATTAGAATAAAAATTAAAAAATAAATTTAATAAGTTAAAAATAAACCAAAATATGATGAAAACAAAAGCAGGAACATACGTTAATCCTATGAATATAAAGAAAAAGTATAAAGTTAAGATAGGAGCAGTAGGATATAGTTTTAAATAAGCCCCCAATATAGCACTAACTGCTCCACTTGCTCCTATTAAATTAATATTAACAGCACCAATAAATAAAAGCTGTAATATTGCTGCTACTATCCCACCAAGTATGTAAAATAACAAAAACTTAAAAGCACCTAACTCATCCTCAATATTATTCCCAAAGATCCATAAATAAAACATATTAAAAAATAAATGGGTAAAATTAGCATGTAAAAACATATGGGTTATTAAAGTTTTGTAATCTTTTAAATAAAATAGTTTATTAAAACTTATCCCATAATTCTGAACAATTAACTCCTTATTATAAAAAACTTCTATAAAAAATACAATAATATTAATTAAAATAAGAATAAAAGTAATAACGGGAAAAGATCTTGTAGGATTAATATCTTTTAATGGAAGCATTATTTATTTATATTTCATTATTTAGTATTTTACTAAAAACACCATCAAAATTTTCAATTAAAGATTATTTTGTGATTCTAAAATCAATAGATAACCACTTAACAGTTTTATATTTTTTTTAAAGTTGGGGTCTAATTTACTAACAAGTAACCAAAATTGCTTACTATGGTCTTTAATAACTAAATGACACATTTCGTGAATAACCACGTGCTCTATTAATTCTTTGGGGAGATATTCCAAATTTTTATTAAAAATCAAAATTTTTTCTTTATAATTACAACTTCCCCACCTTTTCTTCATTTTTCTGAACAAAATTTTTTTTGGTTTAATTCTTAAAAATTCACTTACTTTACTAACTAAATTTTCTATTAAGCTATATAAATTATTTTGTTTATAAATTTGTAGATTATTCTTAATTTCTTTTATTTCTTCTAACTGCTTAATTTTGTTTTCTATCCATATTTTATATTTAGTTAATATTTGATTTTTATTAATTTCAAAATCCTCAGGAACAATTATTTTAATACCTTCGGGATCTACTTCTAATCTTAAGTTTTTAATTTTTCTTTTAAGAATAAAAACTCTATTTTCTTCTATTTTCATAGGTATAAAGAAATTTAAATTTCTTGAGTATGAACAAATTCAAAGATTTCCTTATGTAAATCCTTAAATTTTTCGTAATTTAAATTATATTTACTTTTTATTTTTGATAAATATTCTCTTATCTTTAGTGAAATCTCTCTTGAAATTGCTGGATTTTTATTCCATCCTGTAAAAATTAATGGCTCTATGTTCTTATATATCTCCTTGGATATATTTTGTAATTCCTGGGTTGGAATTTTTATAAAACTTTCTAATATTACCTTAATACCAAATTCTATATTATTTAATTTTGTTTGTTTTTTTTCATTTTCTTTTTTCTCAATTTCATCTAAAATATTATTTACTTCAATCCCCAAATTGTTATAATCTATCTCATCATTTTGCCATCTTTGTATTAATTCTTTTACTCTTTTAGCGATACTTTTATATATAGGATTTTTTGAATTAATAACACAAATATGTTTTAAAGCATAAAGAGTTGCTATTGTTTTTTCTTTTTCAGTTAAATCTGAATTAATTAAATATCGAATATAATTTAAATCAATAACAGTTGGCTTAATTTTTGGAATAATTTTTTCTACTTCAATTAACTCATGAATTATTTTAATTGTTTTATTAAATAATTTCTCTATTTTTTCTTCATCATATGTTTTTAACTTTATTTTCTTATATCTTTCATAAAGTGCTGTAAGCCATTTATAATCAGTTAAATACTTAATCATTCTTTCATCAGATACTAATATTTCATACCATTTTCGAAGTTCTTTGTAAATTACAATAAATTTATTTTCAATTTCTTCCCTTTTTAGTATCAATTCTAAAGCTTTTTCAAGTGTATCTTTTGTAAAATAACCAACTAGTCCATCAAAAATTGATTTAACTTCTTCTAATCTCCTTAAAAATTCCTCAAATACTTCTATTCTATTTCTAATCTTTTCTTTAATATTTATAGCTTTTTCATCTTTTTCTAAATAAAATTTAAAAGCTTTCTCAATAAACTTAAAAATCCCAATATAATCAACTATTAAACCAGCTACTTTTTCAAAATAAGGTCTATTAACTCTTGCAATTGTCTGAAGTAATCTATGATTTTTTAAAAGTTTATGTAAATATAGAACTCCTAATTTTGGTTCATCAAATCCTGTAATTAGCATATCAGTAACGATTAAAAGTCTTGGATATTCGTCCTTTCTGAATTTCTCTATTATTTGGGAAATGATTTCAGTAGTATCATTAATTTTAAACCTTTGAATTAATTGATTTTTGTACTCTTGTATTTCTTTTTCATCGTTTTGATTAAAAGTCATAACTACTTCAGTATATTCTGAGGGTAAATAATTATCTAAAAATTCTTTATATTTTATGCAAGCTTTTCTACTTCCAGTAACGATTAAACCTTTAAACTTTCCAGCAAAATTTTCCTTAAAATGCTCTGCTAAATCTTTTACAATCTCTGAAATTTCATTCGGATTTTCTAAAAATAGTCTAATTTCATTAAGTCTTTTACTTACTTCATATTTAATTTTTGTTAATTCAAATTCATCACTAATATCTTCAAGATCAACTTGATCCAAATACCATTCTATATCTTCATCTTTCAATTTGATTTTCTCTTTCCTTAATTCATAAATTATAGGTACTATAAAACCATCTTTTTCTGCTTCATCTATAAAATACTTATCTAAATACAATTCTTTATCTTCATCGCTAATATATCCAAACTGTTTATAAGTGTCTTTGTCGGCATATGAAATAGGGGTACCTGTAAAACCAAAGAAAAAAGCACTCTGTAAAGCACTTTTCATTTTCAGAGCTAACTTTCCATATTGATTTCTATGAACTTCATCTAAAAAGCAAATAATATCTTTCCTTTCCTTTATTTTCCCATTTTCCTCAAGCTCACTTAATAAAAATTCTTGATCTAAATTAAATTTATGAATTAAAGTTAAAAACACTCCTCTTTTTCCTCGGTAATCATCATAACTAAAAATCTCTTTTAAAGCATTTATATTTTCTATCCTTTCAAAGCTAAAGTTTAAATCCAAGCTACTTAATTCTTCATTAAATTGTTTTTCTAAATCTCTTCTATCAACAATAAAAAATATTGTGGGTTTTCCAAGGGTTTGAGGTTTGGTAGGTTCAAAATAAAGCTTATGAGCTGTAAAAATCATTGTTAATGTTTTGCCAGAGCCCTGCCAATGCCAAATTAATCCTTTATTTTTATGTGTTTTCCCTTCTAAATTATTAATTACTCTTTGATAAATTTTATTTGCAGCCCTATATTGCATATATCTTGCTACTACTTTTGTTATTTCTCCACGGAATTCTCTAATAAAAATGAAATTTCTTATAACATCAAGCAATGTCTCAGGTTTTAACGTTTCAAATATTGCTTCTTCATCCTTATATCCTTCCCATCTCCAAATTTCTTGCTTTACATCTTCAAGCCAAGGAACAATTGGGAAGTATTTAACCACTTCAGCAAATCCTATTCCTATTTGAATGTATTTATAAAGTTCTGGTGCTATTTTTTCGTATCTTTTTATTTGTTTATACGCATCCAAATAATTAACTTTGTCCGTATAAGGATTTTTACATTCAATATTTACTAAAGGAATTCCATTTACAATTAAAAGAATATCTAATCTAATATTTTCTTTACCTGAAAACTTAAATTGATTAGTTATAACAAAATCATTATTATCTAAATTTTTATAATCAAAGAGTTGAATATATTTTATAATTTTTTGTTTTTGGGTTTTAATAGGTACTCCATACTTTAAATATCTTAAAATTTTTTTATGTCCATTTTGATCGGTTGGAGCTTGACTAAGTTCATTAATTACTTCATTTAAATCATCTTCAATAAGTTCAATATCTTTATTAATCTCTAAAATCTTTCTTTTTAAATCTTGAGTAAGCAAAGGATTATTAGAATCTAATATTTTTAAGTCTTTGAATTGAATATAATTCCATCCTCTTTTTTTTAATTCCTCTATTATCCAGTCTTCAACTAATTTTTTTTCTAATTGCATCATTTTTTTATTAGTTTATTACGAGTTGACGAGTTAACGAGTTTTCTATTTGTTTCTAAATAACTTATAAATTTGCCGACTTGGTTTGCTAATTCGATTAATTTATTATTTAACTTTTCAAATTCTTCTTGGTTTATATAGTTTACTGCTAATGCAATATATAGTTGATTTCTTACTTCTCCGATAGAACCCTTAGCAATCTTTAAAAATCTAATAAACTCATTATTGTTATTTTTCTCAAAACCTTCCACAATATTAGAACTAACTGAAATAATCGCTCTTCTTATTTGATCCCTTAACGAAAAATCCTTAGAAAATTCTTTCTTACTTGTAATATTATAAATTTCCTTTGTTATCCTCAAAGCTATCTGCCAAATTTTCAAATCTTCAAATTTTGTTATTTTCATTTTTATTTATTTTTATTTATTATTATTTTATTCTGAGTTAACGAGTTTAGCGAGTTCATTATTTTTTAACCCGCCAACTCGCCAACCCGCTAATAATCTAATAAATTAATATCAATTTCTTGACTCATAATTTTATGAAGCATTGTTTTAAAAAGCTCTTCATAAAGCTCTTTTTTCTTTTTCTCAATCTCAATTTTTTGGTCAATAATTTGCAAAATCTTTGCAATCTCTTCCTGTTCGGGAAGAGAGGGAAGGGGGATTAAAAAGTTTTGAAACATAGGAAGCCTTAAAGATTTTACTGTAGTTCCAACCGCTAATTTGCACAAAATTTTATTGAAGTAATGAATAGTATAAAACAAATAATTACCATTTAATTGTTTTGAAAAATCAAATATGGCGTATGCTCTTTGATGAAGATCGAATTTTCCACAATAATATTTTGGTAAAAATTCTTTTCCTTCTCCTGGTACAATGACAGCTTCTTTATCGAATAAATACTTATTGCTTTTTTTAACTTCACCTGATCGATCGAAAAATAGGTATTTACCTTCATCTGCAGCATCTTCTACATTGCTTTTTCCTGTTTTAATTTTAGCTACCTCCCCCAGCCTCACCACTTCCCAATTTTGGGGAATTTCTCCGATTTCAGTTTTCTTTAATTT
>JAPYWL010000053.1 GCA_028276365.1 Deltaproteobacteria bacterium | reverse complement strand
CGTTTTTTAATTCTTTTCTTACTTCTTCTATTTTGTTATCTAATTTTTCTATATCTGTTTTTAGTTCTTTTCTTACTTCCTCTATTTTGTTATCTAATCTTTCTATATCTGTTTTTAGTTCTTTTCTAAGTTCGTTAATAGATTTATTGAATTCATTTTGTAGATAATCTATTCTTTGGTTTGTGTGATCTATCCTTACATTTAATTTATGATATACATCATCTATTTTTTGTGTTAAATTTGTATTAACATTTTCTATTTTTTTAGTTAAATCCTCATTTAACTGATCTATTTTAGTATTTACCTCTGATAGTATTATATTCCTAACTCCTTGAAGCACTTTTTCCATTAATTGTTCTACTTTCATTATTTTCAACTCCTTTAAAATTTAAACCTCAAATTTAATCTCTATAGCCTTATACCCTTCTTTTATATTATACTCTTTTGTAAGATTTTCCTACTTCGTATTTTTTTAATTTAGTTTATACTTTACTTTAATTTAATTTATATAGGAAAGTCAAAATAAAAAATATAATACTAAATTAAGAAACTTATTGCTGAATTTAAATAAAATAGAGGTGTAAAAAGGATGAAAAAATTACCAATAGGAATAAGTGATTTCAAAAAACTAAGGGAAGAGAATTTTATATATGTTGATAAAACTAAGTATATATATAAGTTAATAACAGAAGGTGGAGGATACTACTTCTTAAGCAGGCCTAGACGTTTTGGGAAATCTTTATTAATCTCTACTATAAGATATTTATTTGAAGGTAGGAAAGAATTATTTAAAGGAACATATATAGAAGATAAGTGGGATTGGAATAATTTCTATCCTGTAATAAGAATAGATTTATCTCAAATAGCAATAACAAAAGAAGAAGATTTTGAAACTCAAATGGAACTACTTTTAAAAGAAATAGGAGAAAACTACAAGTATAAGTATGAAAAAAAGTATAAAGCAAGTGGAAACCTATTTTTATTGATAAAAAAATGCTATGATTATTATAAAAAACAAGTAGTAATATTAGTAGATGAATATGATAAAGTTATATTAGATAATATAGAAAATAAAACAGAGGTAGAGAAAATAAGAGATTCATTAAAAAATTTTTACGGAGTATTAAAAGGATTAGATGAATATATAAGATTTGTATTAATAACAGGGGTAAGTAAATTCTCAAAGGTTTCTCTTTTTAGTGGATTAAATCAACTAAAAGACATATCATTGGATCCAAGATATGGAAACATTTGCGGATATACTCAAAATGAATTAGAATTCTATTTTAAAGACTATTTACAAGGACTAAATTTAGATGAAATTAAAGAATGGTATAATGGTTACTATTTCCTACAAGATACACTTTATAACCCCTTTGATATACTTTTATTCTTAGATAGTAAGGAGTTTAATAGTTATTGGTATGAGACTGGAAAAACTGAATTTTTATTTAAACTACTAAAAAACAAAGACTATCAATTACCCTATTTAACTAAAGCTTATTATACTAATGAGATATTGGATAAATTTGATTTAGAGTATATAAGTATAGAAGCTCTAATGTTTCAAACTGGTTATTTAACTATTAAAGAAGTAAAGAAGATAGATAATGAGAAATTTTTTATCCTAAATTATCCCAATAAAGAAGTAAGACAATCATTTAATAGAGAACTTCTATTTTATATAACAAATGAATACCAAACTGATAGAACTTCTAAATTAAAAATAGCAATACTACACGAAAATATTGAAGATATAAAACATCAACTAAATATATTTTTTAGTTCAATAAGTTATGAAATATTAAAAAATGAGTATGTATATCAAGCAGCTATTTATGGATTAATATATTCTACTGGTTTTAATATCATATTAGAAGACAATACATCTAAAGGTAGAATTGATTTAACTATTATTGTAAATAATTCTATTGTTTATATCCTTGAATTTAAAGTTATTCAAGATGAAAAAGAAAAAGGTAATTCTATAAATCAAATTCTACAAAAAGAGTATTATAAAAAGTATTTAAATTACGAAAAAATTTATCTAATAGGTATAGAATTTGATAAAACTAATAAAAAAATTGCTAATTTTGAATATCAACAAATTAAATGAAATTTTTATAAAAAATAGTAGCATGTATAATGATATGAGTTTAATATAAGGTAGATCAATCTATGTATATAATGAAGGTAAAAGTAGTTCTTTAACTACCCCTTTTTACTCTTTATTAATTTTGTTTTATAAATATTGAAGTTTTAAAAAAAATAAGAAACTTATTGTTAGCGATATTAAATATTTCTATTTTCTATAGCTATTATTATTTCCTTTTGAATATTTTTAAATTTTTCTATTTCTTTTAATAAGTAGTTTTCCCCTAATTCATCTTTTAATTCTTCAAGTTTTGTTATAATTTCTTGTATCTTCTTTTTATTTTCAGGGATTTCTAAATTAGCAATTCTTCTTAGAGTGTAGTAAGGTAAAGTCCCATAATCTGTTAAATCCTCTAAAAGAGTTTTTAAGAAATCTTTATATTCTTTTAATTGTTCTATATCAGATTTTAATAAAGTCATTATTTTATTTCTTGCTTTCTGTTCTAAGCTTAAATCAGAATTATTTAAACGTTTTCTATTAAAATCTTTTTCAATTGAGTTTTTTATTTCTTCATAATAGTCCCAAAATTCATTACTTAATTCAACAGTTTTTTCATCAAAATTACATCTTATTCTATCTATTATCTCTTCAAGAGTAACTTCTTGGATTTCACTGTTTTTTTCATTATCTTTATCCTTGGGATAATCCACTTTTTTAATAAAAAGTTTTGCTTTTCTAATAAAAACTAAAAGTTCATCTTTATCAGATTTCTTAGCTACTTTTACTCTTAAAGGGCAATCTTTAATATTTTCAATTACCTCAGGATATTTTGTTTTTATTTCTTGAAATTCATTAAGTATTTTGGTATAAAAACTTTCGGATTCTATATTATCTGGATTTTGATTGATTTTGAGATACAAATTAGAGGGAGAAGGTTCTTCATCAGGGTCAAATATCTTAGAATCTTCGCCAAGAGTGTTATGTATTAAGAACATTTTTTGAGAAGCAATTTCTCGAGATTTAACTAATTCTGCTCCCTTTTCAGTAGGAAAGAAATTAGCTATATAAATCTCATCAAAAACCTTTTTCCCAATCCTATTAATTCTTCCAACTCTTTGGATAACTCTGACAGGATTCCAAGGAATATCATAATTAATAACTATTCCTGCTCTATTTAAATTAAATCCTTCTGAAAGTTTATCTGTACAAAGCAATATATCATAATCATTAGCCTGTTTTTCTTTAGGATAAGAAGCATCAAAATTACTATTTATTTCTTCTAGTTTTGTTTTTTTTATATCGTTTAAAACTACCAATACCCTATTATCAAAATTTTTTAAAAGTGGATCTTTTAGGTAATTAACAGTATCAAGGTATTCAGAAAATATTACTATTTTTCTATTAGGTTCTTTTTTTCTTAGCTCTTTTATTTTATCAATTAAGCATTTTAATTTAGGATCATTATTAACTAAATCCAATTCCTTTAGTTTATTAAGTATATGTTCAAAAAGTTTTATATCAGATTTTATATCATTTATAAATTGGTCTTTTTTGTGGAATTTATTAATATCATAAACTTTATGATTTTTAGGATATTCACCTTGACTAATTTTTTCAGAATATTTTAATAATTCTTTTTCTATTTCTTCAATATCTTGGGTATAAATTTTTTCTAAGAGTTCCCTATCAAGGATAAATTTATTTGTCTTTTGGATAAACTCAAGACATTTTTCAGTGATATTTTTAAAATTCTCAATACTTTTTTGGAAAGCTCCAAAAGAGCTTTCAAATCTTTTAACAAGTAATCTTCTCATTAAATCATATAAATTAAATTGTTGTTGATAATGTTTTCTATTTTCATTTACTAAATTTTCAGGGTTATTATATTCTATATCTTCAAAATCTTTTGAATCTGTTTCATAATGAAATGGTCTATAAATAGCTCCTTTGAATAATCCCCCTTCATTAGGATATCTAAAGTAATTTATAACCTCTTCATAAAAATTAAGTTGTTCTGGAGTTAATTCAAAAAACCATTCTTGGGGATCAGCTACTTTTGTTAAGTCATTAATCTCATCCTTATAAAATGGATTTTTTAAAAGGTCTAATCTATTTCTTCTTATAATTACCGGCTCTATTATATCCCTTATTTGCTTTGAAATATACTTTATTCTATAATTAACTTTCTTTAAATCTATATCTTCTGTTTTAAATAAAGCTTTATACTTTTGTTTTACACTTTCTAATTTTTGAGGATCTTTATAGTATTTTTCTATATATGCTAAACGTTCCAATTGATCCTGAAACCTATTAAACTTATATTCAAGATTACTTTCCAAAGTAATTATTGATTTTTTGGGTAGTATAAACAATTTAAGTAGAGATAAAATATCAGAGGGTTTATTATTAAATGGGGTTGCAGTAAGTAGAATAACTATTTTATCCCTACATAAATTCTTTAAGTTTTCATATGATTTAGTGTCCTGGTTTCTAAATCTATGTGCTTCATCTACTATTATAACTTCTAAATTCTTCAGTTTTTTCAATGACTTAACAAATTCTGGATTATCAAGGTTTCCTATAGATTCTACTATCCAAGCATATAGTTCAAAAGTTTCTTTATACCATTTCCAACCGGATCTCTCTATTTTTTCATCTCCCATAATCCCAGGGGGACAAAGAATAATCCCTCTTTTATTTAATAGCTTAGCTATTAAACAAGCGATTATTGTCTTACCTAATCCCACTACATCAGCGATTATAACCCCATTAGTTTTTTCTATTATATTTAGTGCTTGTTTAACTGCGTCTATTTGATATCTATATAGTTTAAATCCGTTTTTTTCTAAAATGTATTTAATCATTTCATCTTGAGTATCCTTAGGTGTGTAAGTTTCAATGTAATTTTTTAATACCAAAGTATAAGCTTCAAAAGGAGTTAGCTTTTTTATTAAGGTTTCGTTTTCTATAGTTTGAATGATTTTTCTTTTAGTTATATTATCTTCCGTTAATTTTATAGCGTTTTCCCAGAGGTTATTAAAGTATTCTTCAGCTTCCTGGGTTCCATAGTCGCTTATTTCTACGTTAAATTCTTGTTGTTCAGTGAGCCCTGCTTGGGTTAGGTTACTGCTACCTGTAATAAATATAGCATCTTTTATTGAGTTATCTTTAAGTTTAAATATGTATAGTTTAGCGTGGTTAGGTTTATCTGTTTTTCTTATTATAAGTCTATTTTCTTCAATTAGTTTAATAAAGAAGTTAGCTTGTTCATAGAAATCTTTATTATCAAATAGTTCCGTGTTAATAGATTTTTTTATTGAGTTAATGAGTAGGTTTATTTTTTCTTCAAAACTAATATTAGATTTTTCAGCATATTCTATAATCCCGTAGTTAGTTTTATCTACATATAGTCCTACTAAGATTTTTATTAACAGGTTGGGGTTTTGTTTTATTCCCTCATATAGTTCTTTAAGTCCAGAGAAATAGAAGAATCCTACAAGGAATTTAAGTTCTTTGCTATCAAGTATAAGCCTATTTATTCGCCTTTTTAAGTTTTTTTCTGAATTATTAGTTATAAAATTATTCATCCTATTTAATAACATTTATCTTTACCCCTACTTTTAGTTTTTTATTTTTAATTTTACCTTATCTTTAAATTATTAATTATCAATTAACCCTCTATTTTACTCCCAAATAAACCATTTTTGGTACTATTCTTTGAAATCATTTGTTATTTATTAATTTTTTCAAAAGAAAAACTCTCAATAAATTTAACTGATATCCATATTTAAATTTTTAACCTGAATAATTCAATAATAACCTTTCAATTATTTCTCTTATTTTCCATACCTCTAACCCAATTTTTTCTAATAATAACTTATTTATTAAAATTATTTCAACTAATATTCTTAATCTTAAAGTTATAGGATAAATTTTCATTACCAATTCTTCATATGCATTTAACTCTTCTAATTCTTCCTTATTTTCCTCTTTCTTTTGATTATTTTTTAACATACTCAATTTTTCTTTATTTAAATGAATTAAATAATTTCTTATATTAGCAACATTATTTATAAATTCATCTTTATTAAAAGGAATATCTCCCTCAGTCAATGAAAAATTTCCTATCATAATAAAATAACTATATTTTGTTGAAAGAATACTTTCTAATGTAAACCTCTGTTTATCCATATCATTTAAAATAAAATAATGATAAAGTTTAAGATAATCCTGTATTTTCGTTAGGAAAATTCCTATTACCTCCTTAATAGTATACGCCTTTTTTCCTTGCGTTACATAATATTCTATAATTTTAAATAATTGTTCAAAAACATAATTATAATTTGATCTACATTTTCTACAATGCAACTCCTCTAGAACTTGGAAATAAATATAAAACAAAAAATGTAAATCCTCACTATTTAAGAAAGTTTTAATAATTTTTACAACTATCTTATCTTTTAAAATTCTTCCAAAATTTGCAAAAATTCTTTCCTTATTATATTCAATATTATATAGATATAAGATCCTTACTTCTACACCATTAACAGTAATACCTGTTATACTACTAGGATAACAAGGATATCTTTCCAAAAAACTTAAAATAACTTTAACATGATCTAAAATCTCAAAAAAATTAAAAAAATTTTGCTCTTTTTTATAGTCAATTTTAATATTTTTATTATTTAGAAATATTTTATAATTTTTCCATTCTATTTCTTCAAATGTTTCTCCTAATCCAACATCTTTTAGATAGTATTCATAATCTAAAATTAAAGTTTTAAATTTTAAATCTTCAGAACTTTCTAAATACTTACCACTGACTACTCCACTAACATTAGCTTCAATTACAATTTTTTCCTTATTTTCCACTTCTTCTTTTACTACAGTTTTTCTTACTAAACATCCCAATAATGTTAATTCTTCAAAACAATTTCTACCCCATAATATAGGTATATATATAGGGTGAAAATACTGAGTATAAGAGTTCCTATTATTAACATTCTTTTCAATATCTTCTTCTTTTTCATATTCAGCCTTTAAGCTAGCCATTACATTAGGTATAATTTTTAACTTTCCTATATATTTTTCATTTTCTCCCGGAATCCACCATTCTCCATCAATAGTTATTATTTCATTTTTTAATAATTCATTTCTAAATATTTCATTTTCATTTATCATTACTAATACCCCCTATATATTTATGAAAACCAAATTTTACTTACTTTCTTCTATTATCTTTATTTCATCTTGTGTTAAATCATAAAGCTTATATACTAATTCATTTATCTCCCTTTCTAAATTAGAAATATCATTATTTATATCCTGATTCTTTAATTGTATTATCCTATCTACTAAATCTACTATTTTATCTACTATTCCTTTGTTAGCAGAAGTTATAGCAGGTATCGGAATACGCTCCACATATTGATTAGAGAGTAAAAATCCAGTATCACCTAAAAGATGAACATATGATTTAA
>JAPYWL010000010.1 GCA_028276365.1 Deltaproteobacteria bacterium | reverse complement strand
GTTTAATAAAGAAGTTAGCTTGTTCATAGAAATCTTTATTATCAAATAGTTCCGTGTTAATAGATTTTTTTATTGAGTTAATGAGTAGGTTTATTTTTTCTTCAAAACTAATATTAGATTTTTCAGCGTATTCTATAATCCCGTAGTTAGTTTTATCTACATATAGTCCTACTAAGATTTTTATTAACAAATTGGAGTTTTGTTTTATTCCTTCGTATAGTTCTTTAAGTCCAGAGAAATAGAAGAATCCTACAAGGAATTTAAGTTCTTTGCTATCAAGTATAAGCCTATTTATTCTCCTTTTTAAGTTCTTTTCTAAATTATTAGTTATAAAATTATTCATCCTATTTAATAACATTTATCTTTACCCCTACTTTTAGTTTTTTATTTTTAATTTTACCTTATCTTTATTTTTGTTTTATTATTTAACTAAAAAGACCAACCTTCTAAATCAATCATTTTTAATAATTTTATACAATTTATTTTTAAATCCTTACATATATAAGGTATTTTATTAGGCTTTAGAGATTCTTCGGTTATGATTATATAATCTATAGCTACACTATTTTTATCAAATAGTTTCATTGCTAATAATTCTTTTTTGCTAAGTTCTTTTTTAACGAGAGCCAAAGCTATTAAATATGGATCAGCATTTAAGTTATCAGGTTTCTCTACTTCTGCTAAAAAAGGATACTTCTTTAGTATTTCCTTAGCTTTTTCTATTTGTAAGCTATCAAGTTTTATAAACATCCTGTTTATTTTTTTATTTTTAACCCATTTTGATAATTCATCATCCCCTCTTTCTATTTCCTTTCTTACTTCTAATGGAGAAATTAATCTATTTTTTGATATTAATTCTTCTACTTTTTCCCAAAGACTGGGAAAATTCTCTTTAGGATATCTATTTTTCATTTCAATTAAACTAGATGTATCAATAATATAAATATTCATAAAGTGAACTACTCCACCTTATAGAAGGTGGAGCTTCCTGCTTGAAAGCATGATAGCTTTTTAGGTATCCCGATACTGTCATCCACCAGAGCATGCTTTAAAGGCTTAACTTCGGGTCGTTCCAACCCTAGGTCCCTTGATTATCGGGACATCTACTATTATAGTCCAATATAGTCCCAAATAAGAACCTTGTCACGTCTTTCGCAATTCATCTCAACCTTATAGAAGGTGGAGACTTCTTACAGTTTTGGGTTAAAAAGATAAAAACAAAATGAACTTTTAATATTTTATTTTATTTAAGCTTCAAGTGAAGATTCTAATTTATTAAGATCATTAAGCTTTAAAGAAAGATATTCTATAGCATCAGCAGTAGTTATTAACCCTTTTTCTTTTGCTGAAAATATTAAAGAAATAAATTTTTTACCTCTTTCTTGAATACATTTCCTGAAGTTAACATCTTTCTTGGATTTAGTAAAACGGTACTTTCCAAGTTCCTTATACATCTTTGGAAGTTTATTTATCTGCTCTCTATATTCATCATCATTTATTAATTCTATTTCTTTTAATTTTATTAACACCACTTGCTTACTTACTTTAAATGTAGTTGATAATTTACTTATTAAATCTTCCAAAGATAACTTTTTATTTACTAAAAAATTGTATTCATTTATGAAATGGGATTTAGGGAGTAAGAATTCGCTAGCAAATTTATTACACCAAGTTTCAATTTCTTTATTCTCCTGATTTTGAGTATTTAAATCTTCTTCTGAATAGATTTCAGATATTCTTAATAAAATATGGGCGTATTCATGAAAAAGGGTAAAAATTTTAGCAAGAATATAATCTTTTGTATTAATAACAATAACAGGGGGATTTTTTTCTACTATTACAAATCCTCTACTTTGTTCAATAGGAAAGCTAAATTGAAAAACTAAAATATTTTGGTTTTCTATAATTTCTCTCCATTTATTAAAAGCTTGATATTCATCTTTAAATTTTTCTTGTTCAGTTATAGGAATTCCGATCCTTTCTCTTTCTTGATTAGCAACTTCAGCAGGATCATCTTTTAGACTAAAATTAGGGATTGATATTTTATTTTCCAAATTCAATTCTTTTATTAATTCATTAGCAATAGATTGATAATATTTTGCTTTTCTAATAGTAAGTATTAATTCAGGGTCAATGTTATTTTGTGTATCTTTTAAAGTATTGGGAATAATTCTAAAAGATAATTTAGTTGAAGGTTCATTAGGGATTTCTGGTAGTAAAAATACGGAGATAGGTCTTTTTATAATATTTGCTAATTTTTGAAGTTTTTTAAAAGAGATTTTTTCTTCTCCAGTTTCTATTTTCTTGTATTCTTGAGTAGGTAGATTAAGTTTTTTAGATATATATTCTAAGGTATATCCACTGGATTCCCGTGCCCATTTTATAACCTCAGGATTAACATCAACTTTAAAATCCTTCATACTTTTAAAAACGTTTATCTTTATTTATCCTTATAGCTTAGCTCTATTATTCTATTGTATTTTTTTATCTCTTTACCCTTTTTCTAATTTACTAATTTTACTAAATGTTTTGTTTATGATATTTTTTATTAAAATAAAGAGATTATTATTTTTTGGATTTCTTTTTCATTTTATCTATAAATTTCCTTAAGGGAAAAGAACATTCCTTCTTTAAGAGTCCCTTCATTCTCTAAGAAATCTTTGGGTGCTTTCTATAGTTTCTCCTCTTAAATCTTAATTACTGGAGTTTTTGTAGCAAATGTAATATCAACATGCTTATTATCTATAGACTCAAAATTATTTATCCCCTTTTTTTAAAATTAATTTTTTACTTACTTTCTTTTAGTATCTTTATTTCATCTTGGGTTAAATCATAAAGCTTATATACTAATTCATTTATCTCCCTTTCTAAATTAGAAATATCATTATTTATATCCTGATTCTTTAATAGTATTATCCTATCCACTAAATCTACTATTTTATCTACTATTCCTTTGTTAGCAGAAGTTATAGCAGGTACCGGAAGATTTTCTAAAAATGCTTTTTTATATCTATATCCTTTTTCTCCTAATCCACCACCAGCATAGTAATTTCTAAAGAAAAAAGATACAGGTTTAGAATTTAAAAGACCTAATATATACTTTAAATCTTTTCCTACCATTATAAACCCAGTTGCTTCAATATAAAAATTATTATTATCATAAGCAAAGGACGGCTCCATAACTATCTCTTGGTAAATTATTTTTTCTTTTTCAAATTCAAAATAATAATTACAATGCCTTAACTCCCACCAATAATCCCCCTGATCATCTCTATCAAATAGTCCCCTACCTTTCGTTTTAACATTAGAAAAACTCATAAAATAATTATATAACGATTGAAATTTTTCCTTAAAAAATTTTTCTGGATTTTCTTTTCCTCTATTCTTATTGGTCCATCCCGCAGGTATAACTATAACCCATTGCCCAGCCCATTTATAATAATACTTACCTATATCTCTTCCTCTTAAGATAGGTTTAATTAATTCTTGAGTTCTCTTTCTTTCTTCCTCATCTTTACAATTACTTAATATTCTATTCCTTGTTTCATTATCAATAATAAATGCTTCATTATATCCAGTTAAAATACCTCTGTAAATTTTAACGTCCCAATCTTTAAGTGGTTTTCCAATCCTTTCTATTTTTTCTTTTAGCTTTAATACCTCATCCTTAGTTAATATCCATCCAGTTTTATTTAGCTTACTTTGTTTTAGTTCATTCCAATTCTTGATATCATTTATATAACTTATTAAATCCTCTTTCTTTACATCTTTTGAAACCTCTAAAAATTTAACTATATTATCATTACTCTTTTCCTTCTTTATGATTATTATATTAGTATCAACAGTTTGCTCAAATACTCTATAGCCCCCAAAATCTATTATCTTTAAAACCTTATAATTTTTCAAATAATCCCTTAATTTTTCACCATATTTAGCCCTTAACCATTTATTACTCGTTATATAACTCAATATTCCCCTTTCTTTTAACAACTTTATACCCTTTTCATAAAAATACACATATAAATCTGCTGTAGAAGTATAAACTTCGTATTTTGTTAATTTAGTTTTCATATTTCTTATTTTTTCTTGTCTTACATATGGAGGATTACCTATAACAATATCAAATCCTTCATTAACTCCAAACATGTACTTACTATCAAACCAATCAGCCCAGGAATTTTGATCAAATATATCAAAATCCGCTACTTTCTTTGCTTCCACTTCCTGCCAACTATTTTTTACCAATAACTCCTTTATTTTTTCTCTTATTTCTTTATCCTTTTTTTGTAATCCTAACTTACTACTTCTATCTTTTATCCTAAAATATCTATGTCTTAGTTCAATTAGTTTTTTCTTTAATTTTTTTAATTCCTCACTTTCAAAAAAATTACCTTGTAAAGGTTTCTCTAAATTTAGTAAAGTATCAGCACTAATAAAATTAGTTTCTAAATTAGGTAGTGGTAATATCCCATAATTATTAGGATTATTCTTATCTACTTTTTGATCTATTACCAAGGATATAAAAAACCTTAACCTACTTATTTGAGTTGCTATAGGTTGCTTATCCACCCCATAAATACAATTTTCTATTAAATATAACTTCCTACCATAATCTGGATAATTTAAATTCTCATTAAATACCTCCTCTATTTCTTTTACTATTTTATCTTTATCTTCACTTTGGCCTAATCTTTCTAATTCTTTTAGTGATTCATCTAATACAAATTCTGGCCATAATTTATTATGAGGATCTATTTTCTGGAGTATATGTACTAATTTATGTAGTATCCCCATAGGAAAAGCACCACTACCGCATGCTGGATCTATTATTTTTAACTCATATATCGCTTTTATTATTTCTCTCTTTTTATTCTCTTCAAGTTCTAATTCCTCATCACTTGGAGATAATAAATTATTTAGTTCTTCTTGAGTTACTAATGGTAATTTTTCTTTAAAATATTCTCTTAGAGATTCTTTAACCATATAATCTACTATTTCCCTTGGGGTATAAAAACTACCTGTGGCTTTTCTTGCTGTAGTAGCTGTTTCTTCATTATAGCTTGCTAATAAATTCTCAAATATCTTACCTAATAATTCAGGGTCTAATGCTACTTCTTGATCTATTTCAGTTGCTTCATCTGTTGTAAAGTTATAATTATTTAAAATCTCAATTAATCCCCTTACCTCTTCGTTTTTACCTAATCCATACTTAGATAAGTCTATTCTTTCTATCTTTTCCTTAAAAAACAGGTAATCAGGAATAATAGCTCTTTTATCTTCTCTTCTTGAAAACCCATCTACATAGATCACTTTACCATTTGGATCCTCTTTATCCAAGCAATCAAATAATCCACCATTTAAAAACGGAATCTCTTTAAATAATTTAAGAACTTCTTCCTTCTCTATTAAAAACATATCCTCATATCTATATAGATTTTTAACACCATAATTGGATCTATTTATAACGTATCCTTTATCTAAAGCCCAGCCCCTGTTTTCTAATGGAGTATTCAAAGTAGCAAAAAATAAGTTCTGTAAAATCGCATTATAATAATTACTCTTAGTATTAAAATCCTTTACTATATTCTTTAACTCTTTCTTATCAAATAACTTATTGGGGATTAAATCTTTTTCTTTTATAAACCATATAAATATTATCCTTGTGATTAATCTAATCAGATTGATTTTAATATGCTCCTCATAATTGGATTTCTCTTGATTATCAAGTGGGAATTTAAGATTTCCTTTTTCCCATTCACTAAACGCCCAAAAATACCAATTCTGAATTTCTTTATAAAATTCTTTAGTAACTGGTTCTATACTAAATGCTTTTTGGATTTCTTCTATACTACTAAATCCACACTCTCCTACTTGTTTTATAAATGTCTTATATGGTAAATTTGGATTAACATAATAAGTAAATCTTTTATAGTAACTGAATTCCCGTTTTATTCCTTTGTATATGGCATAAACTAAAGAAAACCTAAAATTAAAGTTATCATCATAAAATATAAAAATACCTGCATCATCGTTATAAGTCTTAAGTAATTTTTTAGCTAATTGATATTGTATCTTCTTAGAAGTTCTATAATTAAGCTGATCCTTTATTTTACAAGCATAAAATACTAATTTTTCATAATCAAATTGAATTTCTCCCAATCTTATTAGCCTCAAGAACTTAGCTTTATCTTTATTATCTAAAAAATCAGCTAAATTTTCAGCTTCTATTAGCTCTATAAAGTTATTATTTTTTCTTTTAAAGAATGAGATAAAGTAATCTAAAAATTCTTCTTCTGTTATATTTTGGGATTTAACATGATTAAGTAAATCAGTAAGAATTTTTATTTCCTGATTTTGAGAAATTAAACTCATACCCCCCTCCAAAAACTATTTACATTATTTAATAGAATATCCTAAAATAAAAAAGAAATTTCTTTTTTACGGATTATCATTAAAATTATTACTTGAATTATTATCAAAATTTTGTAGGTTTTTAGATTTAAGGATCTCCTTACGAATACTCTCATTAGATTTTTGAATAGAGTTAATAGCTTTAGATATACTATCAGTCTCTTTTTGAATATTATCCACTATTTTAAGTAATTTTTCAATTTCAAAAAACTAAAACCTTTTCAAAATAATTAAACCTATTTTACCCTCTTATATTCATAATTTATTATCTGCTTTTTAAACTTATCTATCTCTATTCCCACTATATATACCCTTTCATAATTCATATACTTCTTGTAATACTCCTTTTCTTCTATTTGTTTTATCGCTTTCCCCCTCTCGTCTTCTCTTTCTATTACCTTTACCTCTATTATATATACTATCTCTTTATTTACTACTATAGCTAAATCTATTCTACCTTTATGAGTATTATCTTCTGTTATCACATTTAATCCTGTAGAATATAATAAACTAAATATCGCTATTACATAACTTGATTCCCCTTTATAATGTACATAACTTATATTGCTTATTAACACTTCTAGCTGCTTTTTTAGCTCCTCTAATTTCTCTCCCTTTAATATCTCTATTATCTTATCTGCTATATTTTCCCTTATATTATCTTTTAATACCAACGGTAATACATCCTCATTAAACGATATTCTTACCTCCTTATTCGGAAACCCTAATCTATATTCTTCTCCATATTCTCTTTCATACACCTCTTTTATTGTCAAATATCCCGTTTGATACATCAATGCTTCTATTCTTATCTCCTCTATATCAAATTTTTCCAATATATCCTCTTTTACTACCATATTCTCTAATTTTGTTATATCATATCTCCTACTCTTTATTAGTTTTATTAAAAAACTTGGCGTTCCCGTTTTATACCAATAATTCTTATACTTCTTACTATCCAAATACAACAATATATCAAACGGATTATATAACCTATCTCCTAAAAAGCTATATCCATTATACCATTCCCTTACCTCTTCTAAATTTACTCCTTCTAAATACTCCTTAAAATAAAACTCTAACTCTTCTTGAGTATATCCACATATATTCCCATATCTTACATCTAATGAGATATCCTTCAATTGATTTAATCCACTAAATAATGATACCTTTGAAAATTTGCTTACTCCTGTTATTAATACAAACCTTATATACCTATCTAATCCTTTTAATGTTGAATAAAATCCCTTTAGTTCTTTTCTTACTTCTTCTGCTTCCTTTTTATCCTCTATTACATCCAATATCGGCTTATCATATTCATCTACTAATACTACCACTTGCTTCCTCTCCTTCTCACTTATCCTCATTATTAGCTCCTCTAATAATATACTCTCATCTCTTACTTCCTTTGACATCTCCAATTTATTCCACATATAATTTTTCCTTAATTCCTGATACATCTTCTCCCTTAAATCTTCCTTATTTTTTATATCTTTGGCAAAGTCTATTCTTACCACTGGATAAGTCTCCTCCCATCTCCACTTATCCTCTATATACAATCCTTTATATAACTCCTTTTCTCCTTTAAATAAATACTCAAGTGTAGATAGTAATAATGATTTTCCAAAACGTCTTGGCCTACTTAAAAAATAATATTTCCCACTATCTATTAACTTATATATATACTCCGTTTTATCTACGTATATATAATTTCCTTTTATTAATTCCTTAAAATCACTTATCCCTATTCCTAACCTCTTCATCTTCCTTTTCCTCCTCTTCTTTACTCCTCCCTTTCTATTTTTCCCTTTTTTTATTCCTTTATCTGTCAATTTTTCCCTCTCTTTTTCTCTTTTTTTTTAGCTCTTTTTCTTTTTTCTAATTGTTTTTCTTTTTTATCTTTTTCTTTCTTTTAATACCTTTTGTTCCCTTTGCTCTCTTTTGCTTTCTTTTGGTTTCCTTTGGTTCCTTTTGGTTCCCCTTGGTTTCATTTAGTTTCATTTAGTTTCTTTTAGTTTCTTTTGCTTGCAATTGCTTTCAATTAGTTTCAATTAGTTTCAATTAGCTTCAATTAGCTTCAATTGGCTTCCCTTGGTTTCAATTGCTTTCAATTGGCTTCAATTGGTTTCAATTGGTTTCTTTTGGTTTCCTTTGATTTCTTTTGATTTAAATTTATTTCAATTAGTTTCCTTTGGTTTCTTTTGTTTCCTTTTGGTTCCTTTTGGCTTCATTTATTTCCCTTTGCTTCCCTTTGCTTGCCTTTACTTCCACTTGCTTACCTTCAATATACTTTTTCTAACATTAGACACTATTTTAAAAAATCCGATTTCTGTTGATCACCAAAACCAATAGAGATATTAGAAGTATATGGGAATATTCCTAAATCAATAGGAATCAATAGGGAAGAATGGGCTGAATTTTTTTACTTCCCCATATCAGCTCTGCTTTACTCTTTATCACTTCGTTTATCATCCTCACATCATATTTTCATATTCCTAAATACAAGCGTTATATACTTTGTCCTTAGCATCTTTATCCCCTGCGTCTTATACCACATATTATAATCAATAATATTATTTACCTAAAAAATACTAACAAAAATAACGCTAAAATTATCATTATCCCCGCTCTCTTCCATCTCTTTATCCCCCTTTCCATTTTTTACCCCCTTTTTTCTCCCTTTTCTCTTTATTTCTTTTTGCTCATTCACTTTCAATTCCCCCAATCCTGTTTTACTTTTTTCATTTTCTTTATTATTTACAATTATTTAGAATTATTTAAAATTATTTACAACTATTTACAACTAGCTTAATTGCTTTATTTCCTTATAAATACTTAGTAAAAAACTTAAATAATTGCTTGCTATTTTTTTAATTAATCATCAACAAAAAAATTAAATATTATATTTTTTTTTATAAATATTTCTGCTTTATATTTTTCAGAAGGTATTATTTCTTCTTTTACTAAAACTTCACCTGTATATTTTTCATTAGGAATAATATTTCCCACAAAATCATATTCTATTAATTCTTCTCCATATATATAATTATTCAATTAATTCTTTATCTAATTTATCAATTGTTAAGTTCCTATTACCTGTATTTTTATTTTTTTTTTGGCTTGTTCTTTAATTAGCAAATCATCATTATTATTAATTTCCTTAGATAAAGTTTTAGATTTTTTCATATGATAAAAAGCTCCTGCTTATTATTAATCTAATCTCTGGTAATTTAATATCCCCATATTTTTACTATCCTAAATAAAACCTAAAAACTTCTATTTTCTTTATAAATTCTTAATACAAAAAAGTAAAAAATATATAAAAAAAATATTAAAAAGGCATTAAAACAGAATTAAAATCAAAGATAATTCTAAACACTCTCTGATATATTATCAATTATTAATTTAATAATTTTAACTAATTCACTATTAGAGGTATAATTAGCAGGAGCAATATATTTTGCCCGTTCTTGAACCACTAATTTAATAGCAACATCCCTTGGAGTATCCTCATCTTTTTCTCTTATCTTATCAGGATCATAAACAGCAATAGAAAATCCTCCATTATAATTTACCATTTTCATAGCAGGTATATCATTTTCATTATCCCCAATATAAATAATCCTTTCAAAAGGTATATCTCTTCTTTTATCAGAAATATACTCAAAAAAAAGAGAATCTAAAAATAATTTAAAATTTTGAATCTTATAATCAAATAAACTAAAAAAATAAAAAAAATTTAACTAAAAATCTACCTACACATTGATAAATAAATAGATAAAATTAATTAATAAATTTTAAAAATTTTATTTTGTTGATTTGATCCTTTAATTAATATAATTTTGTCTTCATTTTTAGAGAAAAAATTAGCTAAAAGTTCCTTAACTCTTTTATTAGCTTTTCCTTGTTCTGCTTTATCTTTTACCTTAACTATATATTCATCATCTGATTTCTTTATTATTTCTTCTACCTTAGAATTAGGGAATACTTTTACCTTTATTAACATAAAAACTTCTAAAATTAAAAGAATAAAAAATAACTAAGCCAAGGAATCACCTTCAGGGAATGGACAATTAGGACAATCCCCAATGGCTTTCAACGGTCCCCCAAAATATGGATGAGTACAATTAATAAAAATTCTTGGTGGATCCTGAGACATATCAAACCCAAAATCTATATAAGGACAAAATTTATCTGGAACATTCTGTAAACAAAATTGATATAACTCCTCATACTGATCCTGATCACTATGCTGATACATATGTCTTTCACATTGAAATATCCCTAACTGAGAATGCCTAAATTTACATGGTCTATAAGCCATAACTACCCCCTCTATTAATTTAAAAAACTTTAAACAAATAAAAACTTAATATTTTTGTTTTTCTTCAATTCTTTCCTATCCCCTCCAAAAAAAATATAAAAATAACTATACTCTATTAATCATTATCTAAATTATTATTGTTTAAAGAACTTATTTTATTAAGTTTATCCATATCTGAAGTTTGTAACTGATTTCTTATAGCAAAGATTATAGCTAAACCTACTGTTATTTCCACTGCTGCTATTAATATGTTAAATAAAGCAAATACTTGGCCGTCAATTACAGAATTAATATTATCCTTCAATCTTGAAAATAACACAAAATCTAAATTTATTGCATTCAATATAACCTCAATAGATATTAAAATAGCTACTAAATTTCTCCTATATACTATACCAACCAATCCAGCTATAATCATTAAAAAACTAATAAAAACTGTATATATTATCAAAAAATTTTGCCCCTCTAATATATTCATATTTTAGTTATTCAAAAAAAACAAAAAAAAACCTCCCTAAAAAACAACTCCATTTAAAATAAGGTATAAAATTCTTTTAAAATAAAGACTTATAAAATAAGAGGAAGGAAAAATAGAATGACAACAAAATTAGAAAACCCTGTATTAGTAAGTACCGATTGGGTATTAGAAAATATTAATAACCCCAAAATCAGAATAGTAGAAGTAGATGAAGATGTTTTACTATATGAACATATACCTAATGCCGTTAAAATAGATTGGCATACAGATCTAAATGACCCCGTTAAAAGAGACTATATAAATGAAGAACAATTTGAAAAATTATATAGTGAAAAAGGAATATCAAATGATACTACAGTAGTTTTTTATGGAGATAAAAACAATTGGTGGGCTGCTTATGCTTTATGGGTATTTAATTTATTTGGTCATGAATTAGTTAAAGTAATGGATGGAGGCAGAAATAAATGGATACAAGAAGGAAAACCACTAACTAAAGAAGTTCCTCAATTCCCCAAAACTAACTACAAAGCTAAAAAAAGAAATGATAATCTAATAAGAGCATTCAAAGATGAAATAATAGAACATATAAAGAAAGGTGGAATCCTAATAGATGTTAGAAGTCCTAAAGAATACACAGGTGAATTAATTCATATGCCAGATTACCCCCAAGAAGGAACACTAAGAAGAGGTCATATACCAACTGCTATAAATATCCCCTGGGCTACAGCTGTTAATGAAATAGGAGAAAGATCAGCACATACTTGGTTTGTCTTAAAATATTTACTAAACTATCCTAAAGTTAAAAATTACGACGGTTCTTGGACTGAATGGGGAAATTCAGTAAAAGTACCAATCGTTAAAGGAGAATATTCTAGAAATTTAGAAATCTAGATGCGGATTTGAAATTTAACCTAATTAACTTATACCTATAATAAACAAACATGCTAAAAAATAATCTAATTTATTTGATAATTATATTTATTAGTTTTATTTTGTTTAATAAAACATACTGTTTTAGTGCCTCTAAATCTAATCCAGATATACTATATACTTATAGCTCTATGATAAATGGTTTACTAAACAAATTTGCAAACTATATAATGATTCCATATTATTTGTTAAATATGACAAAAATAAAAACATATTAAGTTTAAAGAGTATAGGAAATAATTTACAAGTTATTAATCGTACTTCTTTTAGCTACCTTTATTCTCTTTACAGGTGTTTCTTAGTTGAATGTGCGTTTAAAAATGTGAATAATTGGGATAATTTATTAGTTATTTTAGATTACGAAGGTGAAGTTTTGAGAAGTATGGTAATTTCTACAGATTATACCGATACTCCCCTAAATGCAACCTTTCTAAATAATTAATTTTATATTTGTATATGCTTTAAGTAACGTTATTAATTCTCCTGCCTCTAAATTAGGAATTACTATTTTAGATCCAGCTTTAAATCCCAAAAAAAATTATATTATCACCTTAAATCCTAATGAAATTTTAGGTAGGTTTTATTTTACTGACTGGGGAGTATCTAGTTTGGGATTTATTGTTTATGCTTTTTCATATGATAAAAGAACTTATATACCCTATTCAGGTAAGATAAAATCAAAGCCAATAAAGATTGAAACTAATTTATCCGCTGAAAGCAATTATCCGTTTTTTAAATCTTATCAATATACTATTAAATCATACTCTCTAAAAAGTATTTATAATTTAGAAAAAATTTTACCTTAAAATAGCTTATAGTAAAACATAGCTAAATACTCTAAAAGTATAGCTACTTAGAATAAAACTTTATTAATATAGACTTTTTATTAGAATAGAATTTAAGACATATATAGTTTCCTTATCGATAGACAGCATCTATTATCCTCAGCTGTTAGATAAGTCTTTGTAAAACTATCTATAACATCTTTTTTATCTTTTCCTTATATACCTAATCTAAGCTTGGACTTTATAAAAAATCATTGTAAAAAATTTTTATATTCTTTCTTAGTAGAACCTTACATAAATACTTTTTTCTTTTTTACTCAGATTTGTTTTTTAGCTAAGTTTTCCTTCAAAATTAATTTTTTCTTTAATTACTACTTGTAATTATTCATTTGTATTATATTTATAATAAAAAATAAAAAAGAAAAGCTTCCTTAGTATATAGAAGATTTTTATAATTTAGTAGTATGCAAAACCCTCGGGGACTCCCAATCTCTCTTAAAGCTCACTTAAAAGAACTTTATGTAATTCATTAAATCCATTCAATATAGTTGTCAATATAAGAGGTTAAAAAAAAAATAAAACTAATATAGATAAATAAAGAGCTAAAAACAAAAAAATGCTAAAAACTTTTATTTTAACTATTTTTCCAAAATTAACTAAAGATTTATTAAATTTATCAATATTAAAAAGGGCAATTAATAAAAAGATTTTAGAAGTTGAAATTATTAATATAAGAGATTTTAGTGATGATAAACATAAAAAAGTAGATGATTATATATATGGTATAAAAAAAGGCATGCTATTTAAATTTGAACCATTATATAAAGCATTAGTATATTCTAAAAAAAAATGTAAAAAACCTTATATCATCTTACCTTCTCCAAAAGGTAAAATACTAAATAGTAATATAATAAAAGATTTATCTAAATTAAATGAAATCATATTTATAGCCCCAAATTATGAAGGTATAGATGAGAGAATAATAAGATTCATAAATGAGGAGATATCAATAGGTGATTACGTTATAAGTAGCGGAGAATTAGCAGTATTTGTTATTATTGAATCTATAATAAGAAAATTAGTAATAGATGAAAACAGTTATATAGAAGATAGTTTTTCGTTATTTAATATCCCTTTTTTATTAGAAAATCCTCAATATACAAGGCCAAATAAATTAATTAATCCATTAAATAACAATTTCAATTTAGAAGTCCCTGAATACTTAGTAAAAGGGAATCATAAAGAAATAATAAAAAAAAATTTAGAAAATTCATTAACCCAAACAATCTATAAAAAACCTGAACTATATATAAAATTTTATAAATATTTTCAAATAAAAAAAAAATCAAAAAAGATTTACTATCCCCTTCCTTTTCTTAAATTTCTAAATTATAAAGAAATAGACGAAATTTTATATGATTCTATCTTAAATAATGTAATTCCTAGTTAAAAGATAACTTTCAAGGTGATTGTTTAAAATATTCCACCCAAATATTAAAGGATTTTGGAGCTATGCAAAAAGAAAGTGCTCAAATTTCATAGTGTAAGTAAAGATAATTTTATCTACTATTTAAAAGAGCTTGAATTTAGATATAACTAAGGAATTACCCTTTCAAAAATACTCTAAGTAATAAAAAGGAATATAAAAAAAAAATAAAGAATTCTTTATAAGAACTACTAATTAATAAGGAGGTTAATTATGATAAATGAAGTAAAACTCGATGAAAAAGACTCAAGATTAACTCATAGAAAAAAACTAAAAGAATTATCAATAAACCCTTACGGATACCCCTTACCCTATAAACCAAATTCAACAGTAGATGAATTAAAAACTAAATTCGAAAATGAAACAAATCTTAATAAAGAAGAAATTTATATAGTTGGTGGTAGGCTCCTAAATATAAGACATCATGGAAAAAGTATATTTTCCGATCTTTTAGGAGTTAATCATAAATTACAAATATACTTAAAAAAAGATGAACTTAACGAAAAATTTGATATATTTAAGGACTATATAGATAGTGGTGACTTAATATTAGTTAAAGGATATTTATTTAGAACTAAAACAAATGAATTAACTTTGCACATATTAGATTACCACTTTTTAGCTAAATGTATATTACCTTTACCTGAAAAATGGCATGGACTCAAAGACACAGAAATCAGATATAGACAAAGATACTTAGATTTATTTATTAATCCCGAAGCTAAGAAAAATTTCATAATAAGAAGCAAAATAATTAAATTTTTAAGAAACTATTTAGAAAATCAGGGATTTATGGAAGTGGAAACCCCAATGTTAAACATAATTCCAACAGGTGCCTTAGCTAAACCCTTTAAAACTCATCACAATACCTTAGGAATTGATATGTATCTAAGAATAGCCCCAGAACTCTATTTAAAAAGACTAATAGTAGGGAATTTTGATAAAGTTTATGAATTAGGTAAAGTTTTTAGAAATGAAGGAATCTCAACAAAACATAATCCAGAATTTACAATATTAGAACTATATCAAGCTTTCGCAGATTTAAATGATATGATAAACTTAACAGAAGATATAATCTCTTCACTAGTTTATTACATACATAATTCACATGAAATAGAATATCAGGAGAAAAAATTGAATTTTAATAAACCATTTAAAAAAATTAGCTTCCCAAATGAACTATATAAAAAAGGATTAGATATAGAAAAACTAAGAAATGATAAAGAATACTTGGAAAAAATTGCTAATGAATTAAAAATCCCAAGAGAAAACAGAGTTATTAGTCATGTTATAGATAAAGCTTTTGATGAATTAGTAAAACCAGAGTTATGGGATCCTACATTTGTACTTGATTATCCTGTAGAAATCTCTCCTTTAGCTATTTCTAAAAGTGATAATCCATTATATACTGAAAGGTTTGAATTATTTATAGCTAATTTTGAGGTAGCTAATGCATTTAGTGAGCTAAATGATCCTGATGAACAAGCCCTAAGATTTACACAACAACAAAAATTAAAAGAAAAAGGAGAAGCAGAAGCTCATGAATACGATCACGATTATATAACTGCGTTATCTTACGGCTTACCACCTACAGGTGGCTTAGGCTTTGGTATAGATAGATTAGTTATGATCTTAACAAATAATATATCAATAAGGGAAGTAATATTATTCCCCGCTTTACTTCCCAAAAAATAGATTAAATTAAAATCTTAAAATAAATAATATTTAATATAGTTAATAATATGGAAATAAATATAGAAATAGAATTAATAAAAAAATTTTTAGTAATAACTGGTGTATCTATTTTGTCTGGAATATTAATAGGATTAGAAAGAGAAGTAAGACATAAACCTGCAGGATTAAAAACAATAACTTTAGTTACAGTAGGAAGTGCAATATTTACATTTATATCAAAATATGGTTTTAGTGGTAGTGCAGCAGATAGTAGCAGAGTTGCTTCGCAAATAGTAAATGGGGTAGGTTTCTTAGGAGCAGGTACTATTATAAGAAGCGGGCTAAAAATTAAAGGATTAACTACTGCAGCTACTTTGTGGATAGCAGCTTCTATTGGGATGGTTATAGGTTCTGAGAAAATATTAGAAGGAATCCTTGGAAGCTTAATAGTCTTTTTTGCTATCACAATCCTTAGATTTATAGAAAAACTGCTATATGAAAACTTAGGTATCTTCTACATTAAAGTAAAATATAACTTAGAATCTACTCAAGATAATCTTAATTATCAATCAATTTTTGAGGAACTAAAAAATAAGTTACATGAAATCAACATTGAAATCCTTGAAACAACAGAAATCAAAGATGGAGTAATCCTAAAACTAAAAGGTAGCAAAAATAAAGTAAAAACTGAATTAAATGAAAAATTGAAAAGTGAAAATTATAATATAAAATTATACGAATTAAACGAGTTTTAATAAATTAAAAATTATGCCAGAGTTCCCTGAAGCAACTACAATATCCTCACAAATAAAAAATTATTTTAATTTAACCAAAAATCAACCTAACTTAAATCATCCACAAATTACATTAAAAAAAATAAATATTTATAAAGATTCTATCATAAAAAATCCAGAATTAGTAAATGAATTAATAAATAAAAATTTAGAAGATGTGTCCAATTATGGAAAAATAATATATTTTAAATTTAATGGTAATTACTGGATATTATTTCATTTAGCATTAACAGGAGCTTTACTTATTAAGGAATTTTTATCACCAGATAAACTAAATTACTTTGAAAAATATAAAATAATAGAGTTTATTTTTAATATTAACAACGAGCAAGAAAAAATTTTATTTTTCAGTGCTAAAAGATTATTTGAAAAAGTAATATTTACTAAGGATGAAAATCCTTTAAAAAAATACGGACCACCTTTTAATAGATTAAAAACTATTGATTTTATTAATATTTTGTCAAAAATAAAAAAACCGATAAAAATAGCTCTTATGGATCAGTCTTTAATAGCAGGAATAGGTAATATATATGCAATAGAAAGTTTATTTTGCGCTAAAATTTCACCTTTAAGAAAATCTTCTGAAATAACCGTACAAGAGTATTACAAACTTTATAACTGTCTAAAAGAAATCCTAAAAGAATCAATAAAACAAAGAGGATCTACTATCAGCGATTATGTAGATGCCTTAGGTCAAGAAGGTAACTACCAAAATCTACATAAAATATATAACAAAACTAAATGCCCAGATTGTAATTCAAAAATAAAAAGAATAAAAATAGAAGATAGAATAACATATTATTGTCCTACTTGTCAAAAATAAAGATTAATAAAAATAAAAATTAACAAAAATTAAATTGGTAAAAAATTAAGTTATGTATGAAATCCTTGATCATACAGCAGATATAAAAATAAGAATAACATCAATTAATTTATTTGACTTTTTTAAAGATCTAATCTCAGCTCTAAAATATATTATTAACTATCAAGATGAAGATCAATTAAAAATTGAAAAACAAAATAAAAAAAATATCAAAAAAAATAACATAAAAATAATTTTATCAGATTCAGATGATTATCAAAAAGTATTTAATTTTATCTCAAAATTTATTTATTATTTAGATGCTAAATCGTTACTAATAACTGATGTAAACTATATTAATTTAAAAGAAGACAAATGGGAGATAAGCGTAAAAATAAAAAAAATAAATAAAAAGAAAATAAAAGGATATCTTAAGGCTCCTACTTATCATGATTTTAAATTTATTAGCAATTTTGAATTAGAGGTGATAATAGATGTATAATTTTTGTATAATATTAGCAGGAGGGATAGGAAGCAGATTATTTCCACTATCCAGAATATCCTATCCAAAACAGTTTTTAAAAATATTTAACAATAAAAGCTTACTAAGACTAACTTACGAAAGAGTTTTAAATCAATTTGATGAAATATTAATTTCTTCAGGTATAAAATATAAACATTTAATAGAGCAAGAAAACATTCCACAAGAGAAAATAATCTTGGAACCTGAAAATTCCAATACTTCAGCAGCAATTTTACTCTCTATTAAATATACCCTTTATAAATATAATCTAAAAGAAGCTAATTTCATATTTTTACCATCAGATCATTTTATATTTAATGAATCTGAATTCTTAAATTCCTTAAAAACTGGTTTAAAATATACAAATAAAGGAGTAATAACGATAGGAGTTAAACCAGATCACCCATCCACAAACTACGGCTATATTAAACTAAACCAAAAAATAGAAAACAATATATTTAGAGTGGATAAATTTATAGAAAAGCCTGATAAATCAAAAGCTAAATACTATTACAAAAATCCTAATTACCTCTGGAATTCAGGAATATATATTTTAAATAGCTCATTGTTTTTTGATGATTTTTACAAAATTAACCAAGATTTTAAAACTTATATAAACCTTAATTATCAAGAACTATTAAGTAATTATAAAAATATTCCCAAAATTTCCATTGATTATGCATATAGTGAAAAAAGCAATAATTTATTAGTAGTTAAATCTAATTTTAGATGGTCAGATGTAGGCACTTTTGAAGAAATATCAAAAATATACGAATACTTAGAAATTAATAACAATAAAAATAATAATGAAGTATATCATTTAAACTCTAACTCCTTTTTAATAAAAGATAATGAAAATTTAAAAAATAAAAAATACTGTTTTATTGATTGTAACAATCTAATAGTAGTTGATACTGCTGATTTCTTATTAATATCTCAAAAAAACAGTAGCTTTAAAATTAAAGAGATCCTAAATAAAATTGATCCAGAAATTCTAAAATATAATATTACAGATTATAGACCCTGGGGATACTATAAAGAATTAGATAAAGACATCAATAAATATAGAATCAAATTCATTTCAGTTTATCCTAATCAGCAGTTATCTTTACAATACCATAATTTTAGAAAAGAATATTGGTTTATTTTAAAAGGTAACGGAATAGTTATTATAAATGATAAAGAAATCTCGGTTAAAGAAAATGATATTATAGAAATACCTTATAAAGCAATTCACTCAATAAAAAACACAGGAAATACCGACTTAGAATTTATAGAAATACAAGTAGGAGATAAGTTAATAGAAGATGATATCGTCAGAATTAAAGATATCTATCAACGAGTTTAAAATTTATATATTTATAATATATTTATTTTATCCTTTAACAACACCAATAGGTCTGAGTTTAGCAACTTTTTTAGAAATATTAGCATTATGAACAATATCTACCACATTTAGAGCATCTTTATAAGCTTGAGGTGCTTCTTCTAAGATAGTAGCTTTACTTGCTGCTCTTATACTTATTCCTTTACTTTCTAACTCTTTTATCAATTCATTATAGTTAATAGTTTTTTTGGCTTGATTTCTACTTTTAATTCTACCTGCTCCATGACAAGTATGTCCAAATGTTTCTTTATAAGCAGTTTCAGTACCTACTAATACAAAAGAGTATCTGCCCATATCTCCAGGTATCAATACAGGCTGCCCAATTTCCTTATATTCATTAGGTAATGAAGGATGGAAAGGAGGTAAAGCTCGTGTAGCTCCCTTCCTATGCATAACTAATTTATACTTCTTAGAATTATAAGAATATTCTTCAATAGTAGCCATATTATGACTTATATCATACACTATTTCTACTTCTTTAGTATTTAATAACTTTTTAAAAACTTTTCTAACTTTATAAGTAATTATTTGTCGATTAATAAAAGCAAAATTAGCAGCTAAATTCATTGAATAAATATACTTCTTACCCTCTTCACTATTAGCAGGAACACACGCTAATTGCTTATCTTCTACCTTTATTTTATATTTATTCTCCATAACTTTTAGCATCAAGTTTATAAAATCAGTAGCAATTTGATGTCCAAATCCTCGGGACCCACAATGTATCATTAAAACCACCTGATCCTTAAACAAATTAAGTCTTTTAGCTGCTTCTTCATCATAGATTTCATCTACTATTTGTAGTTCCAAAAAATGATTACCACTTCCCAAAGTCCCTAACTGATTCTTCCCTCTTTCTATTGCTTCCTCACTTATATAATCAAAACTACTTTCTCTTTTATACCCATTATCTTCTATGAAATTTAAGTCATTTTTATCAGCATATCCTTCCTCTAAAGCCCATTTTATCCCTTTTATTATAGATTTTTTAAACTCACTTTTAGATAATCTAATATCACTTTCACTTGATAATCCTGCAGGTACTTCCTTGAATAATTCATCCAATATTTTTTCTTTATATTTTTGAATTTCATTATATTCTAAATTAGTTCTTAATAATCTAACGCCACAGTTAATATCAAATCCTATCCCCCCTGGAGATATTACACCATCTTCATCATAATTAGTACAAGCTACACAACCAATTGGAAACCCATATCCCCAATGAATATCAGGCATAGCAATAGCATCCCCTACTAAACCTGGTAATTTCGAAACATTTAGTAACTGTTTTATACTTTCAGGCTCTACATTATTTATATCATCTATATAAATAACAGCATTATTATTTATATGTTTAAATTTATAATCTTTTATTTTAACAAAATCTTCTAATTTTATCATATCCAAAGCTCACCTCTTTATTTTACAATCATTTGATGAAATGTAAAAAATTTTATTTAATTACATACTTTCCAAGATAAATTTTAACTTTACCTTCAATAAGAAGATATTCTTTATTACAATATGAACACTTGGAATAATCATTTTCAAATACTAATTTATTTCCGCATTGACAAACCCATCCTATTTGCTTAGCAGGTACTCCTACCACTAAAGCGTAATCGGGGACATCCTTAGTAACCACTGCTCCTGCTCCAATAAAAGCATACTCTCCAATAGTTACCCCACAAACAATAGTAGCATTAGCCCCAATAGTGGCTCCTCTTTTTACCAAAGTATTCCTAAATTCATGTTTTCTTTCAATAAAAGCTCTTGGATTATATACATTAGTAAATACGCAAGAAGGACCACAAAATACATCATCCTCTAATATAACCCCTTTATAAACTGAAACATTATTTTGGATTTTACAGTTATTGCCAATAGTTACATCAGGACCTATCATAACATTTTGCCCTATTATAACATTAGACCCTATTTTGGTATTTTTTAAGATATGAGAGAAATGCCAAATCTTAGTCCCCGAACCTATCTCCACATTCTCATCTATATAACTACTTTCATGTACAAAAACATCTTTTAACTCACTTTTTACTTTCTTATTAATATCAATTTTATTAACATCAACATAACTATTAAAAAAATTATTAAAATTAGTGTTATGAGTTTGTGAATCTAATTGTTTTTGAGCTAATTCTAATACTTTTAAAACTCTAAGTGATTCTTCTGAATCTGTTAAGGGTTTTTTGTCATTTAAAATACAATCAATAAAATGAATTAATTCATTCTTAAGAGGCTCAGATTTTTCAGTTTCAATTATTTTAAATTCTGCTTTATTAGCTACAGGAATTTTTCCATCAATCCAAGTAGTCTTATGAGGATATAAAAATAACTTTTCTTGAGTTAAATCATCAAAAACGATCATTCCCTCACTACCAACAAAAACCATTTTCTGTTCTTTAAAAGGATGTAACCAGCTAACAAAAATATGTCCCTTAACTCCATTATCAAATTCCAAAATAGTAGTAGTAGTATCAAAAATCCCCTTATTAAGGTAATCCCCACCAAAAGAAAAAACCTTAATTGGTTCCTTATTTAATAGATATAAAATAACAGAGATATCATGAGGAGCAAATGACCATAAAATATTCTCTTCTACCCTAATTTTCCCTATATTTAACCTATTAGAATAAAAATAAAACAATTTTCCAATAGTGCCTTGATTAATTAATTCTTTAATTTTAGATATAGCAGGATGATAAAGTAAAATATGTCCAACCATTAAAATCTTCCTATTTTGATTAGCTAAATTATGTAATTCTAAAGCTTTATCATAATTTAAAGCTAAAGGTTTTTCAACAAATACATGCTTATTGTTAAGCAAAGCTAATTTAGTTAATTCATAATGAGTAGCAGCAGGCGTAGATATTAACACAGCATTTAGATCCTTGTCATTTATTACCTCATTTAAATCACTTTTTATTATTACTTTATTTAAAATCTTATTAGCATTTTCTTTAAAATTATTATGAATAAAATCTAAAATATTTTCTTTGTTTTTATCTACAATATACTTTAGTTCAAATTTTTTTATTTCTTGTTCTAAGATAAACAGATTTCTTAAAATATTTTTCCCCCAATATCCGACTCCTATATGAGCTATCTTCATAACACACTCCTTTTCCTATTAATAAAAATAAAAACTTCCTAATAGTATTTTTCAACATTATTCTACTTTTTTCCTATATCTTTCTATCTTTAAAATAAGTTATCAGGAATTGAAAAAAGAAGGTTAAAATAGTATTTACGTAGAATAATAAAAATGTGGCAAGAGTAAAGAAAATAACAGTAGGCATATTAGGCCTATCAAAAAGTGGATTAGCAGCTGCTAAACTTTATAAAACTAAAGGATTTGAGGTCGTAGGTTTTGACGATAATCCTGATATAACATTACCTAAGGAATATAATCATATTTTCAAAGATCTATACTTAGGGAAACAACCTAACTATGTTTTTAATGAAATAAAAAACTATAAATTACTAATAGTAAGCCCAGGTATTCTATTTGATCATGAAGTTATAAAAATTTCGGAATCTTTTAAAGTACCAGTTATCTCTGAAATAGAGGCAGCTTATAAATTCTTACCAGAACCTAAAAACATAATATCTATTACAGGTACTAATGGTAAAAGTACCATAACTTATTTAACATATCAAATACTAAAAAAACATAATGTTAATAGCTTCTTAGGAGGAAACATTGGAATACCATTTTCAGAAGTAGTACTTAATATTACAAATGAAAATGCAGAAAATCCAGTAATAGTTTTAGAAGTTAGTTCATTCCAACTAAAATTTACCAACAACTTCAGAAGTAAAATATCAGTTATAACCAATATAAAATCAGATCATTTAGATAGACACCCTTCTTTTGAGGATTATGTCAATTCTAAGTTAAAATTATTTAAATTTCAAGCTAAAAAAGATTTCGCTTTTATTAACCTAAATGATAAAATCATAAGTTGTAACTTAGATAAAGTAAATTCCAATGTATTATTATTTGCTAATAACGAGGTAGGTAAGCTACATTTACCTAACATCCCCAAAAAAGCTTACTTACTTAAATTAAAAAACAACATTATTCAAATTTATCTTTTATCATTCAAGACTCCAAATTTAATAAAAATAGATAAATTTTCTCCATGTTTTGAATTTGATATATCAACTTTAAAAAAATATCAGACTTTATTAACAAATGGATTTTATAGGGAAAACATATTGATATCTACTCTAATCTCGTATGTTTGGCTTGAAAATTACGAAAAAATTAAACTAAACAAAGAAATCTTAAAAGAGGTACTAAATAATTTTGAACCATTATCCTACAGATTGGATAACTTCGTACAAATTGATAGAATACTGTTTTTTAATGACAGCAAAGCTACCAATTTCCACGCACTAATTACTAGCTTGAAAACTGCTATTGAATATATGGATAAATTAAAAATAAATTATAAATTAATTTTATTAAGCGGAGGATATCTAAAATATCAAAAAGAAGAGGAAGCTATACAAGATCTACTAAATAACATTAATGAAATAAAAGAACATAAGGATAAGTTTATCGGAGTGGTAGCGTTTGGTAAAGGAGCAAATTGTATTATCTCAGCTTTTGCTAAATCCAATAGTAACTTCGGTTATCTATATTCACTTAGCAGTGTAGAATATGCTTTTGAAAAAGCTATTAACGTAGCTAAAGATTATCTTAATTATAACCCAAATTCTAAAGTAGCCATTTTATTTATCCCAGGTGCCGCAAGTTTTGATCAATTTAAATCAGCAGAAGAACGTGGAAAATTCTTCGATAATCTCGTTAATAATTTTAAAAACCATTTTTTAGCTAAAGTTAAATAAATATTAAGTTTCGAAATAAATATTAATTAAAAGTGATCATAGCTGCCCTCAAATTTAAATTATACTTAGCTAATAAACCCTCTAATCTTAAAGAAAAAAGAATAATAATTAATTCCATTAAAGACAAACTTTCAAAAAGATTCAACATATCAATAGCAGAAGTAGATAATCAGTCTTCTTTACACTTATCAACGATAGGTATCTCCATTGTTTCAAATGAAATTGATTTCCTAAACAAAATTTCGAATAAAATCTATGATTTCTTTCTAAACTATAAAGACATATCTATTATTGATTACTCCTGTGATTACTTAACAGGTTTATAATTTCACAAAAACGCTATATTCTTTCAATTCCCTTAAGGGTAAGCTAAACTCGTAATTACAGAACTCACTCTTCTTAAATAAATAAATTTCTGCTTGCTATATTTAATTACTTATTATTCTATATTGCCCATTTTAATCTACCAAAGGTACTTTCTTAATATATTCATAAAAATTAAAATCAGTCTTAACTTCTAATTCTTTATCCCTTAAATTTGTTAAAATCAAAGAAACTAAAATATTATATAAATTAAGTAAATTTGGATTATCTTTTACTTTTTGATTCAAAAATTCTAAAATAAATTTTATCTTCTCAGGATACTTAATAATAAAATCAGCAACATTATAAAAAACAAAAACATAATTTCCTATAATTAAATTAATAAAAAATAATGCTTCTAAATCTTGTAAATCTGATAAACTATACTTATTTAATATAACTAACTCCTTAGCTAATTTTTTGATATTTTCAAAATCATTATAAAATATTAAAAACTTTACAAGTACAACCAACAAATCTTTATTTAAAATAATGTCTTTATAAAGATTATTTAAAAAATAATAAACTATCTCTTTAATTTGTTCTAGATTACCTTGATTTAATAAATTTTTAAGTATATCTAAAGATCTATCCTTGATAATTGATAAATCTAAAATTTTATAATTATTCATAAAGATGGTATATATTACCTCATTTGATTTTAAGTTTAGAATACAATTATTAAGTAGAATTTTTTGTTCTTCTAAATCTAAAAATACTAATAATTCTTTAATTAAAGTATAACTCAATTCAATATCAGTGATTTTATTCAAAATATTAACGATATTTTTCGATAATTCATAAATATCTATTAAATTTTTGGATTTAGCTAATTCTAAAATAATCACATAATTTTTTATTACCTCTAATTTCTTATTATGTTCAATATCTTGAAAATTTTCAAATATCTTAGAATAAATTCTTAATATTAAAGATAGATTCTTTTTATCTTCTACTAATAGTTTAATAAATGGGAGAATTTCAATTATCTTAGAAATTATTTTAGTTAAATTATCAGCTTTAGTGATAGCTTTATCCATAACTCCTAAAGCATCTACCCAAATAATATTAAAATCCCTTTGTATTAATAAACTAGTTAATAATTCAATTATTTTTTCTATTTTATCTTTTTTATTTAGTAATACAGTATATTTATCTACTATCCAAACTACCCTATAATATTTTATAGCTTTAGATAAAAGTGTTTCTAATTCATCTAATCTTGAATTAATTTCTAAAAAATTAACCAATTTCTTAACATAATATATACCAGCATTAATTTTGGACAATTTTTCTAAAAATAAATCACATATTTTTTCAAATATTACATTACTGACATTTTTTTCAACAAGATTTATTATAAGATCATATAATCTATCATAATTTTCCTCTTCTTTAAAAACTAATTCGAGATAATTAACTAAATCTTCTCTTCTTAATATTCCTTCTAAACCATTACTAAATATAAATAATAAGTAATGATAAACTATATCTATATCCTTGGAAAAATTGTAAAAATAATTTAAAACACTTTCATTTACTTTAAGCAAAATTTCTTTGTCTAAATTACTTTGATTTAACAAAATTAATAAATATATTTTAACAAAAGTATTTTTCTTACTTATTTGCTCATTAATAATTTCCACAACTTTCAAAGGATTTTTTGAAAGTAATATATTTATATTTATTTCATCTATTATATCCTTTTCTACTAAATTATCTACATTCTTATCCATAATTTTCATAAGCAATATACTCCCCCTTCTAAAAGGGGGAGCTTTTTGATTTTACAAAAACAAAGCTTCTTAGGTATCACTTATATACCATAGCACCTTTTAATAGCTTAACTTTAAAACACTCTAAATAAATTTACTAATAAATTTACTTAAACAAACACTTGCCCACTGCTTTTGTCCAAATTATTCCTTTCACTATTCCCTTGCTGTACTTCATTAACAGCAAGAGGTAGCAAAAAGTAGAAAAACTTAATATTTATTGTTGCCTAATTTTTTATATCAATAACACTTATTTTATACACTTATCCTATTCCGAAACTTAAATATCTATTAAGCCCTTATTAATCCATACCTATAGCTAAACCTTAATAAAAGAGTGAATCATGAGATTAAGTAAATCAGCAACACGAGTAGCATATCCCATTTCATTATCATACCAAGCTAAAACTTTAACAAAGTTACCATTTAAAACTTGAGTAGATAAGCCATCAACAATAGAAGAATGAGTATTACCCTTAAAATCCATAGAAACTAAAGGTTCTTCAGTATATTGTAATATACCTTTTAAGTAAGTTTCACTTGCTTCCTTTAAAGCATTATTAACTTCCTCAACTGTAACATTCTTTTCTAAAATAGCTACAAAATCGACTAAGGAAACCGTAGGAGTAGGTACTCTTAAAGCAATTCCACTAAACTTACCTTTAAGTTCAGGAATAACTTTCTCAACTGCTTTAGCAGCACCAGTAGTAGTAGGTATTATATTTAATGCTGCAGCCCTTGCTCTTCTTAAATCCTTATGAGCTATATCTAATATCCTCTGATCATTAGTATAAGCGTGAACAGTAGTCATATGCCCACTAATTATTCCAAATTTTTCAAATAATACTTTAGCTACAGGTGCTAAACAATTAGTAGTACATGAAGCATTTGATATTATATGGTGTTTCTCAGGATTATATTGTTTTTCATTTACTCCAAGCACTATAGTTATGTCTTCTCCTTTAGCAGGAGCAGTTATAACTACTTTTTTAGCACCAGCTTGTATATGTTTCTCTGCATCCTGTCTAGCAGTAAACTTTCCAGTTGATTCTACTACTATATCCACTCCTAAATCTTTCCAAGGTAATTTAGAAGGATCTGCTTCATGTAATACTTTTATTTTCTTTGAATTTACTTCTATATAATCTGAACCATGATTAACTTCACCTTCAAATACTCCATAAGTACTATCATATTTAAATAAGAAAGCATTAGTTTTTGGATCAACTAAATCATTAATAGCAACCACCTCTATATCGGGATATTTATTTAGTATACTCTTTAATACCAATCTCCCTATTCTTCCAAATCCATTTATTCCTACTTTCATCATACCTTTAACACCCCCTTTTAAATAAAATTAACTTTATTCACTAATAATAATTCATTTTTAACTAATCTTTTATCTAATATAAAATTAACAAAAAAAAATTAAAATCCTCTTTATTTTTAATTTTAAATCATCTTCAAAAAACAAAGGGAAAAATAAGAATTCATATAAAATTATTGAATAAATGGCAATAATAATTCTATTTTTATGCTATTTTTATATTAACTTACTAATAATAAATCACTTTACTTTTTTATATAATTTCAATTTTATTTTAATAATACATTTACTATTTTTATTATTATTTTTTCTAATTTATCCCAAAATCGATTTGTTTAGATTAATAGGCTTTTATATATTAACAATTCCTTTAGTATTATTTAAACATTATATTCTTGTGATACCTTTGTTTTTAGTAATAACACTTATATTAAAACCAATAGATGAAAAAAATCCAATCTATTTATTATTCTTTACAATCTTATATTTATTTACTATAAACCTAATAAAGATATTTATTTAAAAGGCACCTACCAAATCCTTTTAAAAAAACTTTACTTTAAACAGACTTAAATTAAATTTTATAGATTACTTTTTAGATATATGAATACAAGCCATCCCAAACATTAAGTTATAGTACTCTACTTCTTTAAAACCCATACTCAATAATATTTCCTTAAATGTTTTAGCATCGGGAAATTTCATTATTGTTTTAAAATATTCCCTATTATAATGCCTAAAAAATAAACTACCCAAAATTATTATTATAAAGTACAAATACAAATAATATAAAAATTTCATAACAAGGTTATAAGGTTGCGAAGTTTCTAAATTAACATAATACCTACAAGTCCTTAAAATTTCCTTTAAATAAACTTCAAAGCTTTTTTCACCTTCATATAAGCTCCTTGCTCCAAATGACATAGTAGCTAAAGAAATGGAATCATTTTTTAAAGGTAACATAGAAATATCTGCTACTATAGGGATTATATTGTTATATCCAAGTTTTTTATACTTTTCTATTAGCTTTCTTAACATTCCTACAGATATATCTAATGCTAATATAATATCATTTTTATCAATCTTTTTAGCTAAATTAATAGCAATATCTCCTGTACCACTGCATAAATCCAATATATAAACTTTTTTTTTCGTATTCTGACTTTTAATTATATTATAAACATTTAAGGAATGTCTTATTAATTGTTTCCTCCAGTATATAGTTACTCCAAAACTCATAGAATAACTAACTAAGTCATATATATTAGACATCTTATCAAAAGCCCAAGCAATTTCTTTTAAATTCATAAATAATCTCCTTTCCACTTAGTAAATATAAAAAATAACAAAATAACTTTTTTTATAATTCTCCAAAAAAAATAAATTCCCCTTAAAAATTTTTCTTACCATAAAAAAAATCTCACAAACTAATCCAGCTTATATTTCTATATAACTTTCTAATACCTCTTTTATATACACCACTCTATTAAAAAATTTCCTTATAGTTTATAGATTAAAAAATCCAGATTCCAAATTTTCATCATCTTCTATCAATTCTATTTACACCTTCAAATAATAAATAAAAAAAGAAAGCATTTACAAAAATTGAATAATTAAGTATGGATACTAAAATTATATTTTTAAGTAATGGTTATGGAGAAGATACCCTAAGCACATACATAATAAGAGAGCTAAAAAATAAGATAAACAATATTGATATATCAGCATTTCCGTTAGTAAATGACGGAGAAAAATATAAACAAAATAATATAAAAGTAATAGGACCTACAAAGATTTTAAAAAGCTCAGGCATAAGCGGATTCCTAAACATTAAAAACTTCATCATTGATATAAAAGATGGTCTACTAAACTTAATCCTTGAACAATTAAACTTTTTAAAAGAATATAAAAATAAAAAAAATATATACTTAGTAGCAGTAGGAGATATATATCCGCTATTCTTAAGTGTTTTTGAAAATAAGTTATCTAAAACTAATGTAATATTTATCCCAACTGCTAAATCTTACAAAACTGAACCATTTAATTTTATTGAAATATATCTTATGTCCTTAGTTAATGCCAATTTTGTTAGAGATAAAATAACTTATTTAAAACTAAAGAACAAATTAAATAATGTCTATTTTTTAGGTAATCCAGTTTTAGATATAGAATATCTACAGCTTAGCGAAGATATAAATTTTATAAATAATATTATAATTTTACCTGGTAGAAAACAAAACTGTTTAAATAATCTATTTTACTTTATTAAAGCAATTAATTTAATACTAAATAAAATAAAAACTGAAAATATTTTAAATTTTTTACCAACTTTTAGCATAATAGTTCCAGATTTTTATCCAATAAATGAAATAAAAAATCTAATAGAAAATGAACTAAATCAAGAAAACAAAGAAAAAGTTTATTTATTAAGTGATAAATATTATAGGTATGTATTAGAAAATAGTTATTTAGTATGGGGTCAAGGGGGAAGTGCCAATGAACAAGCAGCAGGATATAAATTACCTGTTATCTCTTTTAATGAAAATAACTGGTATAGAAAAAGACAAAAAAAACTATTAAACAATTGCTTAATATTAGTAAAACAATATGATATAGATTCTTTAGTAAATGAAACTATTAATTTATTTAAAGATAAAACTAAATATAATTTTTTAAGAGAAGAATGCTACAAAGAAATGGGGCCCTTAAACGGAGCAATCAATATCGCTAATTATATTTTCAACTTAATTATTAAATAATTTGTATTTACTTTACAAATTTATACTTTATTAAACTTTTGTCTTATGATCAGCTTATTTTTATATTCTAAAAAAACAATCATCCTTTTATATTCTAAAAAAATAAACATCCCTATAACAAAAATAATCCAAAAAGAAAATAATACAAAATAATTACTTGGTAATTTATATAAATTCATTAAATTCTTGACAACGTACTCACCAAATATTGAATTAACAATATAAATAAATAATAAATTCCTACCTAATACGGCTAAAATATGAAATAAGTAATTATCCACATTTTTATTACTTAAAAAAATAAGAAATGAAAATAATAGATTAATAAAACTAAGGGACCAATAAATAAAAACTAAAGTAGGAGGATAGAATAATTTGCCAGAAGCCTCTCTTATATATAAACTACCGCTAATCTTATATAAGATAAAACTTAAAATAACAAAAACAATGAAATTAATAAAAATAAAATATTTATTAAGAAAGATATCTTTCTTATTTTTATATAACCAAAAATAAAATAATCCCATTAAAGCAATGCCCTCAAATGGAAAAACTGGGAACCAACCGTCTATAAAAAACTGCTTAATAGAATAATTAAATAAAACCTCTTTAAATTCTTGAAAATTAAATAATGAAGCTTCCTTAGGGATATCAATATATCCCAAAATAGATTGAAAATAATAAGTTAGAACAAAAACAATATTAGCTATAATTAAAATAACAAAACTGTTTATCTTAAAGAATAAACTATTTAAAATTATACTAAAACCTATTAAATATAAAACATCAAAAGAAGCAAAAGGGAAATTTCTATGTACAATAGCATCTATAAACACACCCCAAAAAATTAGATATAATCCTCTCTTTAAATAATAAGAATAATTATACTTTTTTATGTAGTAATTATAAGCTATCATAAAGTTAGATAATAAAATAAAAATAGGAGCCACAATAGAGTATATAAACCTTAAACCAAAATGTGGATTATCTATAACATAAGAACTAAAATTAGCTAAAACCATACAAACTACAGCCAAACCCTTTAAAATATCTATAACCCTATCTCTTTTATTTGCCATACTGAATTAAACCCCCATTATAAAATTTTTAAATCATTGTTTACATGTATAATGTTTTTTTAGATTATTTAGATTATTTGTTAAAACAGCAATAAAATTATTCTATTCCGAAAACCTATCAATTTTTCTTTAGTAATTACAAAGCCAGAAAAACTACCCTATTTCACATTAACAGTTTTTTTTATTATGAAGGATTTTTTTATTTTTTTACCTAATTATTATATTGGAGTGAATATATAGCATAACTGTTTAGCTTACCCATAGGGGAATTAAAAGAAGGGGAATTGAAAGTTTTAAAATCTTAAAACTTTACCGTTTCTATTTAGAATCTGATTATCTTTTAGAGCTAATCTTCCATTAACAAAAACGTATTTAATTCCATCAGGGTATTTATGAGGATCTAAATAAGTTGAATTATCTCTTAATTCATTTAAATCAAAGATAACAATATCAGCAAAATAACTTTTTTCAATACTTCCTCTTTTATAGATATTAAATTTTTTAGCAGGGAATTCAGATAACTTATATATCGCTTCTTTTAAAGATAAAACTTGCTTTTGTTTAACATATTTATTTATAAATTTAACAAAGGTTCCATAAGTTCTAGGGTGAGGCCAAGACAAAGAATTAGGACATCTTATTGCACTATCACTAGCAACCATTACATAAGGCTTAGTCGCTATATAATCTACTTCCCCTTCATCCATTAAGAAATAAATAGCTCCTAAATCATAACCCTCTGTTTTTAATAGATAAATAACAGTTTTAGCAGGGGTTAATCCTAAATCCTTAGAAATTTGATCTATAGTTAATCCAACATATTT
>JAPYWL010000052.1 GCA_028276365.1 Deltaproteobacteria bacterium | reverse complement strand
TTTAATATAAATGCTTATTATAGAATAAAAATCACATTTGATGATTTTGTTGAATTATATAAAGATATTTATCCTAAAGATTTTTTAAATTTTGAAGATTATTCAAAAAAATTAAAAGAAGATCAAACAAAAACTAATTTAGTAGATGCTATTATAGTAGGATACGGATACTTAAAAGGAGATAAAAATAGATATAAAGTTAGTGTAGGGGTAATGGATTTTAATTTTAGGGGAGGATCAATGGGAAGCGTTGTAGGAGAAAAAATAGCATTGATTTCTGAGTATGCCTTAAAAAATGATACCCCATTAATTATTTTTTCTTCATCAGGTGGAGCAAGAATGCAAGAAGGTATAATCTCATTAATGCAAATGGCTAAAACTGTATCTGCTATTAAATTACTAAATAAAAACAGGATACCTTTTATAAATGTTATAACACATCCAACTACAGGAGGAGTTGCTGCCAGTTTTGTAGGTATAGCAGATATTATTCTTAGCGAAATAGGAGCACTAATAGGATTTGCAGGACAAAGAGTTATCGAACAAACAATTAAACAAAAATTACCACCAGATTTTCAAACCGCTGAATTCTGTTTAAAATATGGACTTATTGATAATATAGTTCATAGACATAATATCCCAAATACTTTATTAAAATTTATAAATTCTTTTTATTTTTATAAAATAAAGCTATAAACTAATTTTAATGCTGCAAAATTATTATTATTCTTTTTTAGAATTTATAATCAAAAATAATTTATTACAAAAAGAAGAAAAAAAAGTAGTAAATAATTTTTTAAAGAAAGTAAATCAAAGCCTAGAAAAAATTAATGAAGAAAGTGTATTAAAGTTATTTTCCCAAGAAAGGTTTTTAGAACTATATACTATTTTTGTAGCTAATGACAAAACCATAAAATCCCTTTTTAAAGAAGTAAACTATATAGATCTTGATGAACTAAATTTAGATGAAAATATAAATAAATTAGTTGAATATAATAAAATCTTAAATCCTTATCAAGCTAAAAAATTAAATATATTTATAATAAAAAAAGATAGCGATTTTAGTTATATAGTAAGTGCTTACATTTTAGATAAAGCGGCTTATTTAGATATAAAAGAAAAAATTGGGGAATATAAATTGTTAGTTTCTTACCCTTTAAAAGTCAAAGAACTAATTCAAAAGATATTTTACAATATAGAATATTCAGGAATATCAGTTTTTTTAGATAAATTAGAAAAAGAAAGTAAAAAAAGTATATTAGATGATATAGTAAAAGCTGAAGAAATTAATCAGGTAAAAAATATAAAATTAGATTTAAAAGTAGGTAGCTATGATATAATACCTACTTTGGAAAATAAAAAATTAAGTTATAAACTAAAGAAAAATAAGTTTTCTATTATTTTATCTCCTTTTAATAGCGATCCTAAATTACTAAATATTCTTATAAAAAATAATATAAATATAATTAAATTTCATATTAATATAACTCACCCAGTAAGTAATTATAAGTTTAAGAGTTGGGAAGAGGAAAAAGAAAATATAATAAATATATTATTAGAAAATCCTAATATAACTGTTGGTTTAGTACCTGGACATATTAAAGAAGAATTAGAAGAAATAAATCATATTGAATTAAATACTTATGTAGATTTTATTGATATATTTATGGATTCATTTACGACTTATTACTTACGTATACCAAAAAGTGTAGAAAAAGTAGTAGCTATTAATAGAGTTTTAAATAAAGAGGAATTAGAAATTTTGGATTTTTTAAAAATCTCAGCAATAGAAGCTTCCATTATAGATAAATCACAATATGGTTTTAAATTAACCTTAGAAGACATTTTAAATTACTCAAAATTAGTAAATAATTCCCCAATTCCTATATTGATACCTACTCAAAAATTGATAGAGCCTAAGGATATAAAAATTCTATATGAAATAGGAGTTAAAGGAATAGTTTTAGGGGGGATTTCTTTAACTACTGATTATGAAAATTTACAAAAGAAACTTTATGAATTTATTAATGAAGTAAACAAATTATAGTTTCTATTTTTTATCAATAATTTTAAGCATTATGATATCTAAAAAAATAAAAGATTTACAAGAATCTGATTTTTCAAATTTTTTAGTTTGGGATATATATGATAATAATGTAAATATAGAAAATTTCTTAGATTTAGAGGTAAGACCTTATTTTTTCGATACAAATACAGAAACTCTAACCACTAAAATACAAGACGTAATAAATGCTTATTTCTTAGTTAAATCAAAAATAGTTTATAAAAATAAAAAAGAGTATATTAAAAATGGGTTTATTTTAATATCAGATTTAATCTTTAACAAAAATCAAGATTTTTATTATTTAACTCCATTTTTATTTTATAAAAAAAATATTAAAAAAATTGATATATCTTTTTTAAAAGCTAAAAAAAAGATTAAAATAAATACAAATTTAAATATTTATCCATATTTTAGTAACTATTATATATTTTATTTAAAGAATATAGAGCAAACAAAATTGCTTGCTTTAGATATTTCTAATTTAATAAAGCAAAATATAAGAAATTTAGGGTATTTTAATATTTTATTTACAGGGGATTTAGGAGCTGGAAAAACTACATTTATTAAATCAATTATTGATAAGACTAACAGTCCTACTTTCAGTATTATGAATAAATTTAAAATAGATAATTTAAATATTATTCATTGGGATCTATATCGATTAGAAAACTATGAAACTATTAATTTAGAAAAAGAGTTAGATTTTATTCAATATTTACAAAACAATGATACCATAAACTTAGTTGAATGGGCTAATAAATTAACTTTAGAGTTTTACTTAAAAAATATAAATAAAAACAATTTTGTTATAATCAATTTAGAATATATAAATCAAAGTAGTAGAGTATTAACTTTACATTTTAATAATTCAATCTTTAATAATCTTTAATCCTTGTAAATAGATATTTAAATTTAAAATCTTCTTTTTTAAGTAGAACTTTGAAATAAAAAGGAATTTCATTTTTTATAAAATAATAATAAAAAAGAAGGAGTTAATAAATAAGTATTTTAAGAATAAAGATGTGGAATACAAAATTAAACAAAATCTTCAAATTATTAAGTATTTTATTGTTTTTATTAATAGGTTTAAATACGTTTGGTGGTATTTTACCGACTCCTAATGGAATTCCTCAAAAAATAAAAGAAAAATTAAAAAATTACAATTATTATCAATCTTCTTTAGAACCAGGTAAATATGTTATAATTACAGTTTATTCCATTTATGATTTACCCAAAAAATCTAAAACTTTAAAAAACAAAGAGATAGAAATAGGATTAATTCCTGATTTAAAGAATCTTCAAAATGCTTCAATAAATTTTTATAAACTCTTTAATAAAATTCCTTTACAAGGTGAAACAAAAAACATTGAAACATACTTTATAACTACACAAAACCCTACAAAATTTGAAGCCCTTCCCTTCTCTTTATCTTTTATTTTATCTAATAAGAGTGATAGAATTATTATAAATTCAAATTTAGATAACAAATATATAATGATATTTAAACATAAAGAAAAAGATGAATATTTAGCTTTTTTTGATTTAGATTTTGATAATAAGTTTAGTGATTTAGTATTATTATTAGTATATATGGGTCCTTGTAGTAGTTCTGCTCAAGGAGGAAGAGGGGGAAGTTCTGGTAATGATCCTTTTTAAAAAAATTGATAAAGACATGACAAAATATTTACAGTGGGATATATTTATTACCTGTAAATTAGCTCACTTTTAATTACTAAAACTTAAATTAATTAAGGGGGATTATTTAAAATGAAAATAACAGAAAATATTAGCATACAGGAAATTCAAAAAGAATATGATATCATTATAGGTTTAGAAGTACATATAGAATTATCTACTGAAAAAAAATTATTTTGTAATTGTAAAAATGAATTTACACTAGAACCAAACAAGAATGTATGTCCGGTATGTTTAGGGTTGCCTGGTTCATTACCAGTTATTAATTTCCAAGCTATAGAGTATTTTATAAGATTTGCTTCTGCTTTAAATTGTGAAATTCAAAAGTACAGTAAATTTGATAGAAAAAACTATTTTTATCCAGATATGCCAAAAAACTATCAAATTTCACAATATGATTTACCTTTAGCTTTAAAGGGGCATTTATTTTTACCTAAAGCTAATAAATATGTTTATTTAAGGAGAATCCACTTAGAAGAAGACACAGGAAAATCTATTCATATAGGGGGAGATAATTTAAGAGAAGCTAATTGGACGTTGTTAAACTATAATCGTGCAGGAGTGCCGTTAATTGAAATAGTTACAGAACCTGTAATAAATTCCCCTGAGGAAGCAGTTGAATTCTTATATTTACTAAGATTAACTGCTTTATATACTAATATAAGTGATGTTAAAATGGAAGAAGGTAGTTTAAGATGCGATGCTAATATATCTTTAAAACCCAAAAACTCATCAAACTTAGGAGTTAAAGTAGAAGTAAAGAATATAAATTCATTTAGATTTTTATATAAAGCATTAGTTTATGAAACAATAAGGCAATACAATTTAATAAAGGAGGGTAAAGAAATAATCCAAGAAACAAGGGGTTGGGATGAAAAAAACCAATCTACCTACTCTATGCGTTCTAAAGAAGAATCACATGATTATAGATATTTCCCTGAACCCGATTTATTACCCTTAAATTTAAATGAAAATATAATAAATAACTTCTCATTTAAAGGAAAAACTCCACTAAATTACTATATTTTTTATTTACAAAATGATCTAAGTCATGAAGAAATTATGTTTTTATTAGAACCAAAAGAATTAAATGATATCTACAATGAAGTTATTAATTTAATTAGTAACAATTTAAATAATGTAAACATTTACAAAGAAGTTTCCAAATTTTTTAAAACTTACTTAGCTTATTTACTAAATGAAAAATTAATAGATATTAGTAGTTTATCACCTAAAAATATTTCTACACTTATTACTTTGATAATAAATAAGGAAATAAATACTATCAATCTAAAAGATCATTTACTTAATTTAGTTAAAAAAGAAACAAATATAAATAAATATTTAGAAGATAATAATTTATTAATAAAAGAGGATCTAAATTTAGTTAATGAAGTAATAGAAAAAGTTTTAGCTAATAATCCTCAAGCTGTAAAGGATTATAAAGAAGGGAAAGAAAAAGCATTATCATTTTTAATAGGTCAGGTTATGAAAGAAGTTAAATCCAAAGCTAAACCAGAAACAGTAAAAAATATTATACTAAACAGATTATCTAAAATTTAATCAAACTTGATTAAATAATCTAAAATGGAAAAATATAACAGAGGTTCAATACTTAATAATAGATACAGGATAGAAGGATTATATAAAGTGGAAAACGAATATAATATATACAAAGCTGAGGATACAAGATTTCCTGGTAATTTTTGGTTAGTTCATCAAATATTATTAATTAATACTTCAAAAAATTTTATAAACAACCTTTTTTTTACATTAGCTAATCTATCAAAAGTGGTTTACGAGAAAATAGGTAAAATAAGTGATTATTTTATAGATAAAGATTATTTAATAGTAGTAACAGAGTACTTAAATGGTAGTTTACTAAAAGAAGTTATATATTCCTCTAATTTTAGTTCTTCTACTGTCAAAGCTATTAAATTAGGTTTACAATTATTAGAAATAGTTAAGTATTTTTATGAAAAAGATCTAATAAGATTTATTGATCTTAATCCAGAAAATATAATAATAGAGAGAAATGGAATTATAAAAATACTCTCTTTTAGTGTAAATAAATTAATGGATTTAATTAATGATGATGGAGTAAATCAAAATTATTTTATTGGGACCTTTGGGTATATTCCTCCTGAATTTTTAGATGATAAAATATCAATGATAAATCAATCAAGTTTTATCTATATTATATGTGCCATTATGTATGAATTTATAACTAAAGTTCCGCCATATTTAAGAGATGATCCTTTCATATTTCCACCGGCTATAACATTAAATTCCTTAATTAGTATAGAACTTTCGAGGGTTTTAGAAAAAAATTTAGCTTATAGCTCACATAATAGATATAGAACATTTAAGGAATTTGAGAAAAAGTTATACGAAATTTTATATAAAGAGACAACAGATATTGAACCCCAAAGATTACCTATATTTTCCTTATTAAAAAATAAATTATTTTTAGGGATATCGTTATTTTTTTTCATTCAATTAATTATTATAATATGGCTAGTTATATATTATATAATGATAATGTAAATAAAGATTAAAAAAAACCCCTATGTGCTGGTGGGGGGTAAGAAAAGCGGCAAATAAATATCCCAGCAAATAAGAATTATGGAAATAGAAAAGGAATTACAGTTATTAATAGATGTTTTGCCTCCCTTTATATCTTCTAAAGTAGAAAAGCATCCTAAGGTTAATGATATTATAGAAATAGTAATGGACGTAGGTAGAACTCCAGAAATAAGATTTCATAATGATTTTGAAATAATATCTTCAAGAGAAATTATGTATGATGATATAGAGTATGTAGTAAAAAGGATTGGAGAGTTTGGGAAAGATAACAGGGCAGGAATTCCAAGAACTTTACATAGAATATCTGCAATAAGAAATAGACATGGTAAAATAGTAGGTCTAACATGTAGAGTAGGTAGAGCTGTATATGGTGCTGCTAATGTTATTATGGATTATATTAAATTAAATAAAAGTGTGTTAATATTAGGGAAGCCTGGAGTAGGAAAAACCACTATTTTAAGGGAAGTAGCAAGAGTTCTAAATGATGAAATGAAGAAACGTGTAGTTATAGTAGATACTTCTAACGAAATAGGAGGAGATGGAGATATACCACATTCATCCATAGGTAGAGCTAGAAGGATGCAAGTACCTTCACCTGAATTCCAGCATAAAGTAATGATAGAAGCAGTAGAAAACCATATGCCAGAGGTTATAATAATAGATGAAATGGGGACATTAGAAGAAGCGTATGCTGCAAGGACAATTGCAGAAAGGGGAGTCCAATTAATAGCTACAGCCCATGGAAATACTTTAGAAAACATAATTATGAATCCTACTTTATCAGATTTAGTTGGTGGAATCCAGGCTGTTATTTTAAGTGATGAAGAAGCCAAAAGAAGAGGTACTCAAAAAACTGTATTAGAAAGAAAAAATCCCCCTACTTTTGAAATATTAATTGAAATAAGAGATAGAGATGTATTTGCTATCCATAAAGATGTGGCATTTGTTGTTGATAACTTGTTAAGAGGGATTGAAATTACTCCTGAAATAAGAAAAAGAGATAAAGATTCATTTATTATTTTAAAAGAATATCCTTCTAAAGAAAATCAAAATCAAAATCAAAGTAAAAATCAAATTAAACCATATACAAAGGGAGATATAGAAACTAAAGAGGAAGAAAAAGTATTAAAAACTAATTTAAAAGTATTTCCATTTGCAGTTAGCATAGATAGAATACAAAAAGCTATTTATAACTTAGATTTACCTATAAGTGTAGTATTAGATCTAAATCAAGCAGATGCTATACTTACTTTAAAATCTAAAAAAAGTGAAATAGAAAAAAGAATTCTAAAAAATCCTAATCTAAAAAATCTTGCAGATAATATATTCACAGTAAGAAGCAATACATTTACCCAGATTTCAAAAATGTTAGATAAAATGGTTTCTAAAGACGACGAAAAATATTCAGATTTAGAAGAATTGGTTAAAAATTTTGAAGAAAAAATAAATGAACTTTATTCAAGAAATTTAGATCATATAGAAATTAATTTAAAAAATGACCAAGAAAAAGAGTATTTAGTAGATTTAATAAAAAAATATTCTTTAATTTATCAAGAAAAAGATAAAAAAATTATTATTTTTAATAATAAAAAAATTAAATAGCTGAATAAAAATAAGATATATTTTAGATGAAATATATTTT
>JAPYWL010000051.1 GCA_028276365.1 Deltaproteobacteria bacterium | reverse complement strand
TATCTAAAGCACTCTGTAATCTCGCATCTATTGATAAAACTACATCTTGTCCATCTACTGGCTTCTTATAATCAATTACCTTAGTATATATTGGATTTCCTAATCCATCAAATTGAACAATATAATATCCATCTTCCCCTTTTATCTTGCTGTTTTTATCAAGATACAATTCTAATCCTTCTAAACCTCTTTCATCAATATCTACTATTCCTATTATATCTGTTAAATCTTTGAAATTGTAAATTCTTTTGCCACTTGGTTCTTTTATTATTTCAATTGAATTAATATTATTAAAAAAAATATTAAATATTTCATTATAATTATGAGAATCAATAGATTTACGAGATAGCCATACAAATGGGACTTTTTCTTCCTTTAATTTTAAAATATCATTTTTAGATAAATAAGTTTTAATGTTTAACTTTTTAAGTATATGAAAAATCTGATCTAATTCTTTTTCATTAGTTAAAACTGGCCTTATAGCGATACTATAGTAAGGTAATGAATAAGCTAAAACTAAATTGTTTCTATCTAAGATTCTCCCTCTAAAAGAATGTAATTCTATTTTTCCAATACTTTGATTTTGAGCTTTTTTTATATAGAAATCCCGATTTATTATATGTACAGTTACTAATTTATAAATAATTAATATAGTAAATAATAAAGAGAGGTAAAAAATAAAAGAGATTCTTTTCTTGAAAATTTTATCAAATTCTTTATATTTTTTCATTAAGCAATACTATTAGGTAATTCCTTAATTTAATCCACCTAGAAAGTTATATAAGCTATCATAAATATTATCTCTAAAGTTATATTTAAGTTCAATCTCTTTTAAATAGTAGATAAAATTATCATTACTTACACTATGAAATTTAAGCAGTTTCTTTTTGTATAGCTCCAACATCCTTTTTATATATACCTTTTTAGGCAAGAATTATTCAAACTTTTCTTCTGATAAAGTCATTTGTAATAGTTCTAATAAGTTAATGTTTTATTACCTCCTATAATATTTAGGTAGAATATTTTAAGTAATATTATTTTTTCTTTTTAGTAAAGAATTTGGAAAATATGTTATTATTGTCTTTTGAATTATTGATATTGTAATTAGTGTCAAATAAGGATTTAATATTTTCAAGAGCTTTGCGTTGTTCATTATTTAGTTTTTCAGGGATTTTTACATCTATTTTTACAATTAAGTTCCCTTTTTTAGTAGAATCCTTAATGGGCATTCCGTAATTTGGAATAATGAATTCTTTATTAGGCTGAGTCCCTGGTGGTATATCTAAATCTACAAATCCTTCAATAGTTGGAACTTTTATCTTGGTACCTAATATTGCATCTATAAAACTAATTGGCATACTTATATACAGATCATTACCTTTTCTCTTTAAGAAAGAATGTTCTAATATTTTTATATAAACATAAAGATCTCCATTTTTTCCACCATTTAAACCTTCATGTCCTTTATTTGGAATAATTAATATATCATTATTATCAACACCTTTAGGTACTTCTATTTCTATTTCTTCTTGTTTAGTTATATATTTATTTCCATTACATTTAGGGCAATTCTTATCAACAGTGAATCCATACCCATTACATTGTGGACAAACATGAGATGTTAGGATAGTACCGAAGAATGATTGGGTTTTATAAGAAACTTGACCACTACCATTACATACTTTACATTTATTAATATTTTCTTTTAAGAAACCTAAACCTTGGCATACTTCGCAAGCTTTTTTAATAGGAACACTTATCTTTTTCTTAACTCCAAAATAAGCATCTTCTAAACTTATTTCTAAAGTAAATTTTATATCTTGGCCTTTTACTGGCCTAAATAGATAATCTTTATAATCTTTTGATCTTTTAGCTTCAAATATAAAATCTTCAAATAAATCAGAAAATAAATCGAAAATATCGCCACTAGTATAACTACGAGAATAATTAGAATAATTATAAGAAGAAGAATAAGATGGATCTATAGTACCATATTTATCGTAAATTTTTCGTTTTTCAGGATCAGATAAAACCTGGTAAGCTTCGTTGATTTCTTTAAATTTTTTTTCAGCTTCTTCTTTATTTTGAGCTATATCTGGATGATATTTTTTTGCTAAATTCCTATAAGCTGCTTTTATCTCTTCAATAGAAGCATTTCTTGAAACCCCTAAAATCTCGTAGTAATCTTTCATATTTATTTATTTTTTAGCATTTTATTTTTATTTATAATTATTTAAGTTTAATTAATTGGAATCAGATTTTTTTCTTTTAAACCATGATAAAATATCTTCATCTTTTACCTGTTTTATTTGTTCTAATATAGTATCTCCTTTTGATTTTTGAGTAGCAGTAGGGGGAGTATTTTGGGATATTTTTTGTAGTTCTTCTTGTTTTTGAGCCCCTTGTTTTTCCATTATATTATATAATTCTGTACCTAAAGTAAAGTTAACACTTCTTAATTCTTCGGTATATTTTTTTATTTCTTCTATATTTTTAGAGCTTAAAGCTAATTGTAGATGATTTAGAGCTTTTTTAGCTTTTTCAACTAATTTAGGATCAAGAATAACTTCATAGTTTTTTAATAAGTTTTCTGTGATTTCGATTTCAACGTTAGCACGGGCTATAGCGGTTTGTTCTTCTCTAATTTTTTTATCAGTTTGTGCGTGCTTAGCAGCATCCTCTATCATTCGCTCAACTTCAGCTCTATCTAAGTGTAAAGCTGAGTGTATAACTACTTTTTGTTTATTACCTGTAGCTAAGTCTGTAGCACTTACATGTAGAATTCCATCTGCATCTATTTCAAAAGTTACTTCAATTTTAGGAACTCCCCTTGGTGCGGGTGGGATGCCCACTAAATCAAATCTTGCTAATGACTTATTATATTTAGCTAATTCCCTTTCACCTTGTAAAACATGTACTTCTACTGTAGTTTGGCCGTCTTGAACTGTTGTAAATATTTTTGATTTTTTTACAGGTATTTGGGTATTTCTTGGTATAATTTTAGTGAATCCTCCACCTGCAGTTTCAACTCCAATAGATAATGAAGTAACATCCAGTAAAACCATTTCTTTAACATTTCCTTCAATTATTCCTGCTTGAATAGCAGCACCTATAGCTACTACTTTATCTGGATCTATATCAGCACGAGGTTCTTTATTAAATATTTTTTTAGCCATTTCTCTAACCATTGGCATCCTTGTAGATCCACCTACTAAAATTACTTCATCTATTTGGTTATATCTAAGATTAGCGTTTTTAAAAGCTAATTCCACAGGTTCTTTCAATCTTTCTACTAAATCTTTTGTCATTTCTTCAAATTCTTTACGAATTAACTTATAGTTTATATGTTTTGGTCCTGTAACATCAGAAGCAATAAATGGAATTTTAATAACTGTTTCTTCTTTAGAGGATAACTCTATTTTAGCGCGCTCTGAAGCTTCTAATATTTTTTGGATTGCTTCTCGTTGTAATCTTAAATCAATGTTGTATTCATTTAAGAATTTATCAATAATCCAGTTCATTATTCTATTATCCCAGTCATCTCCCCCTAAGAAATTATCGCCTGCAGTTCCTAATACTTCAAAAATTCCTTCACCTATTTGTAAAATGGATACATCAAAAGTACCCCCACCTAAGTCAAAGACAACTATAGTTTGGATTTTATCTTGCTTATCAAAACCGTAAGCCATTGCAGCAGCAGTGGGCTCATTTAGTATTCTAACTACTTCTAAGCCTGCGATAGTACCTGCATCTTTAGTAGCTTGTCTTTGAGCATCATCAAAATGTGCTGGTACTGTTATTACTGCCTTTTCTATCTTAGTTTCTAGATAATTTTCAGCATCTAATTTCATTTTTTGTAATATCATTGCACTTATTTCTTGTGGAGTATATTCTTTATCATCTATTTTTACTTTGTAGTCTGTTCCCATTTTTCTTTTGATACTTTTTATGGTTCTTTCGGGATTAATTGCTAATTGTCTTTTTGCTAGGGAACCTACTATTCTATCTCCTGTTTTTGTAAAACTTACTACTGATGGTGTTAAGTATTCTCCTTCAGAGTTAGGTATAACAGTAGGTTTACCCGCTTCAATTATAGCCATTACACTGTTAGTAGTTCCTAAATCTATCCCTATAATTTTAGGCATAAGTTTTTTTCACCTCTCTAATTGATTCTAAAATTACTTGTTATTATTTTGATTATTTTTAGTGGGGTTTTTGGCTACTTTTACACTTGCGGGCCTTATTACTTTATCTAACAACTTGTAAGCGGGTCTATATTCTTTTACAATTGTTTCATCTTCTACTTGTTCTGTTTCTACTATTTCTATTGCTTCATGTAATGAGGGATCGAATTTAGAACCTTCACTATTTATTATTTCTACTCCTTCATTTTTTAATACATCTACTAATTGAGAGTAAATTAAACTAACTCCTTTTTTTATTGTTTCGATATCATTAACATTTTCGTTGATGGATTTTAGAGAAATTTCAAAACTATCAAGAACTGGGATCAAATTAGATATTATTTTTTCTTTAGCTTCTCTTTTCATTTTTTCAAAGTTTTTTTCTACTCTATTTACGTAGCTTTCGTAATTTTCTTTTGTAGTTTTGTAAGCTTCTACTACTTGTTGATATCTTTGTAATAATTCGTCATATTTGTTTTTTAACTCAGTATTTTCTTTATTTAGTAATTCTAATTGTTGTTTAATTTGGTTATATTCATTTAGATTAAATTCTTCTTTAAGTGCTTCAAATTTTTCTTTATAGCTCTTATATTCTTTAATTTCTTCATTAAATTTTTCATCAAATAACATTAATGCTAATCTATATAAATCTGTTAGATGGTAAATATTTGGTTCTTTTTCTAAATTAGAAATGCTGTTTTTAAGGGTTTCTAAAAATTTGTATTTATTAATTATTTCTTTAATAAAATCAAGGTTCTTTTGATATTTAATTTTATTAAACTCTTGTTTTTCATTTTTTTCAATATTTTCTATATTTTGATTATTAGTTTTGTTTGTATCATTTTGTAAATTTTGTAAATTTTGAGTATTATTAATGTTTTCAGTGTTTTCAGTATTTTCAGTATTTTCAGTATTTTCCATATTTTAACCACCTTCCTATTTATATCATTTCTATTTTTTCTTTTTAAAATCCTTTTTTTTTATTTTTTTTACAATTTTTTAAAAGAATTAATAAAAAATTAATTTTATTTTAGCTATAAAATTAAAGGGGGTAGTAAAAGATGTATATATTATCAGTAAGTACATTTTCATTAAACTCTTCATTTAGTTTACTTAAGAAGGAAAATAATTCAGTAAGGACTGTAGTAGAATTTAATTTGTATTATAATGATATAGATAATCAATCACAGTTAAATATATTTCCCTACTTTTTTAAATTAGTAAAGGAAAAAATGGGGATTGATTTAAAAGATATAAAAGAGGTTTTATTATTAAAGGGTCCTGGATTTTTTACTTCTTTAAGGATAGGTGCTATTATATCTCAGACTTTAGCTTTTGTAAATCATGCTGATTTATATTCAATTGATACTTTTAGAGCTATTCTTAATGTTTTATTCTATTTTTATAAGGATTATGTAGGTAATAAATCTGATATTTTGGTAGTTATTAAAGTAGCTAATAATAAGTTTAAGTTAGCTTATTTTAATAGGTATTATTTTGATAAATTAGGGGATATTAGTAGTAATGATTTAGTTTATTCTGTTCAAGAGCTTGCTCGAAAGGATTTTTATGAAAAAGTTAGGGAATATTCTTTAAATAATAATTTAATATTGGTTTCTCCTAATTTGGAATTAGAGGATCAATGGGAATTAGAGAATGTAGGGGTTAATTTTATAGATTTAAGGGATATATTTACTTCATCTAATATAGCAAAAGCTTCCTTTTATTTGAATAATTTAACCAAAGAAGATCCTATCTCTGTAAACCTCAATTATTAAAATATTTATTCAAAATCATTAAAATATTTATTATTAGCTTTTTATTTCTAACTATTTTTCAGATTTAAATTTTTGAGTTTAAATTTTCTTACTTTAAATTCCTCATTGGCATATTAAAACTTACCAATGACTGTTAATGTTTATTTAGAAGCTACCTTTAAATTCCTCATTGGCATATTAAAACTTACCAATGACTGTTAATGTTTATTTAGAAGCTACCTTTAAATTCCTCATTGGCATATTAAAACCGCATTTTAAGTTGTTGAAAATAAAAGGAAAGTATAGCAAAGGATATAATTTTTTTTGTCAAACCGTTAGTGTTGCTAAACACCCCCCTTAAAATTTTTTATAATTTATTAAAAAATCTATTCAAGTATATTACTAGTTATATCTTTAACATTAGTTAAAATTTTCCTTTTGAAATTAACCGAGTTTTCAAAAGTATAAATTATAACACTATCTCTATTTTTATCTACTATGCTTAAGATTTCTACTTCAAGTTTAGCTAATTTAGCTGAAGTTAGTTCTCCCTCAAAAACCGATTTTTGAACATGATGTAAATATCTTCTTGCTAATTTCATTAGTTTAGTGAGCCTGCTTTGATCTTTCTTATCTATTAAAGATATATCATAAATTAATATGACTTTCATAATTACCACCAAAAGAATTTAAATTCCTCATTGGTATATTAAAACGCACATATAAAGAAAACTTATTATAATTGTATATTTAAATTCCTCATTGGCATATTAAAACTTTTATATTATATTACTGCTATCTTTTTTAACGAAAAATATCCCTTCACAATATCTCTTTAATTTATCTTTTATTTTATCTTTTAATTTATCATCTAATCCATTAAGATATTCTTCAAGAACTGTATAAAATTTTTCTAATTCTTTTTCTTTATATTTATAAATCCTTTCATTGATAACGTAATTAGCTATTATCTCCTTTTTAAACCAAATCCAATCTATATTATTTAAATTATTTACATTTTGCTTAATTTTATCAACTATTTCTTTTAGTATTTTTCCTTCTACTTTTTGAGATTTATCATTTTGTGAATCATCATCATTTTTTGAGTTAATTTTATTAAGATCTATGATTAACATAGGATCTATAACTGATATAGTGTATATTTCTCTAAATATTTTATGTGCTTCTTCTTTATTCTCTGAAACATAACCAGATTCAAGTATCTCTAAAGTATTATAAAATTTCTTTAGGTATTCTGAAATATTTTGATTATTTTCTTTATTTTCACTATCCTTTTTATTATCTTGTTTTTTGTTATCCTTTTTCTGTTTTCTATTATTCTTTTCTTCCTCGTATTTTTTATTTTCATCTTTTTGTTTGTAAAATTCACAAACTAACCTTTGTTTCTCATTTTCTTTTATTTCTATTATTTTTGATTTATTTTGATTTTCTAAATTTTTAAGTATCTTAAAAGCTTTTTGTATTAATTGAGAATCATATACTTTACCTTGTCCAGATTCTTTTATCTTCTCATTTTTATTTTTATCTTTTTGATAGTAAATATAAATATTAGGTTCATCTTTTTCATTATTTTCGCCATTATTATAAAAATCTTCATATTTAAATTCTTGGTTATTTTCTTTTAGTTTTCCAGTTATTAAATCAATTCTTCTCATAACTCTTCCCATTCTTTGGATAAGGGAATCAATAGGAGTTATTTCAGTAAATAAATAATCAGCATCAATATCTAAAGAAGCTTCTACTACTTGAGTAGCAACAAGTATTTTTCCCTCTTCTTCATTGCTAAGTTTAGGATTCTTAAATTCTTTCTCTAAATTCTCTTCTATTTCTTTTCTTTGATTTAAAGTAAATCTGGAATGTAATAAAAATATTTTATTGTTTGTGTTATTTTGTTTTAATTTTTCTTTTATTTTTTTATAAACTACTTCTGCTTTTTCAATAGTATTTAAAACTACTAATACTCTTTTATTTTTATTAAATTTTTCTATTATCCGTCCTATTTCTTTATTATCAATAATATCTTCTTCAATTAGTTCTATTATATGTCTGGTAATATCAGCTATTTTTACTTTAGGCAAAGTTGTTTCTTCTACTTTCCCTCCATTTTGATTTATTTTTCCTTCATATAAATTAATTTCAGTAAATTCTATATTTTGTAATTCATCTTTTATAAAATCGGGTAATGTAGCAGTCATAAGTAGGAATTTTCCTCCAAGCGAAACAATATCTTTTATCATTTTAACTATAACAGCACAAGCTTGAGGATCATAGGCTTGAACTTCATCTATTATAAGTTTTGAATATCCCAAAG
>JAPYWL010000050.1 GCA_028276365.1 Deltaproteobacteria bacterium | reverse complement strand
AAGGCGCTCGACTGGAAATCGAGTGTATCCCCAAAAGGGATACCGCGGGTTCGAATCCCGCCTCCTCCGATTCTGTTTAAATCTTCTTAAATCAAATAATATAGGTATTAAACCCTAAAATGGGTATTAATCTCTAAAAATTCAGGTTTAAAAATTACTCAACCTTTATAAAAGTAATAATATTTATATATTTTTTAAAAATTTTTCATTTTTAGGAATTCTATATTTTTTAACTTTATTTTTACTTTTTTTAACAATTCTTCAGATAAGTCTAAGTTATTGTACATAATATGCTCTATATTAAAACCTATATCTAAATTATACTTTCTATAAGTAAATACTAATTCAATTAATTCTATTATTAAATTATCAAGGACTCTATTAAAATAAGTGTTTAAATCTTTGTCTGAATTTATATCTTTTATATCTTTTAGGATTTCATTAGGGAAATAAACGTCTAAAAATTTCATAAAATCCAATTCTTTAAAAGAATTAACAACTGCTAAAGATATATAAATTTTTAAGTTTAATAGATTTGCTATATTTAGATTTTTTAAAGTGTTTATTAAATTATAAAAATTGGATTTATCAAAGATAATTTGAGATATAAAAAAATCTATACTAAAATTTCTTTTTTCAATTATTTTTAGATGCTCATTTTTTCTATGAAATATAGTTATCCCTCCTAAGATAATTTCATCTTTATATTTATCTTTTAATATTTCAGCTGCTTGTATTACTTCATAACCTATATATTCTTTATCACTTCTATCTTTACCTACTAAAACTATTTTATTTATTCCATTTGATATTAAACTATCAATATAATTAAAAAAATAGTTTTTTTCTTTTATAGGGACAACTACATTAATAATAAAATCTAAATTTCTTTGATAATTTTGGTTATAGAAATTTCTTAAATGAATAGCAAATTCTAAAGGAGGTACTTTTTGTAAATAAGAAATATTTCTATTTTGATTTCTATTTTCTATTATTACTTCAGGGATATTAACAATATTTATATTATTTTTATAAATAATTTCTGAAATTTTTTTTATAAAATTTTGTTTTTTTATATCATCCCATTTTATAGGATATGGAATTACTTCAAATAAAATATTATCCATTAACTGACTTCCTTTTACTATTGCTTTATTTATAGATTTCCATATAATCTACGATTTCTCTATAATTTACTAAGTTTCGTTTTGAGCGTAGATAAAAATGTAAGGAACATTTCTATAGAGTTCATTATAATCCAAACCGTAACCCACTACAAATTCTGGGGGAATTTCAAAACCTTTATAATCAATTCTTACTTTAACTAATCTTTTAGATGGTTTATCTAATAGTGAGCAAACTTTTAAAATCCTTGGTTTTCTATCTTTTAAGAATTCTATTATTTTCTTTAGAGTCAAACCTGTATCTACTATATCTTCTATTATAAATACAATTTTATCATTTATATCTATCTCTATATCCTTTTGGATTTTTACATTATAAGTAGTATGACTACCAGAATAGCTAGATACTTTTAAGTAATCTACTATTATATCTGACTTTATATTTTTAATTAAATCTGAGAAAAAGAATATACTTCCTGTTAAAACTGCTATAAATATTGGTATATCATTTTCATCTCTTTTATTTTTTACTAAAAAATCATCTATTAATTTTGCTAACTCTTTTACTTTTTCCTGGATTTGTTCTTGAGTTAATAAAATCTTTTTACCCATTGTAAAATATAAATTGTAAATTATAAATTAATTTTCTTGAACTAATTGATTAAATTCTTCTTCATTAATAGTTTCTTTTTGTAATAAAGTTTCAGCAACTTTTATTAACTTATCTTGATTTTTTTTAATTAATTCAATAACTTCATTATAAGCTTGATGAATAATTTTGGATACTTCCAAATCAATTAATCTAGCAGTTCCTTCACTATACCTTTTTTCTTTAACTAAGTCCCTTCCTAAGAATACTTCTTTAGAAGCTTCAAATGATACTAACCCTAAAGTAGACATACCAAATTGAGCTACCATACTTCTTGCTATTTTAGTAGCTCTTTCTAAATCATTTTCTGCTCCAGTAGTACAGATATTTAATATAACTTCTTCAGCAGCTCTCCCACCCAGTAATACTTTTATTTGAGAAAACAATTCTTCTTTTTTGTAATTGTATTTATCTTTTTCAGGAGCTTGCCAGGTTTGCCCTAAACTTGGGCCTCGGGGTACTATAGAGATCTTTTTAACAGGATCAGTATAAGGGGTAAACTTAGCTACAATGGCATGTCCCGCTTCATGATATGCTGTTATTTTTCTTTCTTCTTCTGTCATAACCAAGCTTTTTCTTGCTGGTCCCATTAACACTTTTTCTATTGCTTCTTCACAATCCTCTAATTCTATATATTTTTTACCTTTCCTAACAGCAATTAAAGAAGCCTCATTTAGCATATTTTCTAAATCTGCTCCAGTAAAACCAGGAGTTCTTCTTGCTAATTCTTTTAAATCTAAGTCGGGAGATATTTTTTTCTTTTTAGCGTGAATTTTTAGTATTTCTTCTCTACCTTTAACATCAGGGATTCCTACAAAGATCTGTCTATCAAACCTACCAGGTCTTTGTAAGGCAGGATCCAAGATATCTGGTCTATTAGTAGCTGCTATTACTATTATTCCTGAATTAACTTCAAATCCATCCATTTCTACTAATAACTGATTTAGAGTTTGTTCTCTTTCATCATGCCCTCCGCCTAACCCTGCGCCTCTGTGTCTACCTACTGCATCTATTTCATCAATAAAAACTATACATGGTGCATTTCTTTTAGCTTGTTCAAATAAATCTCTAACTCTTGCTGCACCAACACCTACAAACATCTCTACAAACTCAGAACCACTAACATACAAAAAAGGTACTCCTGCTTCTCCTGCTATAGCTCTACCTAATAATGTCTTACCAGTGCCTGGAGGACCTACTAATAAAACTCCTTTAGGGATTCTTGCACCTATTTCTATAAATTTTTGTCTATTTTTTAGAAATTCTACTATTTCCTTTAGTTCTTCTTTTACTTCGTCTATTCCTGCTACATCATTGAAAGTAACTTTAGGCATATCCTGAGAAAACATTTTAGCTCGACTTTTTGTAAAATTGAAAGCTTGAGCATTCCCACTTTGTGCCTGTCTTATAAATGCTAATATCAAAAATACAAATAATAAAACAGGTATTAAATTAAGTATCCAAAACCATATAGTGGAATCTCCTGACGGAGTATATTTGAAATCTATATTCTTTTCTTTTAGTGTTTTTATTAATTCGTAATCTTGCGGATAATAAGCTTTTATTTTATAATATTTTATATCATAAGGTTTATAAAGCTCAATAGTTATTTCATTATCTTTTAGTTCAGCTTTTTTAACGTTATTTTGTTCTATTTGTTTCCAAACTTCGTAATAAGTTGTTTCTCTTATATTTAATGAATTTTCCGTAACCTTGATAGCTAAATAGGATGCTATTAATATTATGAAACCCCAAATCAGTAAAGTCCTCATAAGTTTTCCTTTCCCTTTGTTATTTTTTATATTCAATATTTTTAATTTCTATCCTCTATGAATAGTTTTATACTTAAAGATGATAAAAAATAAATATCCATTACAATTATAGGTAAATAAATAAATAATATTCCTATTCCTGTTAATATTAAAAAAAATTGTATTATTGGAATTATTAAATAGTAAATTACAAAAGAAACTAAACTATAAATTAATATTTTTTTTCTATTCTTTTTTAAGAAATTATTTAGTAAAATTGTTAGTTCTTTTAAATTTAATTCCCTATTATTTAACAACTTATTTTTTAGATAAATTAAAACCATTAATTGCTTTATTAAATTGTTATAAAATATATAAAACAAAATTAGAAGGAAAAATAAATTAAAAACAGTTAAAAATCCACAAAAAAATAAATAAAAGTTCTCTTCATATATTGCATAATCTATTAGATATTGTAAAAACAGGGATACTAAAATTAAAAATAAGAAAAAAAATAAAAAAAATTTAATATTAATTTTATAAGTTAATGAAAATATTTTAAAACCTTTGTAAAGGAAATTTTTTAAATTATCAAAACTAAAAAAAATAAAAAACGGCTTATTAATTATTTTTAATTCATTTTTGTTTATTGTACCTTTATTCAATATTAGCAATATTTTCTCTAATAATTTATAGATAAGGGAGTTATAAATAATATAAAATAGATAAATAATAGACCCAAAAATAAAAAATATAATGAAGAAAATAATAAGTTGATTAAGGTAAGCTCCTAAGGTTAAATATTTATAAATCCAGAAAGCTAAATATCCCCCCACAAATAAAAATAATATTACATTTATTAAATTAAAACTAAATAAAAAATTAAAAAGCATTATTTCTTTTATATTTTGACCTATTATAATATTACCTAAATACAAAAAATTATTAACTTTTTGAGAATCTATTTTGATTTCATTTTTTAATTGATTATCTTTTTTATTTTCTAAATTTACTTTTGTTATTTGATTACTGGTTTCTTTTATATTTTCTAATATATTTACTTGCTTTAGATTAGAAATTATATTTCCACAGTTATTGCATATATAATTATCTATTTCATTTAAATTTTTTATTGTAATATCTTGTATTATGTTATTACACTTATCACATATAATAAGAAATATTTGGAAATTTTCTGAATTAGACTTTTCTAAATTATCTAAATTATTATTTTTATTATTTGAATTATCTTGAGTATTATTCATATTTAATTGTTTTTTAACTATTTTAATTATTTTTTTAATTATCTTAAATTGGGAATAATAGGAGTAAAAGGTTTGGATTGGTCTATACCAATATTTATTCCTACTATAGGTATAGCTTTTAAATATGCATATATATATAATTGTTTTAAAGTGCTTCTATAAACTAAGTAGCTACCCCAACAATGATTGTCTTTTATTAAAACTATATCTATATAATCTATTTTATTCCTAAATGTATTATAATTAAACCATAAATTTAATTGTAGATCTTTTCTAAGTAAATAAGAAAAACTAGTGCTTATATTTGAAAATTGATTTCTACTAAAGTCATAAGAAGTATTTAATAAAAGATAAGTTTTAGGATCATTGTATTTAAAAGTTATAATTAAGGGACTAATCTTTCCTATATTTAAATTATAGTTACTTGATAGGTATAATTCGTAAGTATTTAATTTAAATAATTTAAGATTAAAGTTAAGATTTTGATATTTTCCTGTGAAATCTGCAAATATTGGAGCAAAACCTTTACCAAATAGATATGAATAATTTATATTCAAATTTAAATACTTTTTATTTAAACTGAAATTTGAAGTAAAAGAATTAACATAATTAGCGTGATTATTTCTATCAAAATAATAGTTTCCAGTGTTATATAAATTTTGTTTGAAATAACCACTTGTTGCCCAATTTATATCTTTTTTCTTTAAATGAAATAAATTATAATTTAAATAAAATTGGTATTTAGTGGTTATTCTATTAAATTGTGGTTCATTGTATTTACCAAAAAATAAACTTGGACTTAAATATATATCCTTAAATAAACTAAAACCTTTATAATATATTGGCTTATTTAATTTTAGAGTTATTTCTGGCACTTTATTTACTCCAAAAAATAAATTACTATTTTTTGTATTATCTATTAATAAACTTAATGTATATAAATTGTTACTAAAATTATAATCTAAATTTAGTTTAAAATTTTCATTTATTATACTATTTGTAATATAGTTATTTTCTACATTTTGATAATTTAAATTAAAGTTAATGTTTTTGTAAGAATGAGATAAATTTATATTTTGACTTATTCCTTTAAATAAGCCTGATGTAGAAGTTGTGTTATTATTATATGTTAAATTTGTATTTAATATATTAGTATTAAAACCAAAAGATAAATTTTCGTTTAAAGGAGTTTGAAAATTTCTAAAATTTGATTGATTTGAACTATAATTTAAATAAGCATTAAAATATTTTATTATTTTACTATTTATTTGCCATCCTAAATTTATACTATTATTTATATTTCTATATGAAGTATCTAAATTATTATTATTGTTAAAAAATAAATAATTTCTCATAGAAATATTAATAGATTTGAAATTAAAATTAGAATTATTGTTTATTCCGTAATATAAGCCTGTTCTTTGCCCATATTTTGTTAGAATTTTACCATAGTTTTCTTTATTAAAGTAATAATCAAAATCCTTAGTTATAAAAAAACCATCTATGTTATTATATCCTACTTTAGGAAATATGCTATTATCTTCTGATATAAATTGCTTTTTCTTTTTTTCTTTTAATGGTATAATTAGTTTTCTATAGCCAAAAATTTGCTTATTATAAAAATAAATTTTGTTTTTAGATAATATCATTTTATCTTCAGGATATATTTCTATTTCTTCTGATTTAATATCGTAATGCTTACAATTAAAATCATCATATGAACATAGATCGCAAGTTGATATTTTAGCATCTATAATCTTATAAAAATTGTTTTCTAAATAAAGTTCTTTATATGTAAAGAATAATTTATCTTTCAATTGTATAGAAGAAGCTTCATATTTTTCTAAGTAGCCTCTACCCCTTTTAGCTATTATTTTTTTTATATCATTTTCATCATATTCTATTACTACATCATCACTAATAAACTCATCTAACCTTCTTAAATTCTTTATAAAAATATTATTGTATAAAAATATTTTTCTATTTTTTTTATCTATTCTAACTTTATTAGATTTAATATAGTATTCGTTAGTATATATTTCACTAAAATTTTCTATTTCAGTATAATTTGGATTATCTATTAAAGAAGGTGTATATATTATAAAACTGCTAAAATTAAAATTATTATTTTGAGCTTTTATTTTATTTATTATTAATAAGGTAATAGTTATTAAAAATAATAAATATAATAAAAATAGCTTAAAAACTTTAGGTTTCTTAAAAAAGATTAAAACCATAAAATTATATAGAGATATTACCTAAATTTCTAAATTTTTTAGCAAATTATATAGGAAATCATTTTTTTTAGGTATGTAAATATTTTTTAAATTTAATAATTTAAAATCTTTGTCTACAAATGTATGAATAGTTATGCCTTCTGCTATTAAATTCTGTAAAACTACTTTTTTATAATTACTTTTTAAATAATTGTAATACCACAACATTTCTAGTAGCTTTTTTTTATTGTTTTTAATAAAATCAAATAAATCAAATAAAGCTTCTTTATCTATTTCTTTGATAATAAAATATCTAAAATATATTTTATTTAATTCAATTTTATCTATAAAGCAACTAATAAAAAAAATATCTTCAAACTCTAGTTTTTTTATATATTTAGATGAACTTTCAAGTAGTGGACTATATATTTTATATTCATTTTCTAATATACTATAAGGTAATATATTTGTTGTAAAATAAAAGCATCTAACTAGCTCATAATATCTAAAATAATTAGAATGATGTACTACTTGCATCTTATCTACTTCGTAATACCTAACATATTCTCTTATAACTATTACCTTATTATCTAAAAAACTCATTAAATTTTTTAAACTAAAATTACCTAAAGAATTACTCTCTTCCATATTACTATATTTTTATTATATTTTATATTTACCTTCATAATACAACTTTCTTTATTTTTAATTTTTTTTATATTTTTTAACATATTTTTAAGGGTTTTTTAAATTTTGATGTATAATTATATAAATGGGGAAGACTTCTTATTTTAGCATTAAACTAAGAAAATAATAAATAATAAAAAGAAGGTGAGGATTATGAAAATTAGCCTTAAATATCATTATAACATTTTATTTTTTAAATTTATTGTTTTTATTTTTTTAATTTTATTTTTAAATAATTTAGATGTTATAAGTAATACTTTAGGACAAATAAGAGGAACTATTATGTTAGATTATTCTGTAACTCCAGGTGTTGGTAGTGGTACTACACCAGGGTTAGGGGTTAGTGTATATTTAGAACCTATCCCTCCTACTCCTGGATTACCTCAGCAAACTCTTACTAATTCCTCTGCTTCTTTTGAATTTATTAATTTAGCACCAGGTAAATATAAATTAACTGTCTCTAAACCACAATTCAAAACTCAAGTAATAGAAATAGATATTAATCCTGGAGATATTAAAATAGTTAATATAGTACTTAATCCTGAAAAAAGAAGAGATTTAGATTCAACTACTGTAGGTATGAATTATGATCCTAATAATGATAAAGTATATATAGCTGTTCCTTCGGATTACGATACTCCAGGAGGTAT
>JAPYWL010000049.1 GCA_028276365.1 Deltaproteobacteria bacterium | reverse complement strand
TGTTGAAGATATAAAAATGTTTTATCAAGATAAATTACCTTTTCAAGCTTTTAGATTGTATGATATGATATATAAAAGGTTTTTAAATGCTTTTACTAAATCTACTAAATTAGTTATTTACACTTATAAATTTATATTATTTAATGAGAAGGAAGAGAGTATTTTATACCAAGATAGAGTTGTTGATATTGTTGGTCCTAATATTTTTCCTTACAGCGCTCAAAAAAGTGAGATTATTCCTGAAGGGATTTATAATGTTGAAGTTAGGAATATTAAGAAACCTGCAGTTAGTTTGTATTCTCAAGCGGATATAATAAAGTTAATGAGGGATAGAGAAATAGGGCGACCTTCTACTTATGCTCATATAATTTCTCGGTTATTTTTAAGGGGATATATTATTGAGAAGTATAATAAAATAATTCCAATGAAAAGAGGAATTTTAGTTAATGAGAAATTAAAAAATGAATTCTGGGATTTAGTTAATGAAGAAAGAACAAGAGATTTACAGAGAAAGATAGATTTGATTGAAGAAGGAATTAAAAAGCCTATTGAAGTTGTTAATGAATTGTATTATGAATTAAAGGAAAAAGTTTTTGGTAAATTATCTAATTTTGATTTATTTTTAAAGGATGGAGCTTATTTTAAATAATTATTTAATTTTAAATAATTATTTAATTATTTATGAAAGTATTTGATAGGTATATATATAAAGGTTTTATTTATAATGTATTTTTGGGTTTTATTATTTTTAATTTTTTAATAATTTTGGTTAGTCAGATATATGATTTAGTTAAATGGGTGGTTAATGGTAAAATTTCTTTTTTAGGAGTTATTGAATATCTTATTTATATAACTCCACTTTATTTTAATTATACTATTCCGTTGGCTATAGTTTTTGGAACTGTTAGTTTTATAGGTAGATTAAGTTCTAATTTTGAGATTGTTGCATTTAATAGTTTTGGAATACCTAATTTTTTTTTATTTTTCAGATTATTAGTTTTAGTATTTTTAATTTCTGTGTTTCATTTAGTTTTTAATGAAAGTTTTTCTTATAAATTAGTTAAAAAAGGGTTCGATATTTATTATAATTTAAAAAAGGAAGATGGTGGTGAATATAAGGGGACAGTAGAAAATTTTTCCATTAGGCTTGATTTTATTGACTTTTATCAATATATTTATGCTTTGAAATATATTGTTGATTTAAATTTTATGGATGATATTGTTATAATAAAGATAGATAGAAAGAAAAGAGAGATTATAGAATATATTGAGGCTAAGAATGCTAAATTAATTTCTGATAACTTATGGATTTTATATGATGTTCATGTAAAAGTCTATTCTAATGGAAATTTAGATAAAGAAGTTTATTTAAATAAAATTACATATAATTTATTTAGTTCTTATTTAGTTAATAAAAAATTAAGGAGGAAACATAGGGAAGAATTAAATTTATTTGATCTTTATTATCAATTAAAAAAAATAAAAAGTAATGATAATCAAAATAACGAGATTAGTAATGAATTAAAAAAGGATTTGTTAGTAAAGATTAATTTAAAATTTATTTTTCCTTTAAGTTCATTTTTTTTGTTTTTTTTAGTTTTTAATTTTTCTATAGTTCCTTTAAGGGGTAGTAATTATATTGGTATTACTGTTACTATTTTAGTAGCTTTTTTTTATTATGTATTTTTGATGTTAAGTCAGGTTTTAGCTAATAAAGGGAATATTTTTATATTATGGTTACCTAATTTTTTAGCTATTTTTTTAGGAGGATTTTTTTTATTTTTAGAAAATAAAAAAAATGTATAAAGTTTTTTAAAGAGATTTAATTGATAATAATAAAATAAAAAGAATATATTTAATGAATTAAGTGGGTAAGAAATATGTTTTTAGATTTCCTATTTAAAAAGAAAGAGCATAATTTAGGATTAGATATAGGTAATCACCTAATTAAGTTTGTTATAGCTGATAGTAAATGGACAGATAATGATAGAGTATTAGCTAATGCTAAAGTTAATTTTGTTGGTAATGTTAGGATAGATAAATTAGATGATCCTACTTTAATTCAGGACACAGTTATCAGATTTTTGGATGAACATAAAATAGATAGAGCATTAACTAAAACTATTGCTTGTATATCTGGGCCAAATGTTATAGTTAGGACAATTGAAGAAACTCAAAGGTCAAAAAGGGATTTAGAAAAGGACAAAGAAGAAATAGTTAGTAAGTATATACCTTATGGTATTGATAAAGCTAAATATGATTTAATTATTTTAAATCAATCTTTACCATATGATCAAAATAAGATGGAATTGCTTTTAATATCGCTGTTATTAGAGGAAGTAGTGACACTTGAAGATATTATTAGGAATTCTAATTTACAAAAGGTAGCGGTAGAATTTGATTTATTGGGAGCTTGGAGATTATTAGAAGGAATTAATTATAAGGGTATATTTAATTCTACTACTAATATGTTAATAGATTTTGGGGCGGCTTCTACTAAGATTGCTGTTTTTCAAGATGGTAAGATGAAATTATTAAGAAATCTTAAGATAGGAGCTGAAGATTTGATTAAAAAATTCATAGAGACTTTAGCTATATCTAAAGAGGAATTATTAAATACAATTAATAGTTTATCTATTGATGATGCTAAATATCAGAATATTTTTATTAAACATTTTGAAAGTATAATAAAAGAAATAAAAAGAACTATTAGTACTTATAAAAGTAGATATTCAGTTGATTTTAATGAGATATATATTATTGGTGGACTTTCTAAAATTAAGAATTTTGATGTTTATTTAAAAAGGGAATTAGAATTTAATGTAGAAAGAGTTAATTATGAATATTTAAAGAGTGTTATAAAAGTGGATAAAAAATATGAAAATGAGTTTATTGAAAATTTGAGTATATATGTAAATGCGTTAGGGTTAGCAATTGGTCATGGTCAACAAAGGAAAGTTTGATAAAATAAAAAGTAGGAGGTGATAAGAAGGTGGGAATAGTTATAGATGTAGGTGAACAAAAGAAACCCAATTATATTAATGATATTTTATTTATAGTTTTTACTATAATGATAGGAGCTATAGTGTGGGCAATTCCTTATTTTTTAGCTAATTCTGAATTAGCCAAAATTGAAAAAACTAAGGAAGAAACAGAGAATATAAAAAAAGAGATAACTGCTTATAAGGATTATCCAAAAAGAATTAGCGATACTATTAATAGAATTAAAGTTATTTATGATCAATTAGATAATTTAAAGACATTATTAAATGAAATAATTTTTCAGCGATTTATTTTAGTAGAGTATCCTCATGTTTTACCAAGTGAAGCATGGATTAATAATTTAAGTGTAAATTTTGATGCTAAAACAATGAATTTTGGAGTAAATATTGTAGGCGAAAGAGAAAAAGTGCTTCAAAATGTTTCTAAGTTAATAGATAATATGAGTAATTCTGTAGTTTTTAAGGATCCTAAAGTTAGTGCTATTTCTTTAACTGAAAAAGAAGGTGAAACTGTTGCTAATTTTAATGTAGATTTATCTTTTGATTATAATCAAAATATTTTTGAAATTTATTATAAAAATTTAAAATAAAAGAAGGTATTAGGGGGTATGATATAGATGAATATAGCAGTGAGAATATTAGTTTTAACGATAGTAGTATTTTTAGCGGGTTTTTTTAGCTGGCAGTATAATTATGCGCCAATCATTAAAAATAAAGCTGAATGGGAAAATAGTCTTAATGCTTTAAGAGATTATAAAAACAAGGTGGAGGATATAAAAAAGCGCTTTAATGAGGTACAGGATATTTTAAATAAATATGAAGAATTAAATAAGGTTTTACAGGTATCTACTTCTTCTAATCAAAAACAAGGATTTATATCTTTTACTTTGAAAAATATAGAAAAAATTATAAATGAGGTTAGAGAGCAAACTAAAGATAAGGATTTTAAATTATCTAATATAAATTTTGGAAGCATTGGTAGTAGAACTATTGGTGGTAGTGAAAATACGGGAGGGATAAGTATTAAGTCTACTGAAATAACTATGTCTTTAAGTGGAAGGTATTCTACTATTATTTATTTTTTAAGGCAATTATCTGATCAGAATAAAGGTGGTAATTTAGTTAGAATTAAAACTGTTTCTTTTTCTCCTTCTAATGTGGAAGTAGGTAAGTCTCCAATATTAAGTATTAATTTAACTCTTGAAACTATAGAAATTCAAGGTAGGTGATTTTTGTGAAAACAAATATTAAAATATTATTTAAAATATTTTTATTAAGTGGACTGGTTTTTAGTTTATTTTATTTAAGTAGTTGTATAAGTCCTGAAAAAATTCAGGCACCAGGAGATTTGACAAAGGATATTAAAATTGAGGAGGGTACTAATATAGATATTCCTGTTGAATTAAAAGATATAGATTCTATAAAAAAGAAATTAACTGAGAAAGTTATTATTCCTGCTAATAGAGAGGATAAGGATTTTGTGGATCCTTTTATTCCTAAATCTATTAAGGGAATAGAATTATTAAAGAATAAAAAACAAGCTACTGAATTGGCTTCTAATAATCAAAATATTATTAAAAAAGAAGAATCAAATATTAATGAACAACAAAATATCCAGCAGAATGTTCAGCAAAATACTCAACAAGCAGCTAATGTTAATTTAGCTACTGAATCTATTAGTATGTTTACTTATGAAGGAATACTTATTTCTTCTGATGGAAGACGTGCTATTTTAAGACATATTTCTACTAATAAAAGTTATATAGTTAGTGTAGGTACTGTAGTTGGAGGATATAAGATTACTGATATTCAGGATAATAATTTAATTTTAGTTATGGGATCTGAAAAGTTGGTTATACCTAAAAATAAAAAGTGAAAAACAAAAATAAGGAGGTGAAAGAATGAAAAAATTAATTCAGTATATTATAGCTGCTATAATAATATTTAATATAGCATTAGCTGGTACTATCTCTAAAGTTGAAATAAAAGAGATAGATAGTACAGTAAAGATAAGTGTTAATACTTTAGGAGCTTCAAAACCAGTTTTATCAGGTAATTTATTAACTATTAGATTTAAAGATTCTAATATTGATTTATCGCAAACTGAAGCAAATTTAATGCCTGGTGGTCCTGTAGCTAAGGTTGAAGTTACTGAAGACGGAAGAGATTCTTTATTAAAAGTTTATTTAAATTATGATGCAATTAATTTTAAAGTATTTGAAAGTTCAGGATTTACTGTTATTGAAATCAAGGAAAAGAATCCTCCTGAACCTGTAGGTCCTAAAACTGTATATTCTGAAAAGCAGAATCTTAGAAATTATATAGTTTTATCCTCTTCAAAAGAACAAATTACTAATGAACCTAAGGAAGAAACTACTAAAAAAGAAGAATCAAAGAAAGAAGAAAAAGAGGAATCAAAAGTAGAAGTAAAGGCTCCTAAAGTTACTTCTTCTAAAGTTACTCCTTCTAAAATTGTTTCTAAAACTACTGTTGTTTCTAAATCAATGCCTGCTAAAAATGTAAGTATTTCTTCTAAAAAAACAATAACATTGGATTTAGTTGATGCTACTTTGGTTGATACTGTTAGATTAATAGCTGACAATTTAGGATGGAATGTTTTGTTTAGTCCTGAAGTTCAAAAATACCAAGAAAAGATAACTACTAAATTAGTTAATGTTGAAGCTGAACAAGCTTTAAAGATGATATTGTTATCTAATGGATTTGATTATAAGATAGTGAATGGGATAGCTTATGTTGCTCCTAAGGATAAGTTAGTTCAATTTCAACAGGATGTTAAAGTTACAGGTCCTATGAAAACTCAAGTTATTAATTTAGAAAATGCTTCTGCTAAGGAAGTAGAACCAGTTATTAAATCTTCTTATCCTGAAGCTACAGTTCAGGTTGTTGAGAAAGCTAATAGTTTATTAATAAAAGCTCCTGTTGAAACTATTAGAGAAATAAAGAATTTAGTAGGTCAGTTAGATGTTCCGCCACCTCCACCACCACCAGTAACTCCTCCAACTACTGAAGTAATTAGATTAAATTATGCTCAAGCTCAAGAAGTAGTAGGTATGATGGGTGGATTAGTACCTAAAGAAGCTATTGCTATAGATCAGCGAATGAATTCCTTAATAGTTACTGCTACCCCTGATATAATTGATACAGTAAAATCATTTGTAAAAGCAGTAGATGTTCCAATGCCTCAAGTAGCTCTAAGATTACATGTATTAGCTGCTTCTGAAGGAGCTTCTAAAACTTTAGGGGTTAACTGGAATCAATCTGCAGGTGTTACTTTACAAGAGGGTAAGAAAGATCAAAATGGTGCTATTCAAACGGGGCCTTCTGATTATTTAGGGATACAATTATTTACGAGAACTATGCTTCAATTCCAGGCTACGTTGAATTATTTAGTTAATCAGGGGTATGTAAGAATATTAGCTGCTCCTTACATTATGACTCAAAATAAGCAACAGGCTAATATTCAAATAGGGGAACAATTTCCATTGATTTATACTGATTATAGAACTGGTCAACCTCAGGCTAATTATATTAACGTAGGTATTATATTAAATGTTACTCCTGAGATTTCACCTGATGGCTATGTTACTATGAATTTACAACCTCAAGTTTCAGAAGTCGGTGAAATAATAACTGGTACTCAATTCCCTAGAATTATAACAAGGAATGCTCAAACTACAGTAAGAGTTAAGCAAGGGGATACAGTGCTAATAGGTGGATTATTTAGGGAAAGAGAAGCTAATTCATTTAATAAGATACCTTTATTAGGTGATATTCCAATAATAGGTGAATTCTTTAGAGTGAAATCAAAACAGAAAGAAATCATAGAATTAATTATAGCTATAACTCCTGTAGTTATGATGGATTTACCTAAGATTGAAGAAAGTGTTCAGTATAAGAGATTTGATAATAATAAAAATATGAAAATAAAGGATCCTACAAAGTTTTAAATGTAAGGAAATATGGAAGTAAATTAGTTAGATAATTAATGAAGAAGTAAATAATAAAATAAAAGAATAAAGAATAAAGAAGGGAGGTTAAATTACCTCCCTTTTATTTTTTTTATTTATTATTTTAATTATTTTTAATTTTTTTGGGATATAGATGATGGAAGTTAATTATTCATTTTGGGCTTGAGAGTCGCTACTAGCATCTAAAGCTTTTTTCCAAGCGCTACCATAGCTTTCTTGTGCTTTTTGGGCCTCTTCTCTTTTAGATTCTGTTAATTTATCGAATAATTGTTTTTTAGCTTCATGGTCTTTTTGTAGTTCTTGCATGTATATATCCTGTACTTGTTTTTTAGCTTCTAAAGCTCGTTGATAGTTTTGATTTACTTGTTGGATACCACTTTGGATTCCTGATAATAAAAGTTGTGCTCCTATTTGTAGTAATTGTGGTGGTATTGACATATTTTTATCCCTCCTTTTTATTTTTTTATTTCTATTCTATTTTTTATATATTCAAATTTTTATAAATTAAAGTGTTATTTTATAAAAATTTACATTTTTTTTACATTATTATTTTTATGTTTTAATTATTTGTTTTTTGTTTTATTTTTCAAAGGATAATTTTTTTTTTAATAAAATAATAAAATATAATAAAAGTTGTAGCTAAGGATTTAAGAAAAAATATTTTTAGAGAACTTTATATCAAGGAGGGAATTACTAAATATGAAAGTTGTAAATAGGAAACAGATGCAGGAAATAGATAAGGAAGCTATTGATAAATTTAAGATTCCTTCGAGTATATTAATGGAGAATGCGGGATTAGCTGTTTTAGAAGTTATTTATAATAATTATTTAGAGGTAGCTAGGAAAGGTGTGGTTGTAGTTTGTGGTAGTGGTAATAATGGTGGGGATGGGATGGTTATTGCAAGGCATTTGTTTTTAAGAGGAATTCCGGTTAAAGTGTATTTAGCTGCTAATGAAAATAGATTAAAGCAGGACCCTAGTTTGCAGTTAAATATTCTAAAGAATTTAAAAGTCCCTGTTTTTTCTATAACTGATATGGAGAACCAGGATGAAGTTAATCAGTTTTTACAATCACTTAGCTTTGATTTATCAATAAGTGGTTTAGTTATTGATGCTTTAATTGGTACAGGAATAAAAGGGGATGTAGGAAAATTGTATTCAAGTATTATTGAGGTTATAAATAAATATTCTCCTTTAACTATTAGTGTGGATGTTCCAAGTGGTTTAGATGTGGATACGGGTAAGTTTTTAGTGTTAGAGCCTGTAAGGGCTGCAGTTACTGTTACTTTTGCTTATCCTAAATTAGGATTCTTTTTATATCCTGCTTATATTTATGTAGGTAAATTGATTGTAGC
>JAPYWL010000068.1 GCA_028276365.1 Deltaproteobacteria bacterium | reverse complement strand
ATTTGGATATTAATCTTATTGTTGTTACTCATGGGCATTTTGATCATATAGCTGATGTAGTTGAATTATCAAAAAAGTATAATTGTGAAGTATATGCTAATTTTGAGTTGGCAAATTATTTAGCTTCCAAAGGAGCTAAAGCTAGTGGAGCTTATATGGGGGGAAAGATTAAATTTAATTGGGGGTATATCAAATTTGTACCTGCTTTTCATGGTAGTTCTACACCTGAAGGAACATATGCAGGGGTAGCTACTGGAATTGTTATTAATTTTAATGGATTTACTTTTTATCATGCTGGTGATACGGGTTTAACTGTTGAAATGCAATTACTTAAAAACTATAATATAGATGTAGCTATGTTACCTATTGGAGGATATTTTACTATGGATATAGAAGAAGCTGTTTTAGCTACTAAAATGATTGAACCGAAATTTGTTATCCCTATGCATTATAATACCTTTGATTTAATTAAGGTTAATGTTAATGAATTTAAAGAATTAATAGAAAAACAGACTAATTCTAAACCTCTGATTATGGATTTTAATTCTTATATAGATTTAAAGGAATTATTGGTTTCTAAATAAAAATTGTTTTTTATTTTTTATTTCATTCTAAAAAAGGAAATTGTGATTAGTTATAGTTATTGAGTTCTAAAACTGGAATTATTTTAAATCAAGCTTTTAAATTATATTCTGGTGAATGAAAAAGTTATCATACATTCAAGTCCTTTATATTTTTAAGTGTTAAAATTTTAAATAGGATTTCTTTTATATTTGTAAAAAAAATGTTAATTTTTTTATAGATATGATAGGAATATTAAAAAAAGTTATAATAAATAATAATAGAGAAGGTACATTATGTTTTGTAGATATGTTTTTTTGAAATAAATGAAGCTATAAAACATTATTAATGATTTTTAAAGGGGATAAAAGATAAATAGATATTAAGGGGGGTAAATTTTATGGCAGATGATGCTGATAAAACGGAAGAGCCTACAGAGCATAAATTACAAGAAGCTCGTAAAAAAGGGCAGGTCTTAAAAAGTCAAGATGTAGTAATGTTTGTATCTATGTTATTTGTATTTGCTACCTTATTTTCTGTTTCAAAGATGATGGCCCTTAATGTTAGAAATTTTAGTGTAGATATATATAAGCCTGATTTATTTTTTAATGCAGCAAATACTGATAATGTTATATTATTTGTTTCTTCTTTACTTTTTAAAGCTCTTATTACTTTTTTTATGATATTATTACCAATATTAGTAGTAGCTTTTATAGCAGGATTAATAGGTAATCTTGCTCAAATAGGTTTCTTATTTACTTTTGAACCCTTATCTCCTAAATTTGATAAAATAAATCCAGTTAGTGGATTTAAAAAAATATTTTCTAAAAAAACTGTTGTTGAATTATTTAAAAATATTTTAAAAATAGGATTAATAGGATATTTAGTTTATTTGACAATAAAATCTTCTATATTGTTTTTTATAAATTTTCCAAGGGGAATTGATTTTATACCTTTATTAATTGAAGCCAAGAAAATAATAGAGAAGTTGGTATGGCAAGTAATTGGTGCTTTTGTTCTTTTAGCTGGTTTTGATTTTTATGTACAAAGGGCTTTTTTTATGAAGGATATGAGAATGTCTTTTAAAGAACTCAAAGATGAGTATAAAGAACAGGAAGGAGATCCTCATATTAAGGGTAAAAGGAGACAAATGGCTAGACAATTAGCAATGGGTGGAGGAATAAGTAGGGTAGCGGATGCTTCTGCTGTAGTTACCAATCCTGTACATTATGCTGTTGCTATTAAGTATGAACACGGAGTTATGAAAGCTCCTAAGGTTGTTGCTAAAGGTGAGAGGTATTTTGCAGAACTTATTAAAAAAGAAGCAGAAAAAAATGATATTCCTATAGTTGAAAATGTAGAATTAGCTCAGATGTTATATCAAAAATGTAAAGTAGATGATTTTATTCCACCTGAATTATATCAAGCTACTGCTGAAGTCTTAGCTTTTGTTTATAAGATGAAAAAGAAAAAAAAGCTACTAAGTTAATATTAATTGGGGGTATAAAATGTTAGGCTCTAATCAAGCAGTGGTTATAGGGAATCAAAGGGTACCTTTAGATATATTTATTCCTATTGCTATATTATTAGCTGTTTTATTAATAATAGTTGAATTACCTGAATGGTTATTAGATATGCTTTTAATTACTGATTTAATAGTAGCTATATTGATTATATTAATGTCAGTTTATGTTAAGAGTCCTTTGGATTTTGCAGTTTTCCCTACTATTGTATTGGTTGAAACTATATTTAGATTAGGTCTTAATATAGCTGCTACTAGGTTAATTCTAGCAAGAGGACATATTAAAGATCCAGTAAGCGGGGAACCTATAGGTGCGGGTCATGTTATTCCTACTTTTGCTAAGTTTGTAGCAGGTGGAAATTTAGTTATAGGTTTTGTATTGTTTTTAATGATAGTTGTTGTTCAATTTATAGTGATAACTCAAGGAGCAGAAAGAATTGCTCAGGTTGCTGCAAGATTTACCTTGGATGCTATGCCAGGTAAGCAGATGGCTATTGATGGCGAATTACATGCAGGATTAATTACTCCTGATGAAGCTAAAAAAAGAAGGAGAGATATAGAAAGAGAAACTGATTTTTATGGTGCTATGGATGGTGTAGGTAAATTTGTTAAAGGTGATACTATTGCTAATATTATTATCTTAGCTATTAGTATAATTGGTGGTATTGTTATGGGTTTTACTTATTTTAGAAACGAATTTAAAGGAATTGTAGATATTTTACAAACTTATACTATATTAACTATAGGGAATGGTTTAATATCTATTTTACCTTCATTTTTGGTTTCAACTGCTATGGGTATAATAGTATCAAGAGCAGCTTCTGAATCTAATTTAGGGGAAGATGTTATTTCTCAATTAACGGGACAACCTAAAGCTTTAAAGATAGCATCAGCTTCAACGGCTTTTTTAGCAATTATGTCTTTATTTGGGATGGGATTACCTTGGCATTTCTTATTAGGATTTGCTGCTTTGTTCTATTATTTATCTACTAAAGCTGAAAATAAACAAGTTGAAGTAGAAGTTCAAAAACAAGAAATCCAAAAGGAACAAAGAAAAGAAGAGCAAAGGAAACCTGAAACCGCTATGGTTTATACTACTGTTGAAACTTTATCCTTAGAGTTAGGTAGAATGTTATTAGGCTTAGTTGATGAAGCTCAAGGTAAAAAATTATTAGAGAGGATTCCTTCTGTTAGAATTGCTATAGCAAAGGAAGTAGGTATAATTATGCCTGGAGTGCAAGTTAAGGATAATATGGATTTAAAACCTACAATGTATGTCATTAAGATAAAAGGAGTTAAGGTAGGTCAAGGAGAAGCACATATAAATAAATTTTTAGCAATAGGTCCTGAAAATGTTATAAAACAATTAAATGGTATAACTACGGTGGATCCCGCTTACGGATTACCTGGGGTTTGGATAGAACCTGCTGAAAAACCTCAAGCTGAAAAATTAGGATGTATGTTATTTGATCCTGTTTCTGTTATTGCATCTCATTTAACTGAAGTTGTTAAAAATAATGCTGCTGATGTTTTAGGTAGACAAGAAACAAGTCTATTAATAGAGAATTTAAAGAAAACTCATCCAGCTGTCGTTAAAGATGTTATTCCTGAACTTATTTCTATTGGTGAAGTTCAAAAGGTTTTACAAAATTTATTAAGGGAGAAAATTCCGGTTAGAGATTTAGTTACAATAATAGAATCTTTGGCTGATGCAGTTAGATATACCAAAGATATTTATGAATTAACAGAATATGTTAGAATATCTTTGGCAGCTGCTATTTCTGATATGTTAGCTAAGGATAATGTTATATATGCTGCTGCTTTAGATCCCCAGATAGAACAAGTTATTCTTCAAAATCTACAAAAAACAGAATTTGGGACTTTCCCAGTATTGGATCCTAATGTTAGTCAAAGTTTATTGATGTCAGTAGCTGAGTTCTTAAGATATGCTACTAATAATGGCTATCAACCAATTATTATAACTTCTCCTACTGTAAGAAGACACTTTAGAAAAATAATAGAAAGAAATTTCGGACAAATTTTTGTTATTTCTTATGCTGAAGTAGCTCATAATTATCAAGTTAAGAATATTCAGATAATAACTGCTAATATTCAAACTAATGTATAATAAATAAATATAATAAATAAAAAGGTTAAAATATTTATTTGGTTAATTATAAATTATGAATGTATTATTTATAGGTGATATAATTTCTTCAGCTGGTAGGGAAGTTGTAAAATTAATGATCCCAAAAATTAAGAATGAGTATAAGGTAGATTTTATTATAGCCAATGCAGAAAATAGTGCTGGTGGCTTTGGAATTACTAAAAAAGTCTATAAGGAACTAATTGATATAGGAATTGACTTAATAACAATGGGAAATCATACATGGGATAATAAAGAGGTATTAGAAATAATTAATAATGAAAATATTATTAGACCTATTAATTTTTTTCCGTTTTTACCAGGTAAAGGTATATATACAAGAGATATATTAGCAGTTATAAATATTCAAGGAAGAACTTTTCTCGATACTCCTATTTCTCCTATTATTAATATAAAAAACTTAATATCTGAGGGTTTTTTTGATAAATATAAAATAATTATAGTGGATTTCCATGGTGAAGCTACTGCTGAAAAAATGTCTATAGCTCATTATCTTGATGGCAAGATTACTGCTTTTATTGGTACTCATACTCATGTTCAAACTAATGATGCTAAAATCTTACCAAATGGTACTTTTTACATAAGTGATATAGGGATGTGTGGATCCTATAATTCTATTATTGGATTTAAAATTGAAAAAATAATAGAGAAGCTAAATACTGGATTATATAATAAATTTGAACCTGAAAAATCAAAACCTTATCTATTTTGTGCAGTACTTTTATTTATTGATGATAAATCCTTTAAAGTTTATGATTTTAAAATTTTTAATGAAATAGTAAGATAAATCTGTAAATTAAAATTATTTTATGTAATTGTGCTTGAGATAAAGGAAATAATAATAAATATTATAAATGATTCTAAAAGAGATTTAAAGCGTGATCTATTTTTTTTATTTAAGTTAGTTTTAGTCTTATTTATAATATCTTTTTTGTGTTTTTTTATTAATTTTAAATTAAAGCTTATAATTTCTGGGATCTTAATTATAATTTTTTATTTGGTTGTTGTTTATAAAGTTAATAAAGTTATTGATAATTTTTTTAGAAACATTTTGAATTCAATATCTGTTTATGTTTTAAAAATAAATTTAAATTACAAACATGATTTCTATTTAGATTCTAATATGCCTGAGTTTAACTTTTTTACAAAGAATAATTTTGTTTTTAAGTTTGTTAATGATTTTATTTTATATAATTTTAAGGATTATGTAAATCAAGATTTTTTTAGATATATAATAAATAAAGCAGCTACTTTGGATTTTAATCCATTAAGCTTAAAGAAAAATTCTTTTATTTCAATTTTAGATATTATTTTTACTAATAGTAAAAGAAGTGAGATATTTTTTGATGGTTTATGTATTTTATTTGATTCATTTAAATACTTAAATTATAAGC
>JAPYWL010000104.1 GCA_028276365.1 Deltaproteobacteria bacterium | reverse complement strand
ATCTAATACTTTAGAAAAATATATTTGGGCTATTGATATTATTTTTGGTAGTAATGAAAAAGTTTATCAAAAATTAGAGCATAAATTGAAATTTTTTTATGAAAAAACAAGTTCTCAAAAACTAAATTTTGATTTTTTACTTAATTTAAGTAATAGTTTAAATAAAATATAAATTTATGAGTATTGAAAAAATATTTGAAAATAGAGTTTTAAAATTAAATAAAAAAGAAGAAAATACAAAAGGGAAATATGTACTTTATTGTATGGAAGCTTCTCAAAGGCAAGAATTTAATCATGCTCTAGAATTTTCTATTTATAAAGCGAATTATTATAAAAAACCTGTTTTAGTTGTTTTTTTTATAACCGATAAATATAAATTTTCTAATCAAAGATATTATAGATTTATTATTGAAGGATTAATAAAATTGAAAAAAGATCTAAAAGATAGGGGGATAAATTTTTTAATTATAAAAGATGATTATGTAAATGGATGTATAAAACTAAGTAAAGAAGCTTATTTGGTAGTTTTAGATAAAAATTATTTAAAAACTCAAAGGCTATGGAGAAGGAAGGTAGCTGATTTTGTTGATGTTTGTGTTTATGAAGTAGAATCTGATGTTATTTTTCCTATACAATTTCTTTTTAATAAAAGTATTCCTTATGCTTTTCTTTATAGAGACAAAGTAGAAAAATTTTTTGATTATTTTTTATTAGAAGTTAAACAGTTTGAACCTATAATAAAAAATAATGATTTAAATATATATTTGGATAATGTAATTGATTTTAATGAAGTTCAAGAATATTTAAATATTTTAAATATAGATAAGTCAATTTCTACTGTTGAGAAGTATTATCAAGGTGGTAGTGATATAGCTAATAAATTACTTAAAGAATTTATAGAAAAAAAACTTCCTTTTTATAAAGATAATAGAAGCGATCCTACACTAGATTATACTTCTAATTTAAGTCCTTATTTACATTTTGGGCAAATATCACCTTTAAAGATTGTTATTGAAATTCTAAAATATTATGATAAACGAGATGAAAATGTGAAATCTTTTTTTAATGAGCTTATAGTTTGGAGGGAACTTGCTAGAAACTATGTTTATTATAATGAATTTTATAATCAGTATGAAGGGGTTATTTTATGGGCTAGAAAATCTTTGGAAGAGCATTTAGTAGATAAAAGAGAGTATCTTTATACTTTAGAAGAATTAGAACAAGGTAAAACACATGATGAGTATTGGAATGCTGCTCAGCAAGAACTTTTAATTACTGGTAAGATGCATAATTATATGAGGATGTATTGGGCTAAAAAAATAATTGAATGGACTGAGCATCCTAAACAAGCTTTTGATATAGCTTGCTATTTAAATGATAAGTATCTTTTGGATGGTAGAGATCCTAATGGTTATGCTGGAATATCTTGGTGTTTTGGTAATTTTGATAGACCTTTTAAGGAAAGAAAAATATTTGGTAAGATAAGATATATGAGCTATAAGAATTTAACTGAAAGATTCGATGTTAAACGCTATTTAAGTAGATTTTTAAAATTATAATTGTTATATTAATTTTTATATTAATTTTTATTTTATATTTTCTTGAAGTAAGTATACAAAATTAATAAAAAATTGCATTCCTATTAACATTGATTTTTCATTTATATTAAATTTTGGGTTATGATGAGGATAATTATTAATTTCATCTTTGGAACCTATTGCTACATATATTCCTGGAACTTTTTGTAGGATATATGCCATATCTTCTGAACCCATTGATTTGAATTTTTCTATTTTTATTTGAATTTTTTCTAATGCTTGGTAAGCTATTTTATACAAAAAGGGATCATTTACTAATACAGGATACCCTAAATTATATTTTAATATATAGTCTATGTTGCTAAGATTACAAAATGTTTTCAAAATATGCTCAAATTTTGAAGCTATATTTATTCTTATGTTTTCATCAAAAGCTCTAACAGTACCTTTAAGTATTAATTTATCTGGGATAATATTATTAGCAGTTCCTGCGTTGATGTATGTAAATGTTAAGATATAGTTATTTGAATTATCAAATGCTCTTGGAAAGTATGAATAACAATAGTTTATAAAATGAATAGCCAATAAAATGGGGTCATTTGCTTGATTAGGTATAGCAGCATGTCCACCTTTACCTATCAGTTCTATTTCAAAACTATCAGATGAAGCCATAGATGGGCCGCTACTTACTGCTGCTTTTCCTACTTCTAAATCGTTCCAAACATGTAAAGCTATTGCATAATCTACATCATTTAAAACTCCTTCTTCTATCATTTTTTTAGCTCCACCATATCCTTCTTCTCCTGGTTGAAATATGAATTTTAAATTCATCTTTAATTTATCTTTGTTTTTTGAAAAATATTTAATAGTATTTATTAAGATAGATGAATGTGCGTCATGGCCGCAAGCATGCATTACTCCTTCATGAGTTGATTTGTAATCTATTTCGTTTTCTTCTTTTATTGGTAAAGCATCTATATCTGCCCTTAATAGTAAAGTTTTTTTATTTTTAGGATTAGCATATATATAAGCTACTATTCCTGTGGTTGCTAAATTGTATATTTCATCAACAAAATCTTTTATTTGCTCATATATATATTTTGAAGTTTTAAATTCTTGGAATCCTAATTCAGGTATTTTATGTAGGTCTCTTCTGTTTTTTATTAGCAAATCTTCATAATTTTTGGATTCATTTAGCTTTAATTCTTTTAAATTTATATTTTGCACTATTTTTCTCCTTTCCTTTATATAAAGTTTTTAGTTATAAAATTCTTAGTTAATAAATATTGAATATAATTATTTGTTTTTCTGAAATTTTGTTTATTGTTATTAAATTTTGTACTTTTATTATTTTAAAATTTTTTAGTTTTTCTTTTATATTAGGTATATTTAAAAATTCGTCTAAAGTTAAAATAGGAAAATCGGGGATATATTTATTTTTATAATGCATTGGAATTATTACTTTGGGATTTATAAAATCTATTAAATCAGG
>JAPYWL010000062.1 GCA_028276365.1 Deltaproteobacteria bacterium | reverse complement strand
GATATAGTAGTTTCTTTTTTAATAGGAGTAGCAGTAGGTAGTGTTATTGGGATCCTGTATGCCCCTACCTCAGGAGAAGAAACACGAAAACTAATAAAAGAAAAAACTACAGAAACTTTAGAAGAAGCTAATAAACAAATTCAAAAACTTAATCAAGAAATCAAACATCTTAAGGAAGAAGGAGAAAAAATTATCCAAGATCTAAAAGAGAAGTTCTCTAAGAAAGCCCAAGAATCAAAAGCAGAATAAAAAAATAAAAAATTTTAAAAATTAAAATTAAATTCCGCTTATGTGGGAAGCGGTATATAAATATCTCACAATCTTTATAAAAATAAAAATATGAATGTGAATTTGATAATAAATAAAAAAGAGAATTATGTTATAATAAATATAGAAGGTGAAGTAGATACTTACACTTCCCCTAAAGTTAAATCCGATATTCTTAAAGAAATTGAAGATTATAAAAATATAATTATTTCGATGGAAAAAGTTAAATTCATAGATAGTACAGGTTTAGGGGTTTTAATAGGAGTTCTTAAAAAAGTAAAAGAAAAAGAAGGAAAATTAGTCATCATATCTCCTAATAGTTATATAAATCAAATTTTTGAAATAACAGGTTTATTTAAAGTTTTTAAAATAGTAAATTCAATCAATGAAGCTATAGATGAATTAAATAAATCATAATTAAGGAAGTATAATTATGTCAAAAAATTTTGCATTAATATTAGGGGGATCTAAAGGAATTGGTTTTGAAGTAGCTAATCAAATGTTAGCTAAAAATTATCACATTATTTTAAATTCCAGAAACCCCCTTAAAGCATATAATGAACTAAGAAAAAATTATTCAGAAGATAAAATAATTCTTCTACCTGGTGATATTTCAGAAGATTCTACTTTAAAAAATTTAGTTGATATATTAGAAAATATAAACAAACTTGATTCTATACTAATAAACTATGGGGGACCTAATATCAAACCATTTCATGAAATAACCCATAACGAATGGCTAAGCTATTTTAAAACAATGTTTTTATCACCAATTGAAATAATAAAAAATACAATTAATTATCTAAAAAATTCAGAATATCCTAGAATAGTAGCAATAACTTCATTTACTACCAAAAAGATAACTAAAAACATGATAGTTTCAAACTCTTTAAGATTGGCACTTGTTAATGCTTTAAAAACTATTAATTTAGAATTATCGGAAAGTTTTAATGGGAAACTATTAATAAACGCTGTAGCTCCAGGTTATATAAATACCGAACGACTACAAGATTACATACTTAAACAATCTAAGATATTGAATATATCCCCTAATGATTATATAAAAGAAATAGAAAAAAACATATTAATAAAAAGAATAGCAGATGTAAAAGAAATAGGGAAATTTATAGCTTTTTTATTAAGCTATGAAAATACTTATATAAACAATCAGCATATATTTTTTGATGGTGGTATAGTTTACTAAGGGATTTAGTTTATTAATGGATTTACCTATGGAGGGATAATTTATTAGCAAGTGTTATAATTGTGGATATAGTGTTAGGTCAGAATACATCTTTTGCCCCAATTGCGGTTCAATAATTCATGATACTCCAAAACCTTCAAGTAACTTTGATTTAAACATTAAAACTCAATATAATAATAATACACCTAATGTTTATATTAAAAGCATAGATGAAGCTATAAATTTGATTAACAATCTCAGTTATAATGTATCAAATAGAAACAAAACTATATTAATTTTTGTGATATTTTCTTTTATATTTTTTATTTCTTGTTTATGTTTTAGTATTTTAACAGGGACAATGATAATAAGTAGAGGCGGGATAGGAGGAATTTTATTAGCATTAATATATTATTCAATTTCTATTCTATTTAGTTTTTTAGCTTTATATTTTTTGAGGTTATTAGATATATATGAAAAGGAGGATTGGAGCCATATAATATTTGCTTTTATATGGGGTGCCTTAGGTGCTACTTTTTTTGCTTTAATAGCTAATGAATTTAATATCACAATATCTAGCTTTATATGTGGTCAAACATTTGGTAATATATGTGGAATAGTTGTAAGTGCTCCAATATTTGAAGAGTTTTTTAAATTATTAGCAATAGTTATAATATTATTGTTTTTAAGAACAAAATTCAATAGTCCAATAGATGGTATGGTATATGCAGCTGCTGCAGGACTGGGATTTAAGTTAGTTGAAGATTATATATACATTGCTAACGGAATAGCTATAGCAGGACTAAGTGGAGGTTTTCTTCAAATGATTCTCAGGTGGGTATTTGGGTTTATACTACATTCTTTAATGACCTCATTTGTTGGATTTTCTATAGGCTTTGCTACCTTAACTAAGGATTACCTAAAAAAAATACTATATGTAACAGGAGGATATTTACTAAGTGTTGGTTCGCATTTCCTATGGAATTTCTCTTCTCTTATTTTCTCCTCAAATCTTCTATTAATGTGTATTGTATTCCCATTTTATACACTTATTTACATTTTTCTAAATATCCTATTTTACATAAGATCAGTTTACGTAGAGAGAAATATAATGGTAGAGGTTTTACAAGATGAAATTAACGAAAATCTAATTGATAATAACATCTTAAATGAATTGATTAATCTAAACTTAAGAAATAAAAGAAAAAGTAGTTATTTAGATAGCAAATTAAAGAAACTTTATGATATATATATGAACTTGTTAGCTTCTTACTCATTACTAAAAAAACAATACCTAAATTCTAATAATCAAGAAATATATAATGAACTACAAGAAAAAAAAGGTATATTATATATATTAAGGCCAATATTATTTGGCTCATAAATTAAAAACAGTTGATATTAATATTAAAGTTAAGGATTAAAAAAAATGGCGAAATATAAAAGTATTTCTATAGTCTCTCCTTTCCATAATGAAAATAAAAATTTAGAAATTTTATACAAAAAACTTTTAGATGTTTCAAATATTTTATTAACTGATTTTTATAATTTAGAATTTATTGAAATAATTTTAATAGATGATGGTAGCGATGATGATAGTTTAGATATTTTATTAAATTCAATAAAAGATAATAAATTAAATGAAATAAAAAGTAGCTTTCTAGAAAAAATTAAATTAATATTAATTAAATTAAATTCAAATTTTGGGCAATCTTATGCTTTATCTACTGGATTTGAGGTAGTAACAGGTGATGTTATTATAACCTTAGATTCTGACTTACAAAATGATCCCTATGATATTATAAAACTTTTTAGAGATATACAAAGCAAAGAAATAGAAGTTTTAAGTGGGTATAGAGAAAATAGAGATGAAGGATTTAGAGTAATTGCTTCTTCAATTGGGAATAAATTAATAAACTTAGTTTCAAGTTACCAAATTAAAGATGTAGGATGTTCCCTAAAAGCTTATAAAAAAGATTCCATAAAAAATTTAAAATTACCCTATGGATACCATAGATTTTTACCTATTATATCATTTGCTAATAAAAACAAGATAGAAAACATAAAAGTTAATTTTAGCAATAGGATCTTTGGAAAAAGTCATTATGGATATTCTAAAATTATTTGGCTAATCCTAAGATTATTAACTCTAAATATTATTAAAAACTCTAATTTTGATAAAATAAAGAAAAATCTCAAAAAATTGGAAATATTAAACGTTTTTATTCTTTTATCTATAATAATTTCTTCATTTATAAATCTATTTTTTAGCTTAACTTTAATTCTCATATTCTTATACATTTTATTTACTATTAAAGAAATAAAAAATTACTTAGATTTCCAAAATAAAAAATTATTAAAAAATTCAAAAGTAATTATAAATTCATTTTTAGCTGATTTAATTAAAATTGATGAAAGAGCTATAATTAAATGAATGTAAATAAAAATAAATATAATTAAAAAAAGAAAGGGGAAATAATTTTATGGAAAACAACAAAAATATCAAAAATAAAAAAAATATAAAAAATAAAAAACTAAAAAAAACAAATTATCTTTTTATATATTGTATAATTAGTTTCATTTGGATTTTATTAGTATTTATAAATCCGATTTTAGCAGAAGAATTAGTTATATTACATACTAATGATTTTCATGGAAGAATAGTTAGTCAAACTCAAAAAATTTTTGAAAAATATGAGTATGAAGTAGCAGGAGCAGAATATATTTCTTCTATTGTAAATAATATAAGAACTCAAGAAAAAAATGTGTTATTATTAGATGCAGGAGATTTTAGTGCAGGTACTATATACTCTAATCTTTCCTATGGTCAATCAGTAGTAGATTTTTATAATTATCTAAATTATGATGCTGTTACCTTAGGAAACCATGAATTTGATTTTGGATATGAAAAATTCTTAAATATAGTAAAAAATTTAAAGATGCCAGTACTATGTGCTAATGCTAATCCATTATTTAAATATACTAAACCTTATATTATAATAAATAAAAATAATTTAAAAATAGCTGTTATAGGATTATTAACTCCAGAAACTGAACAAATAACTATGCCCAAAGCTCTTAATAATCATAAAATCCTTGATCCAATTGAAATTCTTAATAAATATAAATCTGAAATACTATCAAATAATCCAGATTTAATAATAGCTTTAACACACTTAGGAGTTAAAGAAGACGAAAAATTAGCTAAAAATGTAGATTATATAGATTTAATAATAGGTGGACATAGTCACACCACTTTATATGAACCTATAACTGTACAAAACAATAATAAAAATATATTAATACTTCAAACTGGAAGCTATGGAAAATACATAGGTTATATTAAACTAAATGTTAATAAAAATCCTAAAAATATTGATTTAATCAGTTATAAACTTTATCCTACTATTAATAAAATTATCACTCCCGATAATCAAATAACTAAAATATTAAAGAAATATATTTCAGATTCTGAAAAATATGCTACCGAAGTTTTGGGACAATCTAATACCACCTTTGATAAAAATTCCAAAGATATTTCTAATAATTTAGGTACTTTAATAACTAACATAATGGTCTATTATACTAATTCTGACATAGCCTTCTATAATACTGGAGGAATTAGGGATATCCTTAATAAAGGTAATATAACTTACGGACAAGTATTTAGTATATTACCTTTTGAAAATATGTTAATAACAGTGAAAATGAAAGGTAAAGATATTTTAGAGCTCCTTAACAGTATGGAAAATAAAAAAACTCCATTAAAATACAATAGTTCCTTAGAATTTAAAGAAAACAAATGGTTATTAAATGGTAAAGAAATTCAAGAAGACAAAGAATATAAAGTAGCTACCATAGATTTCTTATATTATGGAGGAGATGGATATACTGAATTCAAAAGATATCCAGTATTCGAAAACTACGGATATATCAGAGATATAATAGCTAACTATATTAAAGAACACTCGCCTTTAAATGATAGCTTTGAACCTCTAAAATATTTACAATCCAAAAAATAAAAAAATAATAAAAAATAAAAATAAATAATTTTTAAAGCAGTGATATTTAGGAAGCTTTTTTATAATATTCATCTATAACATTTTTTATTATTTCTGTTAATTTCATTTGAAACCTTATATTTTTCTTATACTCTTCATCATTTTCATTATTCATCATTTTATTTAGTTCTTCTTTTAATCTATTATTTACGTATTCATTTAATTCTTTATTTATTTCTCTGCTTATATTGATTATGTATTTTTTGTATTCTTGTTGGATATTATTCATTTTATATTCATATTGGAAAAATAGGTCATCTATTCTTTTGTTCATTTGATCTAATTTAATTGACATTCCTAAAATTTCCTGTCTTAGAGTTTTTTCGATATCTATTACTCTTTGATTTATTTCCGATATATTTTCTTTAAATTCTATCCTTAAGTTGTGTATATCTATTTTTAATTCTTTTTTTGCTTCTTCTATTTTATTATCCAATTTTTCTATTCTCTTATCTAAATTATTGACATCGTTTTTTAATTCTTTTCTTACTTCTTCTATTTTGTTATCTAATTTTTCTATATCTGTTTTTAGTTCTTTTCTTACTTCCTCTATTTTGTTATCTAATCTTTCTATATCTGTTTTTAGTTCTTTTCT
>JAPYWL010000047.1 GCA_028276365.1 Deltaproteobacteria bacterium | reverse complement strand
GGAAATACCTAACTGTTCATAAGTAATAGCAATTTTATTAATAGCAACAATTTATTAATAGCAACAATAAAAGCAGCAATTTTTAGATTAATTTTATTTATTATGAGATAGTGCTTTATGAATTAACTTATCAGTTAAAGTCCCTGCCAAGGCACCACCTACAACAGATAAAGCTAAGCCTATAGGCCCTCCAACTACCGAGCCAATTCCAAAAGCTACTAAATTGCCTGCTACAAATGATCCACCTGTTTCTAATAACGCTTCTTTCTTGCTTTTACCCTCTTGTAGTTTAGCTTTATAATCTTTATAAGCAAAAGGTAACTCTAATATAGGAGCCCCCCATTTTAAAGTCTTCATTAATACCTTATCCGCTCCTAAATATCCACCTATAGCATATGGAACCTTAGTTAAAGTCTTTACAAATACCTTCTTTGAAAACTTCTTTAAAAACTTATGTAAATAATTATCTCCTTCTCCCTTAGTTTCTAACTCCTTATATTTAACTTCTTTAGTCTCTAATACATTAGTTTTCTGATCTTTTAAATTATTTATTAAAGCTAAATCAATTTCTTTAGATGTATTAGCATTATCTATAATAGTATTATCTTCAAAATTATTAACCTCACTAATATAAACTTTATTATTACCATTTTCATTATTAGAAACTAAATTATCATTTTTTACATTATTTGTAGTTATTAAGCTATTTATAATATTATTATTTTGTACTTTCATACAAAATTCTCCTTCCCTTTAAAATTTTTGAAATTTTAATATCTATAATTTAAATTTGTTTTTAAGATTTTAATTTTTTATTAAATAAATGTAAACAAAAAGTTAATTACTATGTAATGTAAGTATATTAAGTAATGTAGATAATAGAATAAACATTAACGATAGGGATTTTTTCCAATTCCTTTATATATTTCTCAGTTTCATTTTTATAAAGCTTATTTAACAAAGTATGATAAACATTATTTTTATCAATATAACCAATAACTACTGCATCATAAAAATTCCTAATATAATCTATTAATTCTTTAAGATTATGAATATTATTTTTATCAAGTTCTAAAGCTATACTAGCCATATATAATTCCCTAATTTTATAGCCTACAGGAGTAAAAAAATTAGAAATAAATAGAGAAGCAGAAGGCAAAAATATCTTCATATTAATAATCTTAGAAATAATTTCATGTTGCCTAATAACATTAATTTCATCAATATTAACTATATCAGTGTTAGTAATAGCTACAACTTTCTGTTTTGAAAAGTCACTACCCAAAGCCCTAACAATATTACTAGCAACAAAAGCAGTCTTTATATCTTGATGATACTCATCCGCCTCCCTCTCATCAGGTAATATAAATATCCTGTTTATCCTATCTTTATAAGTTTCTAATTCTCTATAAAAATTAGTTTCCAAAACATTTTTATCCACTACGAAAAATAACTCAATAAGATACTGTAAAAGATCTCTCCTTATATTAGAATAAATTAAATCATTAAGTTCATTTAACTCCTGATTAGTAATTTTAGCTATAAGCAATATCTTAATATTTACAAACCTACTTTCTAATATCGCATAACTAATAGTTTTAATATATTCTCTTAAAATAGAAGTAATTATTTCCTTATCATAATTAATAATAATAACAAGCTCACCACTAGAAGGAATATTATCAAACCGATTAATATACCTATATTTTTCCATAATAAAAGAGGATATACTACCAATAATACCCGCTAATAATATACCATTAGATATGATTAAAAACAATCCTATTAAATATTTTTGATTTTGTTCAGGAAGTCCTTCAGGCATCTCACCAGTAAAAACCACATAAAATGCCCACTTAATAGAATTAATTAAATCTACTTTTAATACTATATTCATTAGTACTGCTCCTATAAATATAACTAATAAGGTTAGTAAAAATATTGTTGTTATATTTCTTAATAAAAACCGAATCTCTTTCTCTATTATTCCAAATAATTTAAATACAGTTAGCAATCTAATAAGCCTTATTATTCTTAACAAGGCTAATGAATGATAATAAGAAATATCAAATCCGTTACTAAAATAATGATAAAAAATAATAAAATAATCCAAAGGTAACCAACCTATAATAGACACTATATCCCAAAAATATACCTTGTAAAACTTACTAAAATCCCCTACACTTAAATACCTAACAAATAACTCAAAAATAAATAACAAAAAAAATAAAATATTTATTATAAAAATAAAAGTAATCAATCTAAAATCAAAAGTTATATAAGAATACTTTAGTGTTACTATAATTACAAAAACAATAGAAATTATTGTTAAAGAATAATAAAATAAATTAAAATTCTTGTTATAATTAAGATTAACCAAAAAACTAAAAATCTTTTCTTTTATTTCTTTGCTAAGCATAATCACTTAAAAAATAAATATTTAAAGACAAAATTAAAAATAGCGTTAGCACAAGATACATTTATACTATCTATATCAATCTCTATCTTTACATTCATAAAATCGAACTCAGAAAATATAAGCTCTTCTAAATTTTTACTTATTCCAGATTCTTCATTACCAAATACAATAAAAACTAACTTATATCTTTTTAAAAAATCAGATATCTTATTCAAATTATGAATACTAATAGAATCTACTTCATTCTGAGCTAATATAAAACCCACTTCCTTCTTGTCTATATTAATATTTCTTAAAGTTTGATAAATAAAATCTAAAAAATTACTATACTCATTTATAAAATATAAATTAAGATAAAATAAAGCACCTTTAGAAGCCCTTAATGATAAACTATTAAATGGATTAGTCTTTAAATTAACTAAAACTAAATTATTAAATCCGAAAGCTAAAGAATTCCTAAAGATACTCCCTAAATTCCCTGGATTCTCAATCCCATCTAAAACTATTACATAATTTAACTTATCACTTTTAATATCATTTAAATCAATTATATTCCTTTTTAATTCATAACTTACCAAAGCAGCAATTTTTAAATTATCAAGCTTAAAAATATCTCTTAATACCTCTTTATTTGCTAAATAAACCCTTAAATCTAATTGCTTAGAATCTTTTTTATAGTCTTTTACCCAATTCTCAATAAAATCAACTATTTTATAGTCATATGTAAAAACCTTTAAAACTTTATAAGAGATATTTGTTAATTTGTCATTTTTAAGAAATTCCAGAAAGGTTAAATAATCATCAATTATAAATAGATTATTTTCTTTTAAAAATTTATTATCACCTTTAATTTTTCTTAAAAATGTTAAATTTTTGTTTTTTTTAGAATCTATTTTAATAATTTCCATCTAAAAATAATCGGATTTTTAATATCTAAACTTTAATAGCTAATATAGTTATATCATCGACAGGATTTTGTAAAGGTTCACTAAAATGCTTCATAATATTAATATATACCTTTTCACAGAAATCCTTAGAATCTTTAAAACTGTTATGCTTAATAAAATTTAATAAATTACCTCTACCGTACATATTCCCTTGGGGATTCTTTATATCTATAACTCCATCAGTATAAAGAAATATAAAAGAATCTTTATTTATATCAATTTTCTTTGAGGTATATCTATGATTATGATCAATACATAAAGGTATATCATTAGTAGTTAAAGTAATAATAGAGTCATTATATTTTATAATAGCAGGTTCATGGCCCGCTGAAACATACTCTAAAACAATTCTATTATCCTCCTTATATAACTTTAATGCAAACATAGTAATAAAAATATTAATATCAGAAATGTTAGAAATATTTAAAGTAAGGATTTTATTAAGCTCATTAACAGCTAATTCAAAGTTATCTAAAGAAGAAAATAAAGCTTTAGCTGCATATTTAGCTTGAGCAGTATAAATAGCAGACTTAGCCCCTTTACCAGAAACATCAGCTATGATAAAAATAATCCCCTTATTATCCTTTGCCTCAATAATCTCTAACCAATCAGCAGTTATTTCCCTTGAAGATATATGCTTATAAAATATATCAATTTCATATTTCCTTGCCAAGTACTTAGTATCAATATTAGTCAATAAAGCTTGTCTTATAATATTTGAAATCTCCACTTGTTCTTGAAGTATAATTGAATTCTTCAATGGAGTAGAAACCACAAACGAAATATTATCTAAAATAAAATTGGTTATCTCGTTAATATACCCCTTAGAGGTCCCTATAATTATATAACCCAAAATTTCCCTAACATAAACTATAGGCAAAATAATAACATTAACTATATTAGGTATTTTTTTAAATTCTTCCCAAATTAAATTATAATCCTTATTTAACTTAGAATTATTCTGATTTATAAAAATAGGTTTATAACTAAGCCCTAAATATCCTAATCTATTTAATATATTATATATATTTATTTTCTCAGCTAAATTAGAAGGCTCCAGTATCGGAAAATAATAATTATTATACTTCTTTTGAATAAAAATAAAAACCTCATTATTAAGCAATTTCTTAATAAACAGAAATAAATTATTAATAACGTTTATAGGATCTAATACAGAAGTAATAATTTGAAGGAAATCATAAAGCATTTGAGTACCTATAAGCCTTTCTTGTAAGAAAGCATAAATAGAAGCATTTTCAAAAAATACTCCAAAATAACTCCCTAAACTCAATAACAACTCAATATCCTCTTCTTCAAATTTCTTCTTTAAGCTGAAAACTAATAAAACAGGATCTAAATTAGAAGTTTCTGTATTTATCGGAATAACTACTAAACTCTTTACACCTAAAGATTTAATATATTCATAAATATTAACATCATCTATAAATAAAGCAAAATCATTAATAATAAAAGGCTTTAAATTATCTACTGATTCCTTTAGTTTATTCCTTATACTAGCAGGTAAATTATTCAAAATGACCGATATTAAACTTTTATAATGATCTAAAGTTTTCAAAATCAAAGGAACATTAGATTTAAAAGAAATAAAAACAGGTATAGAATAAGGGATAAGTAAATGAACCTCCTTAACTATATCATTTATTAAAGAATTTAATTCCCTTTTAGAAGAATACTCAAAAATAATTCGATTAATTATTTTCCCTTCCTTAGACTTAGAAAGTAGCTTTTGATATATGTTAACTCTTACAAACGAAGTAGAAAATAAAATAGCTAAATGATCAGATAGCTCCTTTATTAAATTTAAATAATTTTCTAGTAAATTCTTATCCAAATCAGTAAGAACTAAGCCCTCTAAACTCCCCTTCTGAACAATAGGAATAAGCATATAAGGTTTAGATAAAATTAAATCAAAAAACTTAGTTAAATCACTTTTATAAAAATCCTTGTAAAATATAAACGATCTGTACTTAATAAATTCATTAATTAACTCATTATCAATAAACCCAACTGATAAACTTGATTCCTCTATAAAATTAATTAATCTACTATCTTTAAAATTAATATAAGTAGGTTTAAAATTTTCTGTTTTAGTCTTTAAAAATATAACCACATTAGAAGAATTTAATATATCTTTTAAAACTCTACTAATAGAGTTAAATAACTCCTCAAAAGTTAAAGCTTCAGAAATAGAAGTAGAAGCTATAAACAATTTTTCCAAAAAGTTATTCTTTAGTCCTAACTGCTCAAATAAAATCCTAGTTTCAATAGCAGTAGCTATATTATTCGTAGCAATAGAAATGAAATTATCATCTATTTCTATAAAATCATTTGAATATAATAAAACAAAAGCTCCTCTACCTACTCCAGGCACATTAAAATTCTTTATAACTACTTTTTTCACATATTTCACATAAATGTCATCCACATCCCTTACTTCATATAAATCATTTAAAACAATTTTCTCATTATATAATTCGTGTTTTATAGCAGGTATAATAAATTTTACATCTTGTTCAATAAGCTCATTAATAACACTATAAACTACTTTATCCCTAGATAAAATTAAACATCCACTACATAAAAGCAAATCCCTACTAACATTACAAATTATATTTAATAACAAATCTATATTTAAAGAGGATAGGATAGCTTTAGATATGTCATAAAAAGCTTTCTTATAGCTCTCAAATTTTAATCTACAGTAATTCCCTTTTAATGTCTCTTGCTCTAAGTCATATAAAGAACTAAATAAATATACAACCCCCTCTAAATTACTTTGTAATAAATCAATTAATATAGATTTATGGAATTCATTTAGAATTAAATTACATAAAACATAACCTATAACCTTATCTTTTAATTTTAGCTCTATAATTAAATTATCTGGATTTTTATGTTCTAACTCATCTTCATCAATAAAATAAAAAATTCCCCTTTTTTCTTGTATAACCTTACTATAAACATCCAATTTCTCATTATTACTTAAATCCCCTTGATTCAAATTTAACTCCACCCTATTTAAATAAAAATTTATTAAATCCTTATAATTATAATTTAAAATATTATCCTCAGGACTAGAATAAATATTTTCAAGAAAAAGTAAAGTATCCTTATTAGCTAAAGTTATTGACTTAGTTAAATTTTCCCAAAAATTCTCCATAAATTTAATTTAAATAAATTATAATTAAAAAATCCCTAAAATTGTGTATCCACATTTATTACATTTGTTTTCATTCATATTAATTTCAAAAACTTTAAATCCCCTTCTTTTTATCACAGGATTACCACAATTAGGACAATAAGTATGCTGATATTCTTCTAAATCAGGAACATTTCCAATATATACATAATTTAACCCCATTTCCTTACCTATATTATAAGCCCTTATTAAAGTTTCAGGCGGTGTAGGTGGAGTATCAAGCATCTTATAATCAGGATGAAAAGAAGTCACATGCCAAGGAATATCTTTATCAACTGAATACAAAAATTTAGCTATATTAGTTAATTCCTCATTACTATCGTTATATCCAGGTATAACAAGAGTAACAACTTCTAAATGAAACCCCAAAGCTTTAATATTAATAATACCATCTAAAACCCCTTTCAATGTAGCCCCTAATTTCCTATAATTCTTATCATTAAAAGTTTTTAAATCTACCTTATAAAGATCACACACAGGTCTTATATACCTTAAAGAATGGATAGTAGCATATCCATTAGAAACAAACCCTGTTAAAAATCCCTCTCTCTTAGCTAATTCAAAAACCTCATAAGACCATTCTACCGTTATTAATGGCTCATTATAAGTAGATACTATAACCCTAGATTTATATTTCTTAGCTAATGATACAATATCATTCTTAGTTATAGGGATAAATTGTCCTTGAACTTGCTTATCTCTTAAAAATTGAGAAATATCCCAATTTTGACAATAAGAACAATGATAATTACATCCTAACATGCCGTAGCTTAAAGCAAAAGAAGAAGGCAATACATGAAAAAATGGCTTCTTCTCTATTGGATCATTAGCTATAGTTGCAACATAATTATATGGTACAAACAACTTTCCACCTTCATTATATCTAACTCTACATATCCCACTCTTAGAATCAAATATTAAACACTTATGATTACAAGCTAAACATCTAACTTTATTATCTTCTAATTTCTCATAAACTACTCCTTCCTTAACAAATTCTTTAATACTTCCAAGCATTAAATCATCCCCTTTATTTTATTATACACTTTTATTTTAATTTTCCTCTATAATATTTAAAATAATTTATTTTCTTTACCTTGTATTATCCTAATAAAATTGTCTCTATGTTTTACTAATATTATAAAAGAAACAATAATCAAAGATATCAAAAATATCTTACTACCCTTATACTCAGACATAAATATATTAAAATTAAAATTAAAAATCAAATAAGAAAAACTAATAACAAAAACAACAAAAGCAGCTAAAATAGAACCTAATGAAGAATACCTAGTAATTAAAACCGAAATAATCCAAATAATTAATCCTATAACACTAATAATAGGGGAGATAGCTAAAAAAACCCCAAAAGAAGTAGCAACTCCCTTACCTCCCTTAAATCTTAAAAAAACTGAAAAACTATGCCCAATTATAGAAGCTAACCCAATCATTAAAACCTGATAATCAAGTAATTTATAATTAATAGCCATAAAAGTAGGCAAAAACCCCTTAAAAGCATCCAAAAATAACACAATCATCCCATAAACAGGTCCAACATTCCTAAATACATTAGCCATCCCAATATTTTTACTTCCAACTTTAGTTATATCAACCCCTTTCATCTTTGAAACTATATACCCAAACGGAACACTAGCTAATAAATAAGATATCAATAACAAAATTAAAAATATACCCATTTTATTTTCTATTCACTTAATATATATAAATTAAACTACCATATTTAATTTTAATAATTCTTCATAAGAAACTTCTCTTAATTTCTTATTTTCAATAGTATAGATTTTATCAACAAAATAAAGAGTAATAGGTTTATGAGAGATAATTATAATAGTTTTAGAATTAAAATAATTGTTAATAGAATTAATAACAGCTTTTTCAGTAATAGGATCTAAAGCTGAAGTAGGTTCATCTAAGATAATAATAGAAGGATTTTTTAAAAATATTCTAGCTAAATTGATACGCTGTTTTTGACCACCAGATAAATTCTTGCCATCCTCTGAAATTACTGTATCATACCCATTAGGTAACTTAATTATATCCTCATGAACATTAGCTAATTTACAGGCATTAACTATTTCATCTAAAGTAGCATCCTCTTTTGCATACCTTAAATTATCTATTACACTTCCTTCAACTAAATAAGATTCTTGCGTTAAAATCCCTATGTTATTTCTAATAACTTTAGGATTAATAGTATTTAAATCGATATCATCTATAAAAATTTGCCCTTTAGTAGGTAAATAAAATTTAGTTAATAAGCTAATAATAGAAGTTTTCCCTATCCCTGTTTTTCCAATAATAGCTATCTTTTGTCCAGGCTCTATTAATAAATTAATATCTTCTAAAATAAAATCATTTTCATTATAACCAAAATAAACATTCTTAAATTCAATTTTTCCCTTTATACTAATATTATGGTTTATTATATACTTTTTCTCATCTAATTCATTTTCATTCAATTCTTTAAAGATATTCATAATAGTATCAATATACCCAAAAATAATTTTAGTATTAACCAAAGAAGCAGTTAGATTAGTAATAGGGGAAACAGAAATAGCAACATAAGCCCAATATATTAAAATATCAGCAGGCTTAAATATCCCCTTAATAACCAAATACCCCCCATACCAAGAAATAATTATCAAAGACAAACTAGCAACAATCTCAGTAACAGGCCTTTGTAATGATAATATATTCGCTAATTTTAATCTCAAATTTAAAATATTATTTAATAAATCATTTATCCTTATTTTTTCAGTTTCTTCCTTATTAAAGCTTTTAATAAATTTAATCATTCTATAATTTTGTACTAACTTAGAATTAAGAACACTTACATTTTCTAAAATTTTATTACTAGTATCGCCGATTTTTTTTATATAATA
>JAPYWL010000046.1 GCA_028276365.1 Deltaproteobacteria bacterium | reverse complement strand
TTTTTAGATTTATAATCAAAATTAACAATAGCAAATAAAGAAGCTAATTGTCTATCTATCTCTAAAAAACTCTTAGCAAACAGTAACCCAAAAGTAGTACCTACTTTTGATGAAGTCTTTATTATATTAATATTTTTAGTAACTAAACCACTTAATAATGAATCAATAGCAGAAACAAACACATTACCCGCAGTTATATGTACCAATAACCCTATTGGATTTACCCTTAAAAATACATTAGATTTATTATCATAAAGCCATTTATCTAATAAATTAATATCTTTTAACTCAATATTTAATCTATTAACTAAATTTTCCTTTGTAAAATTTTTAATTAATTCATCGATAGCTAACTTAATCATCTTCTCACTAAATCCGACAATAGAAGGCATTAATCTTAATGCTTCTTGATAATAAAAACTATTTTCATCCTTCCATAAATTCATTACCTTATCAACACTATCTATTATCTTATAAATAGGAATGTAATAAATCTCATTTAGTTTACTTCTAGCTTTTTTAAATATAAATTCTAAATCATCAATAGTTAGATTATATTCAATAAATTCTCCAAAAACAAAGTTTCCCTTCATAATGTTTCATTTTTATTTTTTGAAGTGAATTCAATTAAATCTTTAATAGTAAGTACTAATGGAGGAGCAATAAATACTGCCCAAAATCCCAAAATACTTGAAAAACCTAGTATAGAAAAGATAGTTATCAATGGATTTAAATTAAGATGATCTTTTATAATCTTAGGCATAATAAAATTATCTGATAACTGCTGAATAATAAAAACTATAATTATAATAATAATCCCTAAGGAAAAGGATTTAGAAAAAGCTAAAATAATAGCGGGTAAGCTCCCTAAAATAGGACCTGCTAATGGAATAAAAGAAAACATACCATATAATATCCCTAAGGAAATACCTTTTAAACCAAATATAAAATTAAAAACCAAAGCTGAAAAAACTATTATAAAAAAAATATTAACTAAAATAGCTTTGAAATATAGTTTTTGATATTTATCATAAGAGTTTATAAAAATCTCTACTTCCTTAATATAACTAAAATTCTCAAAAATCCACTTCTTAAAATCCTCTTTAGATTTTAAAAAATAAATGCTAAATAAAGGCACAAAAATTAAAAATAATACACTTAAATTAGAGGTAATAAAATTTAAAATATAAGTTATTACCTTTTGTATAAAATCCGTATAATTTCTTAGTAATTCGTTAAAATTCATATTATTAATAACTTCTAAAAGGTTAATGTTATTTTTTAGGAAGAAATTATTTATAATTCTGTTATTATTTATATAATTTTTTACATCATTTAAAATTGTAGGTAAATTATTAATTAGCTGAGCAAATATATTTTTTAAATCTGAGAAAATTGGGGGTATGATTACAAAAACTATTAAAAATAAACACACTAAATAGAACAAATATATGAAAGCTATATCTATCTTAATAAAGGTTAGAATTTTAAAAACAAAATCCTTAAAATATTTAATGAACTTAGAATCATTAATATCTCTTTTTTGCAAATTGGTTAAGACCTTTTGTTTTAAATTAGAAAAAATATCAATAAAAACTTCACTAAAATAGGAAAAAACTATAATCGCTAAAATAAAATTAACATAATCCTTTAATATATATCCAAAAAATAGTAATAAAAAAACTAAATAAACATATTTCATTTTAATTATTCTATATTATCAATTTATTTATAAACTTTGAAATCAGAAATACTTTTATAAACTTTTTCTAGTTCTTTAGTAATTTCATTAACAAATTCTTTTTTCTGATAATTATCTAATTGATCAAAATCATATAATAAAAATTTATATACTTTATTGTAAAGATTAGAAATAAGTTCATAACTTTCTTTATTGATATTTTTTAAAATTTCTAAGGATTCCTTTAAATTTCCTTTATTAAAAATAGAGTCTATTTTATAGTATAAATGATAAATAAGCAAACTAAGATTATTTTTAAGGTCTTCCCATTTTTCATATTGTGAATTCCTTTTTAATTCATCTAATTTAGAATAAAAATTAACCTTGGAATAATCAACTAAATTAATTTTTTCTATTACTTCAGATTTAGCTTTCTCAAATTTATCTAATGTTAAAACTTGGTTATCTTGATCTTTTGAAATTGTTTCAGTTTTAGGGGGAGTAGATAAGATCTTATATATCCAATATATTCCAAGGATAACTATAACTAAAGCAATTAATCCCCCTAAAACCATTAATAAAATATTAACATAATTACTCTCATCTACATTAGTAGTAGTATTAGTTAAATAAGGGTTATTAGGAGGAGTATTAGTAGGATTGGTATTAGTAAATGGGTTTTGATAATTAGGAGTAGGATTGGTAGTAAAAGGATTTGGAAGATTAGGAAATGAAGTGGTAGGTGGAGTGTTAGGAAAATTAGGATTATTAGGATTATTAGGATTATTGGGATTATTGGGATTATTAGGGATATTTGGAGTATTTGGGGTATTAGGCATATTTGGGTTATTAGGGGTATTTGGATTATTAGGAATATTAGGATTATTAGGAAAATTTGGAGTAGTTGTATTTGGAGTATTAACTACTTTTATGGTTATTGCATCATTGTTATCCATATTAGCATATAATGTATAAGTATTATTGTTATCAACAACATAATACATTAAGCCTATATCCTTTAAAGTGAAATCCCCCACTGATCTTGCTTGTAATACATACGTATAACTTAAATCCATTATATCATAATCGTTAGTTTGATTAACGGTAGTATCAATTGATTGAGAGACAACGGTAAAATTATTAAGGAATTCTTCTATTTTTAGCAATTTAAATTTACTATCTACATACCAATGAGTTTTAGAAGGACTTTTAAAATGAATATTTATTTTTAAATAAAATGTTTCTCCTAAAGAGACGACATTTTTAGAAACCCAAGGCTTTATAGTTATATCATTACCATACTGATCTACAAACGAATTATTAATAAAAAAAACTAAAATAACAAAAAGAATAAAAATAATTTTTTTAAGTATTTTTTTTATTAAAAAAACATTTAAATTCATATCTTATCCCCTTTTTAAATTTGTTTAAATTTTTAAATTATTATTGTTTTCCAATAACAGGGAAAAGGTAAATTTCTTGATTTTTTCTTAATATTTTAATTTTAACTTTTTGACCTATTTTAGATTGCATAATTAAATCTACTAAATCGTCATAAGAATTAACAGGTTTATCATCAAATTCCAGGATGATATCATCTTTTTTAATACCAGCTTTATCAGCAGGACTATCTTTGATAACTTCAACAACAATTACTCCATAACTTATATTAAGATAATTTTTAAGGTAATCAGGTAAATCAGCTACTCTAACCCCTAAAAATGGTCTTGAATCAGAGTAAGTTTGAGTTTTATTTTTACTATCTTGAATAAATTTAGAGACAATATTAGAAGGAATAGCAAATCCAATACCTGAGGAGCTACCACTAGTAGAAGCAATTGCAGTATTTATACCTACTAACCTGCCATTGATATCAATTAAAGCTCCTCCAGAATTGCCAGGATTTAGTGGAGCATCTGTTTGAATTAAATTACTGTATTTAAATCCTACATAAGTATCTAATTTTCTATTAGTAGCAGAAATTATTCCCATAGTAACAGTTAATTCAAATCCAAAAGGATTACCAATAGCAAAAACAATATCTCCTACTTTAACATTATCAGAATTAGCAAAAACTATAGGCTTTAAATTTAAATTATTATCTTCTATTTTAAGCAGAGCTAAATCTAATTTCTTGCTAACTGCTAATATTTTTACTTTTTTAAAGATTTTATCATTTATTTTAATAGTGATATTAGGAGCTCCTAAAGCTACATGGGCATTTGTAATAACTAAACCATCCTTAGATACTATAACCCCGCTACCAACTATCTTTGGTGTTTGATCCACATAGTCTTTAAAGTAATATTCAAAAGGAGTACCTTTAAATTGCTCATACCATTGCCTTAAAGTAGGATCAACATCAACATTAATAGAAACTACACTAACTATACTTTCCTTTGAACTATCTACAACATCTCTTATTTCATTCTGTAATTGATATAAAATTGGCTTATCTATCTTTGAACTAACCTTTAATAAATTGAAACTAAAAATAAAAATAACAAAACTAAAGAAGATAAAGAAAATAATTTTAGAAATATTTTTTAAGTTTTTAACCATGAACTAAATCCCTCCTTATCCTTATAATAATTAAAAAGGAGCAGCAAGTACTTTTTTTAATTCATTAGGTCTAGCAGCTTTTAAAATAGCTTCTTCTTCCTTTATTAAACCTTTCTTTATAAGTGCTTTTAAAGTATACTCTTGAACCCTAAATCCTTTTTCCCTTCTTTCTACCATCTTTAAATAAACTTCAGTTATATCTCCCTTTGCTATATTCTTTATAAATTCAATATCATTAAAATAAAAATCATATACATATTTTAAAATATTTTCAGTAGTTTGAAAAAGATTACCTGAAATTAATATTTCTAAGACCATAGATAAGTATCTAAATACGTTTTCTTTTTGATCTCCTGCCATACCACCAATTTTTTCAAACGCAGAAATTATACCATCAGCATTTAAAGTACAAATAACTAATAATCCACTTAAGGCTAAATCCAAAGCTAAACTAAGATAATCGTAATTAACTATTTCCTGAATAGCTACGACATCTGGTTTAACCCTTCTTATTATATTTAAAACTTCTTTAAGATTACTATAATCCTTACCTACTAAAAATTGATAAACAATTCCTTTAGAATTAGTAAACTCTTTTTCAATGAAATCTTCAACAGTAGCAAGCGTAATAGATCTATTATTAAGTATATACTCAATAGAGCTATTAAAAATAGTAGTTTTCCCACTTTTCCTAGGCCCACTTATTATTATTAATCCCTTATTCTTATTTAAAGCCTCAACAAAAATAGGAGGTAAATCTAAATCTTGGATAGAATAACTCTCAACTATAGCAGGGTAAAATATTATGCTTAATTTTCCTTTTTGGTAAAAAGAAATTCCTTTAAAAGTTAAATTATTAGGTGTAGTATAATTCCCTAACCAATATCCCCATTTTTTTAATTCAATTCTATCTTTATCACTTAAAAATATTTTTATTAATTCTTCTATTTGTTCTTTATCTAATTTTTCGTCAACTAAATTTTGTAGTTTTCCATCTTTGTATTTCATAAAAGGTTCATTACCTTCAATAAAGAAGATACTTTCAGCGTTCTGCTGAAACATAAGTATTAATAATTTATCTAAAATATTCATAAAAGTACCTCCTTAAGATAATTTTAATTAAATTATCTTCTTCCATTAACTAGATCCAAAAAAAAATCTTTTTTCTATTATTTTTTTTACCTGATTATTAAGCATATAATCTACAGATAAACCACTTTTTAATCTATTGATTATATAAGTGGAAGATATTTCTATTTTAGGTAAACCTAGTATCTCTATTTTATCTGGAAAATAACTTTTATTAATTAATTCATATAATTCCCAATTTAATTCTCTGTTTTTAAATAAATCACTATTATAAATTTCACTAATTTTATTAATAAAATCCTGTTTATTTTCATATTTATAATATCTATCAATAATGATAAATTTATCGATCAAATTAAAAATTTCATTAAAATTAAACCACTTGTAAAATACTAAACTATCATCACCAATTAAAAAATATAATTCATCATTTCTATATATCTCTCTAAAATTTTTAACGGTATAATAAGAAAAAGAACTTAATTTATTCTTAATTTCAAAATCTGAAACAATTATTTTATCTTTATATTTTAGTTCTTTTATACTAATTTGTATTAATTTCAATCTTAATTTAGGGGGTAAAATAAAATCTTTTTTTTTATGAACAGGAATTTTATTAGGTATAATATAAAGGATATCTATTAAAAATTTCTCAATAGCTAAGTTGATAACTAAAAGATGGCCAATATGTATAAGATTAAATGTACCACTAAATAAAGAAACTCTCATAAAAATTAAATAAATTAATAGTTATTTTTCAAATAGAGCCAAAAACTCTTGATTTCCTTTAGTTCCTAAAATAGGGGATTTAATAATTCCTTTAAAAACAAATCCCATTTTTCTTATATTTTTTAAAACTCTTAATACTACTTTAAATATAATTTTTTTATCTTTAAGAACACCTTTTTTTATATACTTTCTCTCATCTTTATTAAGCTCAAAATTAGGTTTAATTAAGGGAATTATCTTAACATTGTCTAAATTACATCTATTAAGTGATTCAAATATTTTTAAAACACTGATAAAGGATACATCTATTGTAATTATATCTATCTTACCATAAGATACTAATTTATCATATATAGTATGTATTTCTTTGGCATTAAATTTTTCTATATTTATGACTTTGGAATTATTTCTTAGTTTAGGATGTAGCTGATTATATCCATTATCTAAGGCTATAACTAATTTAGCATTATGATATAACATGCAATCAGTAAATCCTCCTGTAGAAGCTCCTATATCTAAGCAAACTTTATCTTTTACATCTATATTAAATTCTTTAATAGCTGCTTCTAATTTATAACCCCCTCTAGATACATACCTCTCATTATTTAATTCTACCTTAACTGTATCGTTTTCCTTAACTTTGTAACTTGGCTTATTTATTACTATATTATTTATAAAAACTTTAGAATCTAAGATTAATTTTTGAGCTAATACTCTACTATCTACGTACTTATTAATAACTAAATATTCATCTAACCTTAGTTTTAGTGATTTATTTTTATTTACAGTTTGATTTTCTTTATCTTTCACTTTAATAAATAAAATGTGATTTTATGATACTAATTTAACTAAAGCAACAGGTGCAGCATCTCCTCTTCTAAAACCTAGTCTATATATTTTAAAATAGCCCCCAACACTACCACTTTCTCCTTTTTTAGCAGAATTTAAAACTACGCCTAAATCTATTAAAGCTTTAACCATTTTTTTATCCCTTAACACTGAATATATTTTTCTAGAGAAATTAACTAATTGGGTTCTAAGTTTAGGTTTCTCTTCTTCAGGAGCATTATTAAGTAATTCTTTAATTTTAGCAGCTTTTTTAGCAAAAGTAATATATTTAGAAGAATAATTAACTAAGGCTTTGGCTCGTGATATAGTAGTTACTATTTCTAGTTTTGGACTATTTATTATATTCTTAAATAAAGTTTTTAACATAGAAATTCTATGCTCACTATATCTTCTTAATTTCTTATATCTTCTTCTATGTCTCATAATTTACTCCCTAGGTTATTTTTTATTTTATTTTTCTGGGGATTTATATTCCGCTCCCAGATTAAGCGGAAATCAAATATATTTTTACCAAATCCTATTTAATTAATCTAATTAATTTAAGTTGTAATTTATTTTGCTAAATAAATTAGATTTAAGTAGGAATTTTTCTATATTAATATTTATTTCTTTTAAAAGTTTTTCAAAGTTGTTCTTAATAGAATAGTCTAAAATAGTTTCATCACTAATTAAGATAAATCCTCCCATAATTTCTGGATTTATTTTTATTTGATTTACTAATATTTTTTTATTTAATATTTTTTCTATACTTTTTAGAAGTTCATTTAGAATAAGGTTATCTATTTTTTTAGCTAAAATTAGGGTTCCTTCAAATATTCCATATTTGTTTTCATAGTTTTTTTTATAATAGTAAATAATAAGTTTTAATAGTTTTTCTCGTTTTTTAGAAGCTATTAGTTTTAAAAACTCTTTAGTAAGGTAATTAAAAGGTAATAGATCTATAAGCATATTAGATTTATCAGATGTGGTTAAAGATTTTGAATGCCAAATCTCATCAATTAATTTATCCTTATTTATTAGATTATAAAAATTTTCTAATTCTTTTAGGATAGTTTCTTCTAAGTTATATTTAGCAGCTATTTCAAAAAGTGAGTCTGCATATCTATTAGCTAAGGATAACATAAATCTCCTCCAGTTTATATTTTTTAAATTTAAATTCTTGAATTAAAAGCTAAATTTGATTAATAGCTAAGCTTTCTGCTCTTGATTTGATAGCTTTAAGCATTAAAGCTAAATTCTTCTTTACTTTAAATTTTATAGTTGGCATTATTAAACTTTTTAAAGTAGGGATATTTAAATCAAAGCTTAAGAATATTACTAATTTTGATTTATTATCATTTAGTTTAATTATTTCCCAATATCCTTCGAATTTATCTAAATCTCCTTTGATTAATTTATAGGTTAATTTATATTCTTGGGGGTAATATATATCTTCTTCTTGCCATTTAAAAAGGAGTCCATCTATTTCAGCTTCCCATTCACTAATTCTTTTATTTCCTTCATCTTGTAAAATAGTTATTTTTTTAACATCTTCCATAAATTCAGGGAATTTTTCCAAATCAAGCATAACTTTAAATACTATATCTTGATTAGCATTTATTTCTATTTCTTCCTTTAAATTCATAATTTTGCCCCCTTTTTTATAAAATTAAACAAAATAATAATACATCCTTTTACTTACTATTTTATTAAAAAATTAAATAATACAAAGGTTAATTATAAGAAGTTATAGAATAATTAAATAAAGGGTGATTATATGTTAAACGGTTATAAGTATTTTATAAAGACGTATGGGTGCCAAGCCAATGAGTATGATAGTGAATTAATAGCAGGGATATTAGAAAAATTTGGAGCTAATCCAGTAGATGATGAAATTGATGCAGATATAGTTATATTTAATACTTGTGCGGTAAGAAAGAATGCTGAAGATAAGTTCTATGGTAGATTAGGTGCTCTAAAGAAAATTAAAAATGAGAAAAAAGACATGATAGTAATAGTAACAGGGTGTTTAGCACAAAAAGACTACCTTAAAATTTCTAATATAGATCATGTGGATATAGTTTTAGGTACTCATAGAATATCACAGTTACCCACAATTTTACAAGAACTAAAATACAATAAAAATAAAAAAATAGTGGATGTAGATTTTACAGGAAGGACAGAACCTGATATTCCTCCAAGAAGGCTATCTAAATTCTCTGCTTATGTTCCCATAATGTTTGGCTGTGATTATTATTGTACTTTTTGTATAGTACCATTTACACGAGGTAAAATGCAATCCAGACCTAAAGAACAAATAATTAAAGAAATTCAAGATTTAGCTCAAAAAGGGTATAAAGAAATAATACTATTAGGACAAACAGTTAATGCTTACGGAATAGATCTTAAAAATTCTTATGATTTTGCAGATTTACTTCATGATGTATCATTAATAGATGAAATAAAGTGGATAAGATTTACTTCTCCTTATCCTACTAATTTCAATGATAAACAAATAAAAACTATATGTACAATTGATAAAATAACTAAACATGTGCATCTGCCTTTACAAAGTGGAAACAATGAAATATTAAGAAGAATGGCAAGAAGATATACTGTAGAAAAATTTTTGGAAGTAGTTTATAAATTTAGGGAGTTATGTCCAAATATTGCGCTATCTAC
>JAPYWL010000009.1 GCA_028276365.1 Deltaproteobacteria bacterium | reverse complement strand
TGTAGATTTTCCTTTAAAGCATTTTGAAATTTTAAAACACTATCATAATTAAAACAAGTAAAATTCAATACAAAAACTCCCTTATTATAAGAAATAGAATTAAAATATATTTCCTTTAGAACTTCCTCATCAATTTGATTTAATTTATAAATAATTAAAATCGCTTTTTCAAGATATTTATCCTCTTGAGAACTATTAGATAAACTAGATAATTTTAGGGAATTATAAGTACTTTGTAAATTAGATAATATAATACTTTCATTATTATATTTTTTGTTCATTAAAAAATAAGTAATTAACAAAATTAAAATAAAAGTTATAATATAAGATACTAAAAACTTATTAAATATTTCCTTATTTTCTTCTATATTAACTTTTTCTTCCAATTCATCTTTATCCAAGTTAATAGGAAAGCTTTTGTAAGATAATATTTTTTCATATAAAGGATAATAATTATCTTGTCTTAAAACAAAAGATAAATTGCCTAAACTTTTTTTAAGTAAATCTAATAATTTTAATTCACTATATTCAGCATTAGCAAAAAAATAGATACCTTCTATATTTAATTTAGTTTGGGTTTGAAAAGAAGAAATAATCCTATATATCTCATTAACTATTTTATTAGCTTGTAGATCATTAGGATCTAATTTAAAACCATCAATATTATAAGGTAAAACACTAAAAAAGAAATATCCTAATTTTTCAAAAGAAGAGATAGATAAATAATAAGAAGTTAAATTCAGGATAATATAATTAGGTTTATCAAAATTATATACTTCTTTTATTGCTAAACTATTAGCTAAAACCCATTTTTTATTTATCTTTAATTTATTAAAATACTGTAAAAAAGGATCTATATTTTCTTTTTTTATACCTGTAAAATATAACTTAGAACCTACTATGCTTACTTTATTATAAGTTAAATTAGGACTAACAGGCAAATTCTTATACAAATTAGATTTAATAGCTTTATAAGATTTTATATCAACAGGAATATTTAAAACTTTAGTTATTAAAAAACTATCAGGAACTAAAATAATAACTTCCTTTAATTTTTTTAATAAATTAATATCTATCTTCGTAATATCATCAAATCTTTCTTCTCTTAAAATTCCCGCTTTATAATATACTATATTTATATCGTTTTTATTTAATATATCTATTAACATCTTTATTTAATATCCCCAAGCAAAATCTATTTTTTAAAAATCTATTTTTTAAAATAAACAATAGAACAATAGGAAACTATAGAATCAGTTAATTTTTCCTCATATTTTTTATAATCAATTAATTTTGATGAAATTTCAAAATTATTTAATTTTGATATCTTTTTTAAAACAGAAACTAAGAAAGTGTTTGTAAAAATCCCATCTATCCTTGATATATTATCAAAATAAAATAAATTATTTATATCTAAATTTGAAAGCAATTCAATATATTTTTGATCAAATTTTTCAGGATCAAAAAAGTTATTATCCCCAAATTTTTTACCTACATGACTTAAATCTATACTACTTATAAAAATAGTCCTATTAATATCAATTTCACTTAGAAAAGAATCTATAATTTTATCAAATAGTTCAATATTACCATAAGAAATAATCATAGGAATCACTTTAAGGTATTTATTTATTTTATTTACTTTATTTTCATATAATTTAGTTTCTAATAACTTGATATATGGAATTTGAGCTTCTATAGAATGTTCAGATTTATAAATTAGTATATTCTCAAATAAATCAAAATATTGACTAGCAAGAATTTTTCTTAAGTTATCATCTATTTTTTCTATTAATTCTTTATTAGTTTTTAATATTCCAAAAGGAGTTTCGAAATCTAAAGGAAATACGGAAATAGGGTTTTTATGGTAATAATGACTAACCCCCAAAATAAAAACATTTTCTATATCTCTTGAATTTTTTACTAAATTATTTAATAACAATTTATAAGCTCTAAAATAAGTTTCCCTTGCTACCTTTAAATCCATATGAGGTATAATTAAAGCTATTATTTGATTTGAAATTTCATCAATATTTAAATTATTACTATTTAAATTATTATCAATATTATTATTAAATAAAAATTCTTCAGCTTTAGCAGGGTCTTCCGGATAACTTATCCCCATTAAACTACCTCTTAAAAATCCCTTTTTTCTTAAGTTTTCAATTTCATTTTTATAGGCTTTATTAAATTTATCATCTAGTAAAAATAAATTATCTTCAAAAAACTTTATTAAATTATAAAGTTCATCATCAGTAGGAATTATTCCCGTTAATCTAAAAATAGTAGATTTTATATCACTTAAAGAATTATTACCATTTAGTAATGATAAAACTAAAACTACTATAGGACTAACAATAAAATCATTTGATATCTTATAGGGATCACTTACTAAAAATAGATTTTGGCCATTTAAATTAATAGGCTTTACATCTAAATATCTTGCCTTTAATTTTACATTCTTATAAAAATCTAAACTATCTGATAAATCTTTTTTATACACCATATTTTTTATTTTCTTTCCAAATAAAATATTCTAATTCTTTTCTTTATTTTTTTCTTTATTTTTAATTTTTTACCTCCCTTAAAAAAGTATCCTAAATATTAGTATATAAGGAATAAATCATTTATTGTAAATTATATTTTAAACAAAAAAATGTCACTAAAATGATTATTTTCAGATTCTTGAAAAATAAGATATTTATAAATAACGTACAAAATACCACTAATGCCATCTCCAAAACCCAAACTAATATATCTTAGCATTTCAGATGGAAAAGATAAACCATATTTAGTATATACTATAAAATTATTTAACAAAGAAAACATAGAAGTACAATAATGACTTTTAATATCACAAAGAAAATCTAATATTCCAGCTAAGCCCACAAAGTAAGTAGGAGAACTTATATTAAAAAATAAAACTGAACTTTCATATTCCTTTAATCTATCAGAAAAATCATTTAAATATAACTTATAATTTTGATCAAAATGTAAGTAATTATTAATTTCATAAAGTACCTTAGCAATCCCAGCAATCCCATATTCTAAATAAGGAGAAACAAATTTATTTTTAGTACTATAAGGAAACCCTTTTTTTCCACTATTTGTAGATATTTCAAAAGACAAATCAAATAAAATAGTTTTAATAGCCAATTCTAAAAAATAATTATTATTAGTTAATTTATAAAAATATAGGAATAATAAAGCTATTCCTGCTTGCCCATTAGCTAAACCTACATAATTACTAAAATAAATTTTCTCATTCAATTCCTTTTTATTCTTTAGAATCTTATTAATTAAAATTAAAGCAAAATCAAGGTACTTATTTTCTTTAGTTTTTTCATAAAAATATAAATTAACATAAGCAATACCGGGCAATCCATAAAAAAAAGAAAAATTTTTATTTTTAAGTAATCTGTGTTTATTAACTAAACTTAATATCCTAAAAGCTTGATCAGTAATAGATAAATCATAAGCAGTTAAAGCAACTCCAGCTAAACCTGTCATAAAATTAGGTGAATAATCATCAATATTTGTTATATCTATCTTTTTTATACTCTTATAAAAATAATCAACTACATCTGAATACATATATTCAAAATCATCTTTTAAAATTATTTTCAATATTTTTAAAATTCCTGATATTCCATAACCAAAAGATAAAGGATTAGTTTTGTAAGCAAAATTACTTAAAGGAAATGGAATTTCATTATTCAAAAACTTAACTTTTTCTATAAATTCAAGTAATTTTTGTTTTATTTCTTTTAATTCCTTAGTTTTTATATTTCTCTGTTCATCTTTATTAAAAACCAAATACTCTTTAAATTCACTGTTCTTAATTAATAATAACATTTCTTCTATTGAATTATAAATCTCATCTATATTTTTATTATCAATTTTATTGACAATTTTATTATCAATTTGCTTATTAGTATTTTGATAAATTGTACATTTGTCAATAACGTAACTAAAAATATCAGCTACCTTAAGTGGATATTTATAATATTTAACTAAATCATAAATTAAAGTATGAATATAATTAGGTTTAAGATATACTATTTCATTAATAGGTCCATAAAGTGAATAAAATAGAGTAACGCAAAAAGAATATAAATCATCAAAAAAATCTCGGGTTTTTTTATTGATATCAAAAACAAAGCCTGGTGTATAAAAAGGAATTAATTTTTTTGAATACCACTCTAAAAAAGCACCTTCAAAATCTATTATTCTAACCTCCCCTTTTTTATTAACTATAATATTATTAACAGATAAATCCCCATGTATTACTCCCTTTTTATGTATCTCCTTTAATCCACATAGTAAATCACTAAAGATATTATAAATTAAATTATTGAATTTTGATAATGTTTTAAAGTAATAGGGTAAGTTTTCTGAGATTATTTTATGTAAATTCTTAGATTTAAAATATTCCAAAACCAAAAAGTGGTGCTCCCATACATTAAAAATATCTTTTACTTTTATAACCTGGGGTATATCATTTAATTTAAGTAAAATTGAATATTCATAATATAGATTATAAACAGTATCAAAATCAAAACTTCTATAGTTAGTATAAGGTCTTGCCTCTTTTATTATAACTTTTTGATTTGAAATTAAATCCTGTGCTAAATAAATTCCACCTGTGTTCTTATAGCTTAATGCTTTCTTTATAAGATACCTATCATTTAAAATAATATTGTTTTTCTCCTGTTTTAAATTTTTCTTTAAGTCATATCTTTTATTATCAAAGATATCATTAACAAAATAAGGTAAATAATAATAAGGTTTTCTTTTATCTTCATATAGTGAATTATTTGGAGTTTTTATATAATATTTTTTTTGTCCTAAATAATCAGATTTGGTAATAGATAAAAATCCACCATATCTATAGTAAATTACTTTACAATCTTTAAATCTTTTATCTGATAATATATATGGTCCCTCATAATCTTTTAATTCTAAATATAGTTTGTTTATAATTTCTTTAAAAATTTGTTCATTAGGAGGATAAATTGTTATAAATTTACCAGAAGATGCTCTATTTGAATTTTTAGAATTTTGTTTAAAAAATATATCAATTGTTTTTAGAAATTTAAATGGTAATTTATTATTTACTAAAATTTTTGCGGTTTTTTCTAAAATCTCAATAGAATTAGAGGGTATAGCAGAAATATGTATTTTCCACCCTTGAATCGGTAAATTTACATCTTTAAAATTAACAAAACACCATGTATCATCAACTGAAATTAAAATATCTTCATTATCCAGTATTTCTTTTATTGCTCTGTAATAATCACATTTAGATAAATTTAATTCTCTATTTGGAAATTTAAAAATTCCTTTAATTATATTATCCTCTAAATTTCTTCTATAATAAATTAAAACATCTTTCATTTTATAAATAAGATTTATAAAATTTTTAATTTTAAAGTAAGAAACAAGGGGGCTAAAAAATATAAAGAAATCCTACAAAAACTTATGATTTAAGATTACTCTGCTGGATTCTCACAACATGTTACACTTAATAAAGAAGATAAAGGACCAGCTAATTCCTCATCATCGTTTATAGCTTGCATTTTTAAAACTTGTTCCATTTTTTCAGATACAGCTTTATCTGTTAATTCTAGTGATTTATTAGTTATAGAAGCTATTTTTTTTGAAAATTCTTCATTATTCATTACATTATCTAATACTTTTGATACAAACTCTGATACTTTTTGACTTACTTGCTTAGATATTTCTAAAGAGATTTGTTCTTGTAATTTTTCATTTTCCATATATTCTCCCTCCTTGTTTGGTGTTTTAATAAATTATATCTCAAGCCCCCCTTAAAAAAAATAATAATAATTAAAAGTCGTAAGATATATTGAGGTATGGGGGAGGCGGGAGTTGAACCCGCACGGGGTTTAATCCCCATTGGATCCTAAGTCCAACGCGTCTGCCAATTCCGCCACTCCCCCACCTAATATTATCTATTATACCTTTATAAACTAATACCTCTTTTAATTTGTAAATAAAAAAATATGCCTAATTTATTTTAATAAATTTAGTCTTAGTAGAAGAAACAGGATTAATAGGAATTAAATGCTTTATAAAAGTAGTAGCATATCCCCCACTTTCTAAATTAAAATTTAATACTATTTTATACCTATCAGATCTACTTAACTCATCTTTTGAATAATTAAAATCTAAATTATTTACTTTAATAAATAATTTCCTATTTTTATATGAATTAAAATTTTTATAAATTAACTCAATAATTTCCTGGATAGTTTGTTTATTTTCATTAGTTAAATCAAATAAAACCATAAGATTATTCTTAGAAACATATATTTTTAAATCCTTTTTATCAAAAGCTAAAAAAACTAAAACATTAAAAAAAATATTAAATTCAAATGAAAATAAGATTTCTTTCTTATCCAATTTTATCTTAGTTAAATTTTCTTTATCTTTTAAAAAATCAATTTTAAAGATAGATTTAATTTCCCTTAAGTAATTACTAATAACATTACTTAAGTTATCTCTTAAAAAATCGTTTTTAAAATAAGGATTTTCTGAAAATAAATCATTTTTAATTTTATTTAAAGTAGAAATAAAGTTATCGATAGAGAAATCTAAATAAATGGGAAACCGTTGATCATCATAGAAATTCAAAAAATAAAAATCCTTAAATAGATTTAGTTTTTCAACATAATTTTCTAATTCTTTTGAATCTATATCCCTTAAAATTATCTTAAATTCATTATATATTAAATCTTGTTTTCTTAATGGTTTATCAATATAACCTATAAATTCAAAATGCTTTACAGATTTAATACTTTTTAGGATATCTTCTATTTTTTTAATAAATTTATTAATTTGCCTAAAATTAGGAATAAAAAAACAAAAATATTGAGAAGCTAAAGAATACTTATCTTTTAATCCAATAAAACCAACTTTTATATTATTCTTTAAAAATATTTCACTTATTTTTAAAGTAGATATATTTTCTTTTGTTAATCTATAAACTATATAAAGATTTTTTAAATCTTTATTTATTAAATCGTTTAATGATTTATAAATTGGTATATTAATATGTTCTTTTACTATGAAGTCAGTAGGTAAAGATTTAATTTTTATAAAAATTCAACTCCCTTCCAGTTTTACTATTTTACTTATAGATTCCATTATTTTATATATTTTTTTATATATTTTTCCTGTTTTTTTTTATTCTTCATTAAATAACTTGCTTTTCCTTATTAAAAAAATAGCTTTTTATAAAAATTTTGTTTAAAACTAGTACAAATACAAAAATATTAAACTTTATGAAACAAATTAGAAACAATTTTGTAATAATTTTCCTTTAAAAACATAATAATATTTAAAGAAAACCTTTAAATTCAAATAAACAAAGAAGGAAAAAATATAACTAAATAATAATAATTAAAAGGGGGGGAATTATTCAAATTTAAAAATTCCCGATTTAAGAAAGAGGTGTATTTTTATGCCTAAAACAAAACCTCAAAAAATAGGAAAAACAATATTACAGGAAAAAACGATATCACAGGAAAAAACAATACCACAGGAAAAAACAACAAAAATTGATCAAGAGGATAAATTATTAGAAATCAATGAAAAATTAGGAGAAAAAAAAGAAACTTTAACCATTGAAGATGAGGAATTTACAAAAAAATACGATACAAAATTAAAAGAAGGAAAAAATTTAACTTTTGAAGATATTGAATCTATAATACAATATACTAAGGAACATATTAATAATCAAAAATTTTTAGATTCTATTCTAATTATTCTTGATGAAGACATAAAACTAAGGAATAAAAACAGGGGGATAGATTGTATAGAAAAACTATATGAATACAATGAACTTCTTAGTAAAGAATTCCGTCTTAAAAAACCTAAACAAGATGATAAAAAAGCTTTAATAAGAGAAAAACTGAGAGCAATAATTATGGATAATTACAGGAAAAATTATAACTACATAGGGAAAGAATTTATTGATAAAAAACTAAATTACGAAAAACATAAAGAAAAAATAGATATTTTGGATAAAAAAACTTTTTCTCTTCTCTTAAAAGTTAAAGTTATAACCCAAAGCTAAATCCTTAGGAATACATTTTTAAAGTTAAAAAATCCTATTCTATTTTCCCTTTATGTTCAAAAATATCTTTGATAAAGAAAAATTTTTCAATGAATTAAAATGTAATTTAAAAAAAATAGGGCATCTTCATACATTAATATTTATTATATCAAAATATGGGGGTATAACTAGCAAAGATGATTCAATTACTAACTGTGAAAAAAATATTACTAATTGGGTAAAAAATATTACTACTTGGGTAAAAAATACTGCTACTTGGGTAGAAAATAGTAAAGGTCTTTCATATTGTGTACAAATTATCATAGATGAAATAATAAAAGAAAAAATACCAAAAATGATTACAGATTTAACTCCTGAGTTTAAATCAAAAAAATATAATTTTGAAGAGGATATAGCTTTATTTCTTATCGATAAACTAAAAGGAGAGCTACAAATATATATTGAAGCCACCATTTCAAACATAAAAGAAAAAGGCAACGATATTAAAAATAGAATAGAAAGTAATAAATCTGTTTTTTTAGTAGGAGCAGGATTATCTTATGAAAGTGGAATCCCTTTAACAAATCAATTAGATGATATCTTGAGAGAAGTAGGTGCTAACGACTATAATGATTTACAAGATAATCAAAATAATAATGAAAAATCTAAAAAATTAAAAAAAAGATTTAAAGAAATATGTGATAAAGCATCACCAGGAATCTCACATAAACTAATAGCTCGTAATTTTCCAGAATACATTAAGGAAATCATATGTTTAAATTGGGATAACCTAATTGAAAAAGCCTATTTTAATGAACATAATAAAAAAATAGAAAAAATAAATAAAGATGGTATAAAAGTTAAAGTTAAAGATATAAACGAAGGTGGATATTTATGGAAATTCCACGGAGACGTTGAAGATCTAAACTATGATTGGATATTCCCTAATCATGAAGGAAGAGTATTTAAAAATTTTAAGAATTATCTTCAAAATAATCAATACTTACAAAAAGGCCTGTTCGTTTTTGTTATAGTAGGTTATAGTGAAAAAGAAAAAAATATAGTTAATAATGTTATAAAAGCATTGGAAAGCAAAGCAAAAGGTACTACAAGAATTGGTTTAAATCCATCTAAAATTGAGTTAGGTTTAGAATTAAAGCATCTCCATGAAAAAAACTACATATTTGGTCCAGCAGATTTTGTTTTAGAACATATTTTGCCCAATAATTCCAATTTATTTTAATAATAATAAAAACTACCATCACTTTTATAAATCTTTAAAATCAATTACTCATCATTTAAAATAATTTTTTATATTTTTGGTTAATTTTTATTTAGTAAAAAAATTGTTAATTTTTTAAAAAAATACTTGACAAAATAAAAAAAATGATTATAATTATAATAGATGCTGACAAACTGGGAGGGAGGAGTAAGAATACAAAAAGAAGGGAGGAATCCAAAATGCCTCTCAAACAAATTAATTTAAACAATACTAATATCATACTTCAAGGTAGTACATCTATAATTTTAGAAAATATAGAAAATATACTAAAAAAACCTGAAATAACATACCTAATATCTCAAATAAATCAACTTAATAAAATTACTAAATTTAATAATCTTGAAAATAAAGAGATCAATTTAAATACAATTATATTTAAAGAGCTATCACCTAAAACAATCATAAATAACAATGTATTTATTTTATCAGATTCTATATTTAGCTTAGACAAAGATAAACTGGAAATAGGGATAATAAAAAAAGATGATCTAAACACAGATTTTTTTCAACAATTAATAACTAAAAATAATATACTTGATTTTATAATATGTTATGATGAAAAAGATATTAATAGTTTATACTATCAAATTTATTCAATTTTTAGTAATCTATATTTTCTTTTAGGCAAAAATAATCACCAAAAATACATAGAAAAACTAATAGAAGATATAATAAAATTAAAGTTAGAAAATGAGGAGCTACTACAAGAGATAATATACAGATTATCCTTAGCTGCAGAATATAAAGATGAATATACAGGTACTCATATTAAGAGGATTTCATTATATTGTAATTTAATAGCTAAAGAGATGAAATTAAATAAAGATTTTATAAAAAAAATAACCTTAGCTTCACCTTTACATGATATAGGAAAAATAGGAATCCCTGATAACATATTACTTAAACCTGGAAAATTAACCCCAGAAGAATTTGAAATAATGAAAACCCATACATTAATCGGTGCTAAAATACTAAGTAATTCCAAGCAGGAAATAATACAATTTGCCAAAGAAATAGCTTTATACCATCATGAAAAATATAACGGCAAAGGTTATCCATTTAACTTAAAAGGAGAAGAAATCCCCTTATCTGCAAGAATAGTAGCAATAGCCGATGTTTTTGATGCTTTAACAAGTAAAAGACCCTATAAAGAACCTTACCCCATAAGTGATACAATAGATATAATTAAAAAAGATTCTAAAGAACACTTTGATCCAGAAATAGTCAATATATTCCTTAAAAATATAAAAGACATTGTAGAAATTAGATACTCAATAATATAAAAAAATCAAAAAGTAATTTAACCTAAACCCTCAAGAAATCTTGATTTTCTGGAAAAAGGATTTTAATGTGGTTTATAGAAATTTTTATAAAGATAAATGTTTATAAATATAAAATATTATTAGTTTAATAAAGTGGTAAAATTCGGATTTATTTCATATTTAAGAGAGTTTATAAAAGGGACGAAAATATAAACTTTAAAAATATAAACTTTAAAAATACAAACTTATAGATCTGGGATATTTTCAAATTAAGCTATTAAAAAGGCTTGGTAAATGACATCACTCTTTATATCTAAAAAGCTAAGCTTATGTAAAATAAATATCATAATAAATTTTTTATTATTTTTATAAATCCAAAAAAGGAAAGGAAGAAAAAGATGAATGAAACAAAACAAATTAAAAACGAACATCAAATAAATAAATCTAAAGAATTATATAAAGAAGCAATAAAGCATTTAGTAGGTGGAGTTAATAGCCCTGCTAGATCATTTAATAAAGTTAATTATGATCCAATTTATTTTAAAGAGGGTTATGGTGCTATTGTAATTGACGAAGATAATAATAGCTATATAGACTATGTATTAGCTTGGGGGACAATGATATTAGGACATTCGAATGAATACATAGTAAATGAACTAAAGAATCAGCTAAATAAAGGTATCCATTTTGGAGCTTGTCATTATTATGAAATAGAATTTGCTAAATTAATAAAAGAAGGGTTTAGATCAATAGAAAAATTAAGAGTAGTAAATAGTGGCACTGAAGCAGTTTTATCCGCAATAAGATTAGCTAAAAATTACACCAAACGAAAAAAAATTCTAAAATTTGAAGGTAATTACCATGGGCATGTTGATTCATTATTAGTAAAAGGGGGATCTTCCATACTAACCCAAGAATTAAATATCAAAGAGCAAGAAACTATTGTTTGTGAATATAACAATAAAGAAGAAGTAGAATTAGCTTTTAATAAGTACGGTGAAGAAATAGCAGCAGTTATTGTAGAACCTGTTGCAGGAAATATGGGCGTAGTTAAACCCACTAATGGATTCCTGAAATTCTTAAGAGAAATAACTAAAAAATATCAAGCAATCTTAATATTTGATGAAGTTATAACAGGGTTTAGATTCTGTTTTGGAGGGCTTTCTAATGAGTATGATCCTGATATAATTATCTTAGGGAAGATAGTAGGAGGAGGACTACCTATTGGAGTATATGGTGGAAAATCCTACATAATGGACGAGTTAGCTCCATTAGGGCAAACTTTTCAAGCAGGCACCTTCTCAGGTAACCCCATAACTATGCTTTCAGGTATATTAACTCTTAATATCCTTAAATCTAAAAATTATTCATACTTAGAAGAATTAGGAGAAATCCTTGAAAATGGAATTAAAACCATAAAAAGTAAATATAATGTTGATATATTTTTTAACAGATATAAATCTATGTGGACTTTATTTTTTAATAATTCAAATGAAATAAGAAATTATAAAGATGTAATAAAAAGTGATACAGGTAAATATGCTGATTTCTTTAGGTTCTTAATAAAAAATGGTATTTATTTACCACCTTCACAATTTGAAGCTGCCTTTCTATCTTTTGAACATAATATGTCTTTAGTATCTAAAACACTTGATATAATAGAAGAATACTTTAAAAAATATTACTAATTTTTCTTTTAAACACTTATACATGAAAAAAATAATCAACGTAGTTTTCATATTATAGCAAAATGCTTAAAGTGATTAATTTTAATACTAAAGATTTTTCTTTTTTTAATAATATAGGATTAATCATAGTAGATTTTTTATTAATATTATTTTCATTATTTTTTTCGACATTCTTAAGATTTGATTTTATATTTCCAAAAGAATTTTTTATTAGTAGATTTTCATATTTTGCTATATATTCTATATTGATTGTAATAAGTTTATTAGCATTTGGGGATTATGAAGAAAAATGGCAATATGCTTCATTTAAGGAATTCATTAGGTTTATAATTGTTTTTATTGTAGTTAATTTATTTTTCGGATTATTTTTCTTTTTAGCAGGAGGAGAACTATTACCTAGAAGCATCATAATTATTTCATTTTTTGTTTCTTTATTCTTATTATTCTCAGTTAGAGTTATTTTAAGAAGCTTAAGAGAATTTGCAGAAAATACAAATAAAATTAAAATTTTATTAGTTCTAAATGAAAAAAATCTAGATTACCTTATAAATTTTCTACAAAATTTAAATTATGAAATAGTTGGATTAATTTTTGATGATTTTAAAATAAGAGGAAAAACATTAAAAGGAATCCCTATTTATTATGATCTTAATATAATAAAAAAACTCCCAATTAAAGAAATTTATATTGATAAAGATGTAAATGATGAAACTTATCAAAAAGTTATACAATCTAAAACTTATGATATAACTATAAAAAAAATAGAGAACATAAGCTTAAATACCTATATTGTTCAAAATATAAGAATAGAGGATCTAATAAAACGAGAAAAAAGAAATATAGAAATAGATATTTCAAATTATAAAGATAGTACTTATTTAATAACAGGAGCAGGTGGAAGCATAGGAAAACATATATTTAAAGAATTACTAGAATTAAAAGTATCAAGGATTATTGGTATAGATATTTCTGAAGAAGGAATACATAATTTAATTTTAGAAACCGAATATTATAACGATACTAAAAAAGATTTTATTTTAATTGATATAAATGATAAAAATATAAAGGAGTATATAAAAGAAAGTGATATTATATTTCACTGTGCAGCTAAAAAACATTTACCTTTAGTAGAACAAAATAAATATTTAGCTTTTAAAACTAATATACTAGGAACTTTAAATATATTAGAAAATGTTAATTTATTAAAAAGTAATAAGAAATTTGTTTTTATATCTACAGATAAAGCAGTTAATCCAAGTAGTTTTATGGGATTAACAAAAAGGATAGGCGAAATATTAACTTTATATTATTCTGTAATAGATAATAATAATAGTTATATAATAGTGCGATTTGGGAATGTATTTGGAAGCTCAGGAAGTTTAATCCCAAGCATTATTAAACAAATAAATTTATATAATAAGGTAAAAATAACAGATATAAATGTTAAAAGATATTTTATGCTACCTACTGAAGCTGCTAAATTAATTATTTTTTCATTAATAAATACCAATTCTTCGGATATATCAGTTTTAGATATGGGGGAAAGTATAAATATTTTTGAGTTAACTAAAAAAATTATTGAATTACTTAACTATAACAAAAATATTCCAATTGAGATAATAGGATTAAGGAAAGGAGAAAAATTAAATGAAGAATTAATTTACCCTTATGAATCAATAAGAGAAAAAAAACAATTTATTTTTATTATTGATCATAATTTACCAATTAAGGAAAACCTATCTAAAATCCAAGAATTTATCAATTTTATAAAAAATTATAATTTAAATTTAAATAATATAGAAGAATTAGAAAAGATTTTATGGAACTTTATAAAAGAATTAGAACCTAAAGAATTGAAATCAATTGAAACTTCTAAAAAGAATTAAGAAATAATAAAAAAGAGGGGATAGTATTATGAAAATAGCTTTTATATGTACAGGAAACTCAGCAAGGAGTCAAATAGCAGAAGCAATCGCTAAAAAAATCGCTAAAGAATTAGATATAAATGATATTGAAATATATTCTGCAGGTACTAAACCCACAGGATACGTTAATCCTTTAGCAATTAGAATTTTAGAAGAAAATAATATAAATTATAATAACTTATATTCAAAATCTATAAATGAGATACCATATAATGAATGCGATATAATAATAACGGTATGTGATAGTGCAGCTACTGAATGCCCACCTATTAAAGGAAAAATTACTTTACACTGGTCTTTAATTGATCCATTTTCTTATGAACAATTCTATTTTATTTACCAAAAACTATATGAAAATATTTTTAATCTCTTATCAAAAATAAAAAACAACGAAAAAATAGATTTATAGATTTAAATAATTATTAAAGAGTATGGATATAATAATAGAGAGTGTTCCAAATATAAGTGAAGGTAGAAATTTAGATTTAATTAATTCAATTGTTAAGACCATAAAATCAAGTAAAGTTAATTTATTAGATGTTCATTACGATTGGGATCATAATAGGAGTGTATTTAGTTTTATAGGTAATGTTAATAAAGTTTTTAATACCATTTTTAACATTACAGAATTAATTTATGATAAAATAGATTTAAATAAACATGTTGGGGTTCATCCAAGAAGTGGAGCTATAGATGTTATTCCTTTTATCCCTATTAAAAACATATCCTACAAAGAATTAACTAATTTAGTTAATGAGTTTGGATATAAATTTTTTGAAAAATTTAATATTCCTGTATATTTTTATGGATTTAACGCTAGTAAAGAAAATAGATATAAAATGAATAAAATAAGAAATTTAGGTTTTGAAAAACTAAAAGAAATGTTATTAACTAAAAACAATTTAGATATATATCCTGATATATATAAAGATAAGTTAATACATGAAAGGTTAGGTGTTAGTTTTATAGGAGTAAGGAAACCATTATTAGCATTTAATGTTAATTACAAAATTAATGATCAAAATATAAAAGAAAAATTAAATGAATTAGCAAAAAAAATAAGAGAAAGTAATAATGGGATCAAAAATGTCCAAGCTAAAGTTTTTTACTTACAATCCCAAAATCTATATCAATTATCTCTAAATATCCTTGATATTTTAAATACTGATTTTTATTTTATCTTTGAAACAATAAAGCAATATTCAAAGGAATTAAATTTAGAAATAGAAAATACTGAAATAGTGGGATTAATCCCCGCTAAAACAGTTGAAAACATTTTAAATAATTACTTAATAAAATCTAATTTTAAATTCAAAAAAACTCTCTTTCAATTCCCCTATGGGTAAGCTAAAGTGTTTAATGTATATTTACTCCAATATAATAATTAGGTAAAAAAAATAAAAAATCCTTCATAATAAAAAAAAAACTGTTAATGTGAAATAGAGTAGTTTTTCTGGATATCAAAGAATAACAGAATTTTATGAATAATAATATATTTTTAAAAGCATTGAATAAACAAAATTATGGAAATAATATTCCTATTTGGTTTTTAAGGCAAAGTGGTAGATATTTACCAGAATATAGGATTTTAAGGGAAAAATATAAATTTATAGATTTAATTAAAAATCCCGATTTAATAATAGAATTAACAATATTACCTTTTAAGTATTTTGAATTAGATGCAGCTATTATTTTTTCTGATATTTCTTTAGTATATGATATAATAGAGGGGGTAAGTTATGATGTTATAGATAATATCGGTCCAATAGTTAAGTTAAATAAAGATATTAATAATCTTAGGTTAATAAATCCAGCAGAAAAATTAGAATTTTTAAAAAAACCTGTGATTGAAATAAAAAATTATTTAAAAAAGCCACTAATAGGATTTTCTCCAGGTTTATATACTACTATTTCTTATTTATTCAAAAACTATGAAAAAAGTAAGAAAAATAAAGAAAATAAAGTTAAGGAACTTATATATTCAGAAAACTGGAAAAATATTATTTCATTCTTTAGTAAAGCTATACTTAAATATATAGAATTTCTAAGTAATTTAGGTTTTGATGCTATTCAAATATTTGATTCCTTTTTGTTTGAATTATCTAAATTTGAATTTAATTACTATTTTAAAGACTACTATATAAATATTTTCAATGAATTTAAAAGAAATAGTAAAATACCTATCATATTTTTTTGTTTAGATACAATTTATATAGTCGATTTTTTAGATGATTTAAATATAGATTGTTTATCTGTAGATTTTAAAGAGAATTTATTATTTTATTTTTATAAAACAGATAAAGCAATTCAAGGTAATTTAGATCCTTTCTTATTAACTTTAAATATAAATACTTTCAGAAGCATATTGAAAAGGAGTTTTAAAAATATTTTTGAAAAGATAAAAGGAGAGGGGGATATAAAAAAAAGATACATCTTTAATGTAGGACATGGATTAAAATCAAATACTTTAATAGATAACGTTAAATTTTTAATTGATTATATAAAAAATTCTTAAGTAAATTTAAATTATAAAATAAAATAATAAAAAAATATTAAAAAAGGAGTTAAATTTGTATGAGTAAAAAAGAGAAAAAAATTCAAAAAATAGAACAATTAACTGAAAGTAGTGAAGTTAATTTAAACTTAAATGAAATAAATAATTCTATTAATGATTTAAATGAAAAATATAATAACTTAGATTCTAAGCTTAAAGAAATAGAAAATATATTTAATTCCCTAAAAGAGAACTTAATGAATTTAAATATTCCAGAAAATTTACATCTAAAATTAAGTGAAATTGAAAATAAATTAGAAAACTTTAATAAAGAAAAAAATGAAATCTATAATTTAATAGATAATTATTCTAAAGATTTAAGTATTCTGTTTTCTAAAATATCTGAATTAGATAATTTAATTACAAAAGTAGAAACTTTTAAAGAGGAGTTAAATTCTTATAAGGCTTATCTTGAACCAATAGTAAGCTTAAAAGAAAATATAGAAAAAATTCCTGAATATCTTAATATTATAAATGAATTAAAAGAAAAAGAATTAATAACTCATGAAACAATTAATTCTTTACAATCATTAACAGAAAGTCTAAAAGAAAAACTCTTAAACTTAACAGATAACTATGAAACAAAAATTAATAACATCTTCCTTAAAATAGATAATTTTACAAATGATTATGAAATTAAAATAAATGATTTAATTGAAATAATAAACACCTATAAAGATAATATTGAAAAATTAAATAGTAAGCTAGATGAACTAAATTCATTGGTAGATAATAAAATAGATAATAAGATAATAGATTATTTTCAAAATTATCAAGTAAAAGTAGATCTTACTCAAAGTGATAAAATTTTAGAAATAGAAGAGAATCTAAATAGCTTATATAATATTGTAAATGATTTAAATAATAAAATTGAAAATCTTTCAAATGAACTAAATTCTTCTAAAGAATCTCTTTCTAAATTAATTGAAGAAAAAATCATAGAATACGTTTCTAATGTTCAATCTGAAATAGATGCTGCTCAAACTGAAAAAATAATCCAAGTAGAAAAGAAAATTGAAAATCTTTTAAACGAACTAAATTCTTCTAAAGAATCTTTTTCTAAATTAGTTGAAGAGAAAATCATAGAATACGTTTCTAATGTTCAAGCTGAAATAGATGCTGCTCAAACACAAAAAATCATTGAAGTAGAAAAGAAAATCGAAAATCTAAATAATCAATATATCAATGTACAATCATTAATAGATGCTATTCAATCTCAAAGAATATTTGAATTAGAAGAAAAAATAAATAATATAAAAAATGAGGTAAATAATATATTAAATGAAACTCAACATTTAATAGAAAACAAAATAATAGAGTATGTAACGAATGTCCAATCTCAAATTGATTCAGCTCAAACAAGTTATATTCAAAAACTCGAAGCTGCATTGAACTCCTTTAAAGATCAAGTTTATAGTATTCTTGATAGTAATAAAAATGAAATCTTTATAAATCTAAAAGATCAATTAAACGAAACCTTACTAAACAAAACTATTGAAATAAATAACAATCTATTATCTTCTTTAAATGAAAATTTATTAAAATCAATAAATGAAATAAAAGAATTTTATAACTTCGAAATATCCAATAAATTGGATTCTAAATTAAATGAAAATTATTTAAATTTAAAGACAGAATTAATTAATATAATAGAATCCCATAAAGATCATACTCAAAAACTAATAGACTTTATTCAAGATAACAAAATAGAAGAAATAAATAATAAAATAAATTTAATCCAAAGTAATATAGAAAATAAACTACAAAATATACTACAGGACTTGAATATAAAAATAAAAGAGGAAATTCAAAATAATTTAACCTCTATTGTTAATAATTTAAATCAAAATATAGAAAAATTAAATGAAGTATTTATCAAGCAAAATATAGAAGAAGAATTAGAAATTACCCAAGATTTACCTTATGATATCTATAAACTTATAGATTTTATGAATAAAGAAGATCTAAATTCTAATATCCTATTCATAAAACCAAATAACAGGCCTTTTTTAAAAATAAAGAATAATCTTGCTGCATTAGGAAAAGTGTCACTAAAAAATGGAGATATATTTAATTTCATTAAAGAATTACTTAATCCTAAAGAATTAGAAATTCTTAAAAATAATGGTATATTTGAAAAATTCTTTGTAAAAGACAATATAAAATATAAATTATATACCTATAAAACAGTCGATGGGTATATATTAAACATTAGAAAAATACTAAATGCTCCTTCTTTAAATGAAGTATTTTTACCTATTATTGATATCAGTATTTTATTAAATAATATAAAAGGTTTAGTTATATCTACAGGAGACTTAGGTAGTGGTAAATCCTATACTTTAGCTACTACTATTAATCAAATTAACAGTAATCAAGTTAAAAAAATAGCTGTTATCTCAGAAAAAATAGAATATAACTTTATAGATAAAGAAAGCATTATAATACAATTTGAATACCAAAATGATAGAAATTTACTAAATAAAGTATTATTTAATATTTTATATGATGATTTTGATATAATTTGGCTTTCTACTAATTTAATAGATTATGATTTAATAAATATAGTTTTAAACTTAGTTAGCATTAGAAAAACCGTTATCCTTGAATTAAATTACCCATCTTTATTTGAAGCTAGTAAAAATCTATTAGATATACTAAAAAATAAAGAAGAATATAAAAATAAACTGATTAATTCCCTAAATTTAGGTTTATCTCAAAAGTTAATCTACTCTTCTACTCTAAATAATTTTGTTCCTTTAATAGAGGTAGTAGTCTTTGATAATGAAATAAGAAAAACAATATTAGAAAATAATTATAATGAATATTTACAATATATTTATAAAATAGGCGAAACTAAAGCGGAAATTCAAAATTATAATGAGTGCTTAGCTTATTTAGTAAAAAATGGAAAATTAGATAAAGAAGAAGCTAAAAAATATTTCCAAAATATCTCAATTAAAATTTAAAATTTAAAAAATAATAAACATAATTTAAATATAAAGGAGGTAATTATGAGTGTTATATATGTAAATGATAGTGATTTTGATAATGAAGTTATAAACAGTAATATACCAGTAATAGTGGATTTTTGGGCTCCATGGTGTATGCCCTGTATAATGCTAGAACCTATATTTGAAGAATTAGCAAAAGAATATAAAGATAAAGTTAAATTTGTAAAAATAAATACCGATGATAATATAGAAACCGCTACTAAATTTTATATAACTGGTATCCCTACTTTGTTATTATTTATCAATGGAAAGGTTGTAGATAATATAGTAGGTTTTGTTTCTAAAAATGAATTAAAAAAGTTCTTAGAATACCATTTAAGTAAGCTAAAATAAGAAAGAAGGGGGATATAATTTTATGAGTTATAAATTAGCAGATTTAAAAAGTGATTATGCAAGTGATTGGTGTCCTGGCTGTGGTAATTTTGGGATATTAACTTCTATAATGTCAGCAATAGTTGATTTACAACTAAATAGGTCAAAAGTTGCTATTTTTTCAGGTATAGGATGCTCAGGTAAAACACCCCATTTTATTAACATTACAGGGATCCATACTCTACATGGTAGGGCTCTTCCATTTGCAATAGGTGCCAAATTAGCAAATCCAGAATTAACTGTAATAGTAGTAGGTGGAGATGGAGATGGCTATGGAATAGGTGCTGGTCATTTCCTAAATGCTGCTAGAAGAAATGTAGATTTAACTTATATAGTATTTAATAATGGAGTTTATGGATTAACTAAAGGTCAAGCTTCCCCTACGTTAAAATATGGTTTAAAAACCAAATCTCTTCCACTACCTAATATAAACGATGGAATAAATCCTTTAGCTGTTGCTATTATTAGCGGATATACTTTTGTAGCTAGAAGCTATGCTTATGATATTAAACACTTAAAAGAAATTATCAAACAAGCCATTAACCATAAAGGAATGAGTTTAATTGATGTACTACAACCTTGTCCCAGTTATAATGATATCCATACTAAAGAATACTTTGAAGCAATCGTTAATAATTCTAAAAGAATATATAAATTAGAAGAGACAGATTATGATGGATTCGTTAAAGATCCTACAAATCAAGAAGAAATTCAGTCAAAAATAATTAATGCAATCCTAAAAACCCAAGAATGGGGAGATAAAATACCAATAGGTATATTCTATAAAATAGATTTACCTACTTATCACGATAGATTAAAACAAAGATATAATATGATCCCTGATTTAAATCCCTCTAAAATGAAATTTTACGAAAACAATAAACCTACTACCGATATCTCTAAATTAATTGAAGAAATTAAAGTATAATTAAATTTCTATAAAATTCATTAAATATTTATTTAATATTTATTTTTAAATAAGGAGGTAATAATGCTTGAAGAAAAAGATTTAGAATTTATAGATTCTTTAATAAAAAAATATAATAACGATAAAACTTATTTAATTGAAATGGGCTTTGATATACTCAATGAATATGGTTATATACCTAAATATATACTCCAAGAATTATGTAAAAAACTTAATATTCCTTACTCAGAAGCTTTCTCTAATTTATCTTTTTTTAATGAATTTAAATTTGAAAAACCTAAGGGAATTAAAATAAATATTTGTAATGGAATAAGTTGTTATTTTAACGGAGCTAAAGAACTAATAGATGAATTAAAAGAATACTATAAAGAAGATAGTAATGTTTTAGTAAGCACAGGTTATTGTTTTAAATGTTGTGCTCAATATCCTGTAGTTTATGTTAATGATGAAATAATTTTAAACGCTAATAAAGAAGTAATTATAGAAAAAATAAATAGCAAAATAAAAATATAAAACAATAAGATTAAAGGGAATAGATAAAAGAAAAAAGATAAACAAATAAAATTAGTTTTTTAAATAATAATCTGTTATTAAAAATTGGAAAGCTATAAAATCACAAAAAGAGAGGAAAGTAAAAATGAATAAAAAACTAAAACTAAAATATTGTAGTGCTTCTAATTGTTATTATAAAATCAAAAATATTCTAAATGAATTAAAACAAGAAGGTATAGAATTTGAAGAAACTAAATGTGGATGTTTAGGATATTGTGGTTTTGCACCTGTAGCTTTTGTTAATAACAAATTAATCCCCATTAACAAAAAAATCTTAAAAGATATTTATAATAATCCGGATTTACTTAATAACATTCAGAGTTTAGATTTTAACAAAAATGGAAAGATTTTAATGAAAAATAACGATGAATTAGATCCTGATGATTTAGATAGTTATATTAAAGTAGGTGGTTTAAAAGGTTTTGAAAAATCATTAAATATTAATGAAGATGATTTAATAAAAGAAATAGAGGTTAGTGGATTAAGGGGACGTGGAGGCGCTGCTTTCCCTACTTATAAAAAAATACAAGCAGTTAAAAGTTCAGAATCTGATACAAAATACTTAGTAGCTAACTTAGAAGAAGGAGAAGTAGGTTCTTATAATAACCATATTTTAGCAGAATCTAATCCATTTAGTATAATAGAAGGTATATTAATAGCTTCATATATAATCAAAGCTAAAAAAGCTTATATTTTTGTGAATCATAAAGGTAAATTAGCTATTCAAAGATTAACTAATGCTATAAATTCAATAAGAAATAAAGGCATTTTTAGCTATATAAGTAAAGAATTTGATATAGAAATAAGGAGATCCCCAAGTTCGTATATAGCTGGTGAAGAAAGTGCTATGTTAGAAGTTATAGAAGGTAAAAAAGCCTTCCCAAGAAATAAACCTCCATACCCCGTTAATATAGGATTATTTAAAAAACCTACTTTAATAAATAATGTAGAAACTCTAGCAACATTACCTTATATAGTCTATTATGGTGGGAAAGAATATTCATCAATTGGAATAAATAATTCCAAAGGTACAAAAATGATTTCATTAACAGGTTTTATTAATAACCCGTGTGTTAATGAAGTACCCTTTGGAGTTAAAATATCAGAAATAATAGAAAAAATTGGTTTTGGAACTAAAGGAGAAATCAAAGGTTTACTAATAGGAGGTCCTTCAGGAGGAATTGTAGCTAAGGATTACATAAATACTTTATATGATTATGATGAAGTATATAAATTAGGAGCGATGGTAGGTTCAGGAGCTTTATATGTAATACCATTTAACCAAAATATAGTAGAATTAGTAATGTATTTGATGAAATTCTTTGCTGATGAAAGTTGCGGTCAATGTATCCCTTGTAGAGTTGGAACCGTTAAATTAACTAATATTCTAAGTGATTTACTAAATAATTCCAAACCTCTACCCGAAAACTTAAATGAAATAAATGAGTTCATTATGAAAGTTAGTTTATGTGGCTTAGGACAAGCCGCTCCTATACCATTAGTTACCGCTATGAAATACTTTCCCGATGAATTTAAAATTAAAACCGAATTAAATACTTAGGATAAAAATTTAAAAAATAAAAAATATATAAAAAATGATAAACTCTAAGATTAATTTTAATAATATTACAAAAGAAACTAAAAATGAAATTCTAAATAAAATAAAATCTAATTTAAGTAATTTACTAAATAAAGAAATAAAAAAAGATATCAATAATACAGGTTTTGTTCTTTTTAAATTAGAAGATTTCATATATGATAATAATAACACTTTTTGGTTAATATTATTTTATTATGAAAAATTAAATGAATACGAATTCAAACAAAGAAACCTCTTTAAATTAATAATAAATGAAGAAAATTTAGAAATAAATAATTTAATTAACTTAAAATTATTATTCAAAATGGAAAGTATTGGGTATATATTTATTACTCAACATTTTACAAATAATTTTTATATATTTTTTGAAAGCTTATTTAATTTTATTAAAGATTATAATATATTAGAATTTGCTAATTTTAAGATCCCTGATAAAGTCTAATCTTGTATTTTTTTTATAAATGAAAAAAAAGTCTAAAAATTTTCAATTAAATATTTTTAATAAAATTAATTCCCAAAATATAGAAGTTAATTTAATTGAAGGAAACAACGAAACCGAGGAAAATATAGAAAGTAAAAAAATTACAGATATTAAAACATTTTCCAATAATACAAATAATACAGATATAAAAGAGATAGAAGAGGAAATAGAAAAATTAATAAAATTAATAGAATATCATAATTATAGATATTATGTTTTACAGGATCCAGAAATTTCCGATGAAGAATACGATGCTCTTTTTAATAGACTAAGGGAATTAGAAAATAAATATAAAATAATAAAACCTTACTCCCCCACTCAAAGACTCTCAAAATCAATTCAAAAAGAATTTAAAGAAATAAAACATATATACCCTGTTTTAAGTTTAGATAGTATCTATTCTATAAAAGAACTAAAAAACTATTTAAAAAAAATTTTAAAAGAATTATTCAAAAACCCTGATTTTATTAATTGCCTAAAAGAGACAAATAAAGAAATACTAAAAATAAGTTTCATAGGGGAATATAAATTTGATGGAATTAGTTTAAGTTTAACGTATAAAAAGGAATTAGAAAAAGAAACAGAAATTTTATATTCTTTACAATCAGCAGCTACAAGAGGAGATGGACTAATAGGAGAAGATGTTACCCTAAATGCTAAAACTATAAAATCTATTCCTTTATTTATAACATTAAATAAAAATCAAAAATCTCAAAAAATAGAGTATATTCAAATAAGAGGAGAAGTAATATTAAATAAATCTGATTTAGAGAAAATAAATGAAGAAAGAAAAAAAGAGAATTTACCGCTTTTTAGTAGCACAAGAAATGCCGCAAGTGGTAGCCTAAGACAATTAGACCCTTCAATAACAGCTAAAAGAGAACTAATATTTTTCTCATATGACATAAGAACTTTTGATATTAATAAAAACTTAATTATATATTTTGAAAATTTAGTAAATAGTTTTTCTTTTTTAAAATCAAATAACTTTTTAGTAAGCCCCAATTATGAATACATAACTTCTTTTAAATTTGATATAAAAGATATAAAAGATATAAAAAATTTAAATGAAATTAAAATTGATACTGAAATTGAAAATAATATTAACTATTTTGAAAATTATATAAAAAAAGCAAAAAGTATAGAAGATAAATTAGAATATAATATAGATGGAGTAGTTTTTAAGATAAATGAAATAAAATATCAGGAATATTTAAAAAATACTTTAAAGAATTATAAATGGGCAATAGCGTTTAAATTCCATTCAAATGAAGCTATAACGAAAATAATAGATGTAGAATATAAAATTGGTAGAACTGGTATAATAACTGCAATAGCAATTCTTGAGCCTGTAAATTTAGAAGGAGCTATAATAAAAAAAGCTACTCTACATAATTTTGATTATATAAATTCAAAAGATATAAAAATAAATGATACAGTAAGAATAAGAAGATCAGGTAAAGTAATTCCAGAAATTATTGAACCTATTTTAGAACTTAGGGATTATAAGAAAATAAAAGATATTGAAATCCCTAAATCTTGTCCATATTGTAACGAAATTTTGATAAAAGAAGGACCATTTATAAAATGTATTAATAAAAACTGTAAAGGAATAATAAAAGAAAAAATACTATATTGGGTAGATAATATGGATATAAATATAGGAGAAGCTATAGTATCAAAATTAGTAGATTCTAAATTAGTACAAAATATAGCCGATATATACGAATTAAAAATAGTAGATATAGCAAGTATTGGAAACATCGCTAAAAAAATGGCTAATAAAATATATAATGAAATCCAAAAATCTAAGAACAATACTTTTGAAAAAATTCTATTTTCATTAGGAATAAATAATGTAGGCCAAAATACTGTAAAACTCCTTACAACTAAATATAAAAATATTGATCAATTAATTAATGCTAATTTCGAAGATTTAATATCAATAAAAGGGATTGGTAAAGAAGTCGCTAAAAGTATTATCGATTTCTTTAAAGAACCTGAAAATATTGAATTAATTAATAAATTAAAAAAATATCTAAAAAATATATAAATATTAAACAAAGTACAATTAATATATCTTTATATTTCTTAATGAAGAAAAATTAGAAATAGAAATTACTACATTTTTATTCCCATTGGCATTAAAAATAACAGCTAAATCACTATAAATTGATAAAATCTTAATGGATTTTAAATGTAAGCTATCCATAAATAAATTTTTAAACCACATATCATTAGAAGAAACTAATATAAAATCAATTTTTTTATCAATATCAGATTTCATTTCATATTTAAAACTTTCAAAACAAATCAATACCTTAAAACTAATATCCTTAATTTTAAAATAATTTCGATTATCTTTAAAATAAAATCCCGAAGAATATGATTTATACTTTAAATTATCTATATCTAAAAATCCAAATATTTTTAAAAACCAATTTGGATAATATTCCCCAAAAGGAACCAAATATCTCTTTAGATAAAAATTAAACTTCCCTTCTTGCTTATTATATAATACAATGGAATTATATATATTAAAATCCGTATCAACAGCAATAGTATTAAAAACAAGATATTCAAATACAAATTCACTAAATATGTTAAATAATTTAGTTTTTTTGTAATTTTCTAAATAAAATAAAGTGTCATAATTTTTAATTAAAGATCCTTCTGGAATCAAAACCACTTTAATCTTATTTTTTTCATTATACATTTCCTTATTTATTTTTCTTAATTTATCAAAAAGTTCTTCATAATTTCTTTTATTAAATTCATTAAAATAAGAATCAATATTAGTACTTATTAAAATAAATTCTACGTTATCTTTTAGCAATTTATTTTCTAAAAGTAATGCTTTATTTTTAGAAATAGCTTTAAAATAAATATAACTAAAGAAATTAACAATAAAATAAATACTAAACAAGAAAGCAATTAAATAAAAATAATTTTTAGAAATCTCTTTCATTTGATTTTTTTGGATATCCAATTGATAATTAGTTTTTTTACTTTCAAGAGAAATAAATAATTCATATAAAATAAAAGCTAAAAAAGTAACTATAAAAATGGTAATAAAAGTAACTAAGAAAGGATTGATCTTAAAAAGCCAAAAGAAAAAATAATTTGAACTTTGGGTAAAATATGTCATACAAAATGACATATCTAAATCCTTTAAATTATATTGAATAAATTCAATAAAAACATAATAAAAAGAAAAAAAAATACTTAAAAAAAAATATATAACTAAGTTATTTATAAATTTAGTAGTAAAAGTGGTAGGAAAAAATTTCCCTTTAAATTTAGCAAAAACCAAATAAAAAAATATAAATTTAAAATACCAAAAGATACTTAAAATAAAAGCAGCTAAAATAAAGCCTAAAAATGCGTAAATCCAATTAATATATTTAAATAAAAAAATAATCCACAATCCATTAATTACTCCTAAGCCTAAAGAAATATATAAAATTTCCCCTTTAGGCCCCTTAAAAGTAATTAAAAAATAAAAAAAAATAAAAGAAAAAAATATTAAAAACAAATTATTAAAAATAAATACTAAAAAAGATATATTTAATTCATCAAAATAAAAAACCAAAAAATATAAAACAAAAAACAAAAGATAAAATACTACTTTGTTTTTAATTAATACTTGGAATGAAGTATAAAAATTAATCTGCTTAAATAAAATACTCATCTATGTCAAGTTATTATAGTTATTAATTGTTTTTATAATAATGTCAGATATTTGATCATAATTTAAATTTTTTATATATAGTTTATGAATTTTAAAAGGATTAGAATTAGAATCTAATTTTTTAAGGAAAGTTAATTGTCTTTTAGCAAAATGGCGAGTGTTCTTTTTAATATTATCTATAGCTTGCTCTAAAGAAACCTTATTTTCTAAATATTCTATTATTTCCATATATCCAAAAGTTTTTAATGCTTTTCTGTCTTTAGGATATTTTTTTAAAATAAATTTAACCTCATCAATTAAACCATCCTTTATCTGTCTATCTACTCTATTATTTATATTCTCATAAATTATATTTCTATCATTATTAAGTACAAAAATAGCATCAATAAAATTAGAAAATTTCTTGCTTTTTTGCTCATTAATTATTTGTAATATACTTTTATTAGTTAATTCAAAGATTTCAATATATCTTATTATTCTTCTTTTATCTAAATCAGGATAAAATGAAAGTATATTTTTATCTATCTTATTTAAAATTTCTTTCAAAGTAGGTAAATCATAGTTTTCATATTTTTTTCTTATGTTATAGTTTGTAGGAGGTAAATCAAAATCATTAACAAGAGAATAAATATATAAAATAGTACCCCCAACCATTATCAAATTTAAATTATTTTTCTTTATAAAATCAATTATTTTTTTAGTAATGTTAAGGAAATCGTATAAAGAGAATTCGTAATCTAAAGTAAAAGAATCTATAAAATAATGAGGTATAGTTTTTCTAATCTCTTTTGATACTTTATCAGTACCAATATCAAGATACCTATATACCTGTCTACTATCAACTGATAAAATAAAAGTATCTCCAAATTTCTTAGATATTTTTTGAAATAACACTAAAGATAAGTTAGTTTTGCCGATAGCAGTCGGTCCCGTTATTATTATTATCACATTATTTATTACATACTTTTTTTATAGAATTTACCAATTAATAAGTCTGAAAAAAATTTCAGCAGCTTGATCTGAAGGTCTTTTAGATAAATATTCTTTAAGTAGTTGTTTAGCTTTTTCAAATTCCCCTACTTTATAATAACCTAAAGCAGTATTAAATAAAGCTTCCAATAAATTAGGATTAAGTTTATAAGCTTTTTCAAAATAAGGGATAGCAGATCTTATCATTTTCTCATCCGGCTTTCCTACCATAGACATCCCTAAGAAAAACAACTGTTCAGCTTCTTTAATAGGATCCCCTTCTTTCTTTTCTTTCTTACCTATTGAAAGCAATTTCTTCCACCAAGGCTCCTCTTTTTCAATATTAGCAGCCTTAGATTTTAATTGACTTTTTGTTAAATTCCTAAATCTAAAAATAACATTATTATCGTATTCTTTTCTTTTTTCCTCATCCTTAAGGAACTGATGTGCATCCACTAATTTCTGATAAATTTCTTGTAATCTCTTTTTCTCAACAGGATTCTGAGTAGTATCTGGATGATATTTTCTTGCCAATTTTCTAAAAGCTTGTTGAATCTCACTTTGACTAGCTAAAGGAGAAACCTCTAATAATTTATAATAATCTTTATCCGGTAATTTACTCATAAAAAACTAACCCCTTCCAATTATATATTTTTACTTTGCTTTATCTTTAATTCAAAAACATCTTTAAAATCTAAAATATTCTAATTCTTTAATATTCTCTATAAGCAATAATTTATTTAAAAAATCATTAGCTAATACAAAATCCCCTATTATATAATTGATTAAAAATAAATTATACAACAAATCTACATTAAAGGCATTATAGTTATAAGCTCTTAAAAGAATCTCTCTACATTGAATATATTTCTTTTCCTTATATAAAATGTTAGCTTCTTCTATTAATTTAATAGCTTTTTGAAGATCATTTTCACCTTCTTTTACTAAATATCCTAATGGATTACCAGAAAATTCTAATTTAGAATCAGAAGATTTAAACCTATTTCTTTTTCTTTCTTCTTCTTTTTCCTCTTCTTTTTCCATTGATAATTCAATTATAGAATAAGACTTAAAAAGATGATCTAAATAATTTTTAGCATGAGTTTTAAAGAAAATTTCATAATTTTTATTATTAGTTTTATTAACTACAAAATTAATTAATTCCTTAGTATAATTATCATCATTAATAGAATTATAAAAATCAATTGGCTTTATATTAAAATTTATAAAAGGGTCCGTAGAAATACCTAAATCACTTAATATCTTTATTGCTTGATTTAAACTTTGTTTATATTTTCCACTTTTCATATTTTCCCCCAATATAAATATTAATTTTATAATTTTATAATTTTATTTTACATCATTTTATATTCTTTTACATTCCTTTACCTTTTTCTTCAATAATTTCATCTTTTATAGTTTCCTTCATTTTTTTATCTAAATTCTTTTCCAAATAATTTATTTCATAATTAGAAGGATATCTTTGTTTTAATATATCTAAATATTTTTTAGCATTTTGAAAATTATTAGTTTGAATATAAAATAAAACTATGTTATAGTAAGCATCAAAGAAAAGGGGATCTAGTTTTATTGCATTTAAAAAATTATTTTCAGTTTCCTGTAAATTGTTTAATTTATAATAAGCTAAAGCAAGATTATTATAAACTTCTGGGATCTCTAATTTTAAAGATAAAGCTTTTTTATAGTGAGCAATAGCCTGCTCATAATCACCTTTTTCATAATATATATTACCTAAATTATAATAAGGTTTAGCAAACTTAGGATTAAGTGATATAGCTTTTTGATAATAAGCTTTAGCCTGCTTTACATTCCCCTGCTTCTCATAAATAACTCCTATATTGTTATGTACATCAGCAAAAGTATACCTTACCTTTGTATTTAATAAATTTTTATACTCAATAAGAGCTTCCTGATAATTACCTAAAATAACATAAATATCAGCTAACTTTGATCTAGCCTGAATATAATCAGGATTAATTTTTAAAGCCTCATTTAGATGGTAAATAGCTTTTTCATAATCCCCTTTTATTTCATAAGCTAAAGCACACCTATACCTAACATCAGCATAATACGGCCTCTCATATAAAATACTCTCATATATATTAATTAGTTTATCCAACATATTATAAACTTCTAATCCAAAAGATATCCCCAATAATCTTATTATTTCTTTCTCTTTTATAGCTTCATTTAAAGGATACCCACAAGAAAAACAATAATTATAACTCTCATCATTTTCTGTCTTGCATTTATTACAAACTTTAATATTCACATTATCACCACCAACAATACTCTTTTTTATTCAGTTTTATATTTCATTTTAGATTTTTATAATTTTTCATTTTATAATTTTATGGTAAATCTATTCCTCCTTTTGAAAAAGGATTACATTTTATTATTCTTATAATAGATTTAATACTCCCCTTAATAACACCATATTTATTTAAAGAAATAATAGCGTAATCTGAACAAGACGGATAATACTTACAAACTCTATAACCCCTTTTAAAATATTTTTTATAAAAATTTATTAAACTGATTATAATCTTTGACATATAAATAATTGAGAATTATAATTTAGAATTATTTTTTTTAATTATTTTTCATTTACTTCATCATCTTTTTTTTGTTCTAACTTTTGTTTTGATTTTTTATTTAAATAAATAAAAAACATCCCTCTTACATATACTACCCTTATATTATCTAACTCTACTTCAAAAGGTAACTTTATTTTCCTTTGAATATCTCCATAGTAATTTTCAATAGCTATAGCATTATTAGATACATATTGAATTAACTCATTATAATCTTTTAAGTTTAACATTTCTTGAGGTAAAAACAAATTTCTATGAGCCTTAACTATCACCTCATCCTTATCAACTAAAAACTCAGTTTCCTTAGGATCAACACCCGGTAAATTTACTACTAATATTATCTTATTATCAATATTAAAAATATCTACATCAACCTTATAATTTCTTTTTAACTGAAAATTCTTAATAAAAACAGCATCTAATATATCCTTAGTCAAATCTTGGATCTTAGATAACTCAAAGTAAGGTTTTTCTTTATCTATCATAGTTTAACTTTTTATTTTTATTTATTTTTCTCTTTTTTTCTAATTCCTATCTTTTGTAATTAATTCAAAAAATATTTCGTACATTGATAATTCCTTCCTTTTTAATTCAATTAGTTCATTAAAGGATATATTAATATTTTCTAAATTATCCAATTCTATTTCCTTTATTTGATTTCCTTCTTTATATTTTAATATATATTTATTAAAAGAGAACTTTTGTTTTAATTCTAAAATACTTCCATAAAATATAGCTCTACCTCTATTTATAATAACTAATCTATCACATATCTGCTCCACCTCAGATAAATTATGGGAAGTAAATAAAATAGTAGTTTTCCCTTTTAATTTCTTAACTATCTCTATGATCTCAAATTGTCCTATAGGATCTAAACCACTTGTTAACTCATCTAATATAAGTAACTTAGGCTGAATTATAATAGCTTGTAATATACTAAACCTTTGAAGCATACCTTTTGAATAATTACTTAAAGGAGTATTCATAAAATCTTTTAACTTAACTAATTCAAAATATTCCTCTATTTTTTCTTTATTTAACTTTAAATTGTATATATTTAAAAAAATTTTTAATAATTCTATAGCAGTCATATGTAAAGGATAATAAGGAATCTCAGGAGCAAATCCTATATATCTTCTGGTAGTATAATCTACAGTATCCTTATCAAATATAAAAACTTTTCCCTTATCAGGATAAATTAAACTTAAAATAATTTTAATAGTAGTAGTTTTTCCTGCTCCATTTGGACCAATTATTGCAAACGATTCATTTTCATTTACTTCAAAACTTAATCCCTGTAAAGCATTTATTATTTGCTTTCCCTTTTTATAAGTTTTATAAATATCAACAACTTTTAACATAAAACTAAATTATAAAAATCTAATTAGCTACAAAGTCTTCCCTTTAACTATAAAATTTCATTCCATTCATCTTCCAAAATTACTTCATTATCTTCCAATTCATCATTATTTTTTATACTACCTTTAATATTATTTTTTTCTATTTTCTCATATTCTTGATAATTATCAATTAAATTATAATTCTTTGATACTTTAGATTTATAATTATTAATTTTTTGTATTATAAAATTATAAATCTCTTTCCATTGATTATTATTAAGGTCATTTAAATTAGATATCCCATTTAATTTATAGGATATTTTAGATATTTTATCAATAGAAATTCCTAATTCAGTAGCAAGATTTAAAGTTTTCTTTTTATAATTCTTATCTTTTATTACTTCATTATAATCATTATTATAATCATTATTAAAAGTATAATTATAATCCTTAAGAACTTTTTCATTAGTAATTTTATTAAATAATTCATTATTTATTTTGTAATTTATAAATTCAAGTATACTAATAACTTTTTTAATAAGTAAATTTTGACATTGATTATCAGCTTGAGCTAAATCAGATATATTTAAGGAATTAGCAACAAAAGTATTAAACACTTCAATATTTATATTATTATAATTTAAAGTAGCTTTAAAGCAGGCTACTCCTTTAGGATAATCATTATTTTCAAAAGCAGAGGAAATTATTTCTATTTTAATGTTCACGATAATATAAGTCGGGGTGCGCGGATTTGAACCGCGGACCTCGTGCTCCCAAGGCACGCGCTCTAAACCAAGCTGAGCTACACCCCGCTAATTCTTAGTTAAGTTAAAATCTAAAAGAGATATAAAGAAAAAAGCGGTAGACGGGACTTGAACCCGCGACCCCTACCTTGGCAAGGTAGTGCTCTACCACTGAGCTACTACCGCTTAACACTCCCTATTATCTTTTATACATTTCTTAAAAATTTCCTTCCTAAAAAATAACTAAAAAACATTTCTTTTATCACTTTATATAATCCAATAAATCACTTAATTTCTCTACCCTATTAAATTTAATTTTTTCCATAATTTTTGGTAATTCACTTAAATTCCCTAAGTTATTTTTCAATATTTCATTAACCTCAGATAAATCATAACTAGAGTAAATATTTTCAATATTATATCTAAAAGCTTGTAAAACAATACTAAAAAACAAAGAAGGATTAATTGGAGTAATATAAGAATATAGACTTAAATTCCCAATAAACAATGATTTCGAAAAATTAATATTTAAGTAACTAGATATAATAGAAGCAGCAATAGAGAAATCAGCTAAGGGATCAAATATTTTTAAAGCCCCTACTACACTTGAAATAACATCATACTTATATAAATCAAATCTTAAAAATTTCTGAATAATAGAAATAATAACAGATAACTTAACAGGATCCAAGCCCCAAGCTATTCTCTTAGGTTTTTCAAAATATGCTTTACTAACAAGCGATTGAATCTCTAAAGGAATAAATCTTGAACCTTCTAATAAAAAGAAATAAACAGAACCTGGATTACTTAATTTAAAATCAATAGAAACATTGCTTTCAATTAATCCATAAGGAGTCATAGTAAATAATCCGATCTCTTGAGTAGAACCATACCTATTTTTCTTAACCCTTAATATTCTATATTCATCTTTATTTTCTAAAAATAAAGTAGTATCAACCATATGCTCTAAGAATTTTGGACCCGCAATTAATCCACTCTTAGTTATATGAGCTAATATCAAAAATATCTTATCATTTAATTTTGAATAATTTATTATCTTATCTATACAAGATTTAACCTGAGAAGTAGAACCAATTGGAGTATCAAGCTCTGGATCAAATATAGATTGTATTGAATCTATTATAACAAAATCAAAATCGCTTATAGCATCCAATATATACCCTAAATTAGAATTCTCAAAAATAAATAAATTTCTATTAATATTTGATTTACTAATTCTATCAAATCTTGACTTAATATGAATAGCTGCCTCTTCTGAAGATATATAGATAACTTTTAAAGGTAGATTATTAGCTATTTGTAAAGTTAAAGTAGATTTCCCTACTCCAGGCTCACCAGATAACAATACTAAACTCTTTTTGAAAAACCCCCCTCCTAAACATCTATCCACTTCTAAAATACCTGTAGGGTAATAAATTTTATCATCTACTACTATATCACTTATATTCTTAACATTAAGCTCTGATTTAATATTTTTCTCATCTTTATTAAATTGTTTATTATTTTCAACAAAAGTATCCCAATTCTCACAATTAGGACATCTACCTAACCAATACTTAGAAATATATCCACATTCACTACAAATATAACTTACTTTCTGTTTTTTCATACAACATCTATTTAAATATGATATCTATTAGTTTTTTAGTATAATCATTAACAATTAACTCCTTATTAATAGTTTTGAATTTATATTCTTTATATGATATCCAAATATAATCTTGAATTTCATCATTTAGCTTTAATTTTATATTTTTAGTAAAAGCTAAATAATTAAATAATATCATATGATTTTTTTTATAAAAATTTTTATCTTCTATAGCCTCAAAAAAAGTAATGAATTTTATATTATAGATTTTTAGATTAGTTTCTTCAAAAATCTCCCGCTTTAAAGCATCTATTATTTTCTCTTTATATTTAACTTTACCCCCAGGTATCCCCCATAATCCATTCCATTTATGGGTCTTTATTAGCAAAAATTTATTATTTAACAATTTTGATTTATTTATTATCAAAGACCCAACTGTTACTAAAATCTCCATAAATTATAAATATATTTCTTTAGCTATAAATCAAAATCTTAGAATAATAGCATTCTCTATCATTACAAATATCAAAATTTAGACTTATTTTATTTTCATCTTTTAAATTTAATTCTTTAATTATTTTTTCTTTATTAAAGTCAATATGATAACAATTTTTACTTAATTTTTTATAATCTAAAGAAAATTTCAAAACTTTAATGTTTTTAATCTCATAATTTGGATTATCAACAAATAACAAATTATTTATTAACCTGTAATTATAATTCATATTGTAATCAAATAAGAACAATAAAATATTATATAACAAAGAACCACAGGATAATGGATATAAATTAATTAATTCAATATAATTACTTAAAACTTCAAGGAAAATTTTTTTATCAAGATAATAAAACGAATTTAAAAAAAATGATAAATTAGAGGAAATAGAAGAGTCTAAAAAAGTACAAGAATTTATAAGTTTTAAAGCTTCCAAATTCGTTGAATTATTATAATTTCTATTTAAATTATCAAAATAAAAATTATCATATAATGTTTTGTTTTTATAAAAATAATTTAAAATATCGTTTTTAAATTTAATTATTAATAAGTCTATATTGCCTAAATTTTCCAAATTTTTTATTTTTTTTAGAGCTTCATGGTCTTTTAAAATCCTTTTTATTTCAATTAAATTTAACAATAAAAGAGCGTAATCTTCTAAAAGAATATAATTTGATTCTTTTACTTCATTATCATAATAAACATGATATAATTTATTGTCCTTAAAAAGATTATTCAGTATAAAAGTTATTATTTTAAGCGAATAATTTTTAAACTCCTCTTTAATTTTATTAGCTATTTCTTTTATTGTATTATTTAATTGATTGTTATTATTTAATTCGTTATCAATAAATTCAGAGTATATTAAATAATCGTTTAATTCTTTATAAGATCTAATTAAATACAAACTAAGTATTAAATTCCAGCTAGTTATTATCTTTGTATCCTTTAGTAATTGATATCTACTTTTTCTATATTCTCTTAATTTAGTTTTTATTTGGTTTAATTTTAAGTAAGTATAATAATTATCTTCAAAATTAATTTTAGTTATAATAGTTCCTTTATATTTTGTATGAAAGTTATAAAAATTTTCGGTTTCAATATCATAATATTGTTTAAAAAATGAAATTTCATCACTACTAAGGATAGATTTTATTTCATTATAATTAAATAAATAATAAGCCCCTTCTTCAAACTTATCTTTATCTATGTAACTAATAGCACTAGTAGAAGAAATAAAAGCAGATTCATAAGGATTATTTATTATTAAAAACTCTCGTTTTAAGAATTCCCATATCTCAGTAAAAACATTAAAATAATACCAATTATTAGTCAAAGCGAAAGCTTTAGTGTATAAAAATAATAAATATGAATTATCATAGAGCATTTTTTCAAAATGAGGTACAGTCCACGTATTATCAACAGAATATCTATAAAACCCAAAATCAATATGATCATAAATCCCTCCAACCATCATTTTATCCAATGTTAAACTAAACATAGTATAAATATTTTTAGATTTAACTTTCTCAAATCTCGTTAATAAGTATTCTAAGATCTGATGAGGAGGGAATTTAGGTTTATCATTAAATCCCCCATAGATATCTAAATTAGAATAAAAGATCTTATCAATTTTTTCTAAATTAGATTCTATTTCCTGCTTATTTAGATTAGTAGTTTTAAATTTTGAATTAAAAAACAAGGATATATTATTAACTATTTCATCGGCAATATCATAAACCTTTTGCCTTTGGCTATAAAATAAATCAATAGCATTTATAATTAGATTCTCAAATTGATTTTTAGGTAGGTAAGTAAAAGCTAAAAATGGTTTTAAAGAGGGAGTTAAGATAAAGTTAGCAGGATACCCCGCATAACCATTTATAAGATACATACAATTAATATAATAGCTATCAATTTCAGGCATCTCTTCCTTATCTACTTTTATACTTATAAAATATTTATTTAACAATTCAGCTATATTTTTATCATTAAAAACTTCTTGCTCCATAACATGACACCAATAACAACTATAATACCCAATAGATAAGAAAATCATTTTATCTTCATCAATAGCTTTTTTTAAAATATCTTCTTTCCATTCATACCAATTAATCGGATTCAAAGAATGGGACTTAAGATATAATGATTTTGAAAATTTTAAAGAGTTATACATATTTTATACTTTTATAATCTAAAAAATAAATCCTTCATTAAAACTAAACTTACATTTAAATTTTCAAATTAAAATATTTTTAGATGAAAAAGAGGAAAATTACAAAAAAATATCTAAAAAAAAAATAGGAAGATATTTTAATAATATTTTATTTAGTTTTACAATCTTTTTAGGTAGTTTAAGGTAGGTGATAAAATGTTAGATCAAAAAATAAAAAAAGATTTACCAGAATTATTAATAAAAAAAGAATACTTAACTAAAAGACAATTAGAAAGAGCTTTACAAAAAGCCGAAGAAGATGGAAAAGAATTAGATAAAGTATTAGTAGAATTAGGATACCTAACAGAAAAAGAAATATTCCAATTATTAGCAGAAGAATTAGGGTTTGAATTTGTAGATTTATCAACTTTAGAAATTAATCATGAATTAACTAAATTTTTACCAGATAATTTAGCAAGGAGATATAATGTAGTACCTGTCAAAATAGAAGGTGATAAATTATATATAGCGATGGTAGATCCCTTAGATGTTAATACAGTAGATGATATACTATTAATGACAGGATTACAAGTAGAAACTATGATGGCTACCGAAAGTGATATCAAAAAATATATAAACAAACTGTACGGTTCAACAGAAATAGCAGAAGCTGATGAAATAGAGAGTGCTATAAAAGAAATAAATGTTGAAGATTTTGCTAATTTAGAATTAGGGGATTTAGAGGAAGAAGATATTTCAGTAGATAAATTAAGAGAAATGGTAGATGAAGCTCCAATAGTTAAGTTAGTTAATCAAATAATATTCCACGCTATCTCTGATAGAGCTTCAGATATCCATATAGAACCCTGGCCTAAAGAAGTAGTAGTTAGATATAGGATGGATGGAATATTACATGAAATAATGAGAGTACCTAAACACTTATTAGCACCTATGGTATCAAGAATAAAAATAATGTCTGCTTTAGATATAGCCGAAAGAAGAAAACCTCAAGACGGAAAAATCCACCTTAAATACGAAGGAAGAGACTTTGACTTACGGGTATCCACTATCCCAACTGTTAATGGCGAAAAAGTAGTAATGCGGATACTAGATAAAAGCTCCGTTCAATTAGGATTAGATAGACTTGGATTTATGCCAGATATAAAAGAAAAATTAGAATGGTTAATATCTAAACCCTATGGGATGTTATTAGTAACAGGACCAACAGGTTCAGGAAAATCTACTACTTTGTATGCTTGTTTAAATAAACTAAATAATGGATCAGTAAATATAAGTACAGTAGAGGATCCTGTAGAATATCAAATCCAGGGGATAAACCAGGTACAAGTTAATCCTAAAGCAGGAGTAACATTTGCAAGTGCTTTAAGGGCATTTTTGCGACAAGACCCTGATATAATAATGGTTGGGGAAATCCGGGACCATGAAACTGCACAAATAGCTGTAGAAGCAGCATTAACTGGACACTTTGTATTATCTACTTTACACACAAATGATGCACCATCAGCTGCCACCCGATTAATAGAAATGGGAATAGAGCCATTCTTAGTTGCCTCTGCTGTTATAGGAGTATTAGCCCAAAGATTAGCAAGAACTATTTGTTCTAATTGTAAAGAACCTTATGTTCCACCAAAAGAAGCACTTAAAGATATTGGATTAGCTTATACTGAAGAAGAAATAGTATTTTATAAAGGTAGAGGCTGTGATGTATGTAAAGGTACTGGGTATAAAGGAAGAACAGGAATCCATGAATTACTAATTGTAACAGATAAAGTAAGGGAAGTTATATTAAGAAGAGGTAGTTCAAATGAAATAAAGAGAGCAGCTTTAGAAGATGGTTTTAAAACTTTACAAGATGATGCTATAAGAAAAGTCATAGCAGGGATAATTACCGTTGAAGAAGCACTTAGAGTCGTTTATATGGGTAATACTTAAGTATTTATAAATCATTAAAAATTCAATTACATAAAAATAAAAATATAAAATAAAACAAAATAAAATAAAAAAATAAAATAAATATGTTTTTTAAATCTGAAAAATCAAATAACTGGATAAAATGTGAAAAATGTAAAAATATTATATTTAAGCAAGATTTAGAAGAAAATCTATATGTTTGTCCTAAATGTAATTACCACTTTAATATAAATGCTTATTATAGAATAAAAATCACATTTGATGATTTTGTTGAATTATATAAAGATATTTATCCTAAAGATTTTTTAAATTTTGAAGATTATTCAAAAAAATTAAAAGAAGATCAAA
>JAPYWL010000008.1 GCA_028276365.1 Deltaproteobacteria bacterium | reverse complement strand
TAAGGGGTCAAATTCAAGTTAAAATTGATTCTGAACAAGAAGAAGTTTTAAATATTATAAAAAACGATCCTAAACTCAAAAATTTATTAGAAAATAAAACAATAAAAAAAGTTATTTTTGTTAAAAATAAAATAATTAATATTTTAATAGGGGGTATTTAGGTAGGTGGTAGCTACAGGTATTAACTAAGTTAATACCTGAGGAAAGTCCCGGCTTAGTATAAAAGGGTGCTGGGGAAATCCCAGATAACCTTTAAATGGGTTAATGGAAAGTGCCACAGAAACCAGACTACCTTTAAGATAAATCCTTAAAGGTACAGGTGAAACCGTGAGGTAAAAGCTCACGATCCCTTATAGTGATATAAGGGATGGTAAACCCCACCCTAAGCAATATGATAAATAGCAAAAAGTGCTAAGTAATTAGCATTTAAGACAAATTGCTACCATAAAGACAAAACCGGGCTTACCTACCAAAAATACTCCCTAAAATTATAAAACTAAATCTTAAAATTACTTTTACTTTCTTTTATTTTACTTATTCTAAATATATCTTTTTTTTAACATCGTTAACTACTACAATTAAAAATTAATTGCCATCTTCTAAAAAATCAAGACTTCTTACAATTTTTTGATAATTATTATCTTCTTAATTAATATTACATTAAAGCATATCTAACTGCTTATTTAGCTGCTTAACTTATTGATGCAGTAATTAAAATTCTTAATAAAACAAAAACTAAAAAAAATTAAAATATTCCCTAAAAAAAACTATTCCTAATAAAATAAAAAACACAAACTAAAAAGTAAATCAAAAACCCAAAAAATAACCTTCAAAAATAAATTTCAAAAAACACCCTAAAAAAACAAAAAAAAATTAGAGCCCATAAAATTTAGAAAAAACAAAAAATATTCCAAAAAATAAATTAAAAATTATTCTCAATCTAAAAAAACAACCAAAAAACAAACAAAAATTAAATAACAAACAAAAAAAATCCTACAAAAATAAATCTAAAAATTAAAAATATAAAGGAAAATAGAAAAAAAAATAAAATATTTATAAAAAATAAATTCTCATAAACAAAAAACTAAAATCTAAAAGTAAAACAATAATTAAAAAATTAAATACTAAAAAATAAAAAATAGCAATTCAAAAACTAAAAAACAAAAAATAAAAAATCTTTATAATAACTTAAAAATATCTCAATGTTTAAAAATTAAATAGGAATTAAAATAAAAATCCATTAAAAGAAATCTTAAATAAAAAGGTACAACTATAAAAGATAAAAAATAAGCAAAATAATTATGAAGGAAGATTTTATTGAAAAACTGAAGCCAATAGGAATAGTTTTTGGTGACATAGGTACAAGTCCTATATACACTTTAAGCACAGTAGCTATAATCCTAAAACAAAGAGATCCTAATCTTATAATAGGTGCTTTAAGTTTAGTTTTTTGGTTATTAATATTAATAGTTTATTTACAATATGTTCTAATCTTAATGAATCTCAGTAAAAAAGGAGAAGGGGGACAATTAATTCTAAGAGAATATGTTTTATCATTGGTAAAGAATAACACTTTTTTAAAGAATATAGTTTCATTTTTAGGATTATTCGGTTTTACAGCAGTAGTTAGTGAAGGAATAATAACTCCAGCTATAAGTATATTATCTGCTACTGAAGGTATTAAACTAATTAATCCTTTATTTAATAATACTAATTTAGTAATTTTATTAGCTATTGTTATAACAATAACTTTATTTAGTATTCAAAATAAAGGAACAGACAAAATTTCTTTTTTATTTACCCCTATAATGAGTATATGGTTCATATTTTTATTTTTAATAGGAGTTATATATATTTTTAAGTTTCCTTATATATTAAAAGCGTTAAATCCAATATATATCATAGAGCTGCTAAAAGGAGATCCTAAGGATTTTTTATTGATAATATCATTAGCATTTTTATCAGTAACTGGAGTAGAAGCAATGTATGCTGATATAGGACATCTAAATAAAAAATCTATTGCTTTTTCCTGGAATTTAGTTTTTATATGCTTAGTTACAAATTATTTTGGGCAAGCTGCTTTCTTCATTCAAAATTACAATAAAATTACAGAATATAATTCCCTTTTATTTCTAATGGTAAAAGATAGTTTTCCATATTTATATTTACCAACAGTTATACTAACATTATTAGCTACCGTAATTGCCGCTCAAGCTATGATAAGTGCTATGTTCTCTTTGTTTTATCAAACATCTAATCTTAATATTCTTCCTCGCTTAAAATATATTCACACTTCTTCTTATATACAACATCAAATATATATACCCTTTATAAATTATTTATTTTTACTTTTAGTTATATTTACAATAATATTTTTTAAATCTTCTGAGCATTTAGCTAATGCTTATGGGTTATCTGTTAATCTTACTATTACCATATCCTGTATAATGGCAATTATATTTTTTATTTACTATAAAAATTTTATATTTATCTTTATCTTAGTTTTATTTTTATTACCAACTAATTTAATAATCTTAATCTCAAATTTTCATAAAATAACAGAAGGGGCATATTTCCCTTTATTAGTATCTATCATCCTATTTTCATTGATTACTATATATACTAATGGAAACAAAAAACTCAGTAAAGCACTAACTTATGAAAAATTCCAAGATTTTATAAAAAAATATGAAACTCTATATTTAAACGAAAATAAAATAAAAGGAATAGCTATCTTTATGTTAAAAGATATAAACCTGATATCGCCTTACATCATTAAAACTAGCTTTGATTTTAAGATCTTATATGAAAAAACTTTATTTTTATCAGTAGAAATTACTAATTACCCCTATGGTTTAAAATATACCTATACTTCAATAAATGAAGATAGAACAAATAGCTTAAGCTTGATAAAAATTCAGGCAGGTTATTTAGAAATAGTAGATTTAGTAGAAATATTTAAAAAGCTAAATATAGAGCCAACTATTGTTTTCTATGGTCAAGAAAATATTATCACTAATAAAATATCTACTAAAATTTATTCATTCTTAAGAAAAATTTCTCCTACAATTGTAGATTTCTACAATTTCCCATTACCCAAAACCATTGGTATAGTTAGCAATATTCATATATAAAAACTTACAAACAAAAAAATGAAAAAAGAATCAACAAAAATTAATATTTTATTGCTTAATATCGTAATTATCTTGCTTTCTTTAAAAGCATTATTAGCTTATGATACTAATATAAATAACATATACCAAAAAATAAATATAACTTATACTTACGATTCTTTTTATACTGGCTCAATAGAAAATAAATTATTCTTAGCTAAAAATTTATTTACAAATAATAAACAAATACTATTAGCAAATACCCTCAATTATTCAGAAGGAGTATTTATTGATAAAAAAGATAATGATTATATATTATTTTCGAATACCAATAACTTTTCTAATACTTTTTCTTTACTAATTAATTATTTTAAAAATGAAGATGATTTAAAAATAACAGATACTTTTTATTTTCAGTCATTTTGGAACTATTTTTTATTAAATGTTAATCCATTCTATAATGAAGAATTAAACGATAAAAATTTTATACTAATAGGTTTGATTAATTATTTTTTAAATACTGATTTATTTTTAGCAGTGTTTGATGGGAAAGATATTAATAAAGCTATTATTTTTGGTACAAGTAGCTTAGATTATCCATTTTATTTATCCCAATATCAAGATAGTTATTTTAATGGCTTTATAGTTTTAAGCTTAATTGATAAAAATAATTATAGAGATTTCATTGATACTAAACTTAATTTTGATTCTAAAAGATATAATTCTAATAGCATTTTAATAACATTTGTAAATAAAGATCTAAAAATTATAAAATACTTTGTCTTAAGATTTCCCAATAAAATTATTGATCTCTCAATAATCAAAAGATCCCTTGATAACATATTATTAAAAGTAGATTTCCTAAATAACATCTCTAACTATTATATTAGTTCTAATTTTGTAAATATTAATTTTACTGATATTACCCTAGCTAATACAACCTACAATACCTTCACTAATTTTCATGTAGATAATTCATTAATAGATTTTAAAAATTATCAATTAAGTTTAAAGAAAATACAAACGAACTTAATTTTTAGGAAAAATATTTTTTAAATGGTAAATACAAGCCCATTTTTAAAAACCCCCAAAAAGGATTTTTAGGGTTTTTTGCTGGGACTTTAATCCCAGCTATTGAACTCAAAAAAAATCAAAAAAAACAAAAATAAAAAAAAAGGAAGTATTCTTTTTGAGCCCCCCTTGCTTTTCTTTTAGCTCTTCTATACTTATTAACATAACTTTTTTATTGTGTAATTATCTCTATATTAAAAAAATCCCTATACTATTTTTCTCTGAGTTACCTGATACTTTATAGTTGGCTTTATTCTTAGTATTTTGCTTACAGAAGAGGATATATTTTCACAATCTACTATATACACATTTGGGTCCTCAGCTATTATCTGTCTATTTAAATTATATTTTGGATTATTATAAAATCTTTTTTCGTTATAAATTACAGCTCTTGGTATAGAATATTCTTTTGCATACCTCATAGCCAATCTTGAGCCACTATCCCCAATATCGTCTTTGGAATAACTTGCTACTAAAACAATTAAATCGCTGTAAAGAGCTTGGAGTCTATCTCTTTCCTGATACCGCCCTCGCAATTCCATATTTGATTTATGAATAGTTAAGTATTCAGAAATAAGTAAACCACCTCTTGCTACAATCTCTTGAGCTAATTTATAGTTCTTCTTAGGTAAAATATCGCTTAGTGGGCTTGGTAAAATTGCTACTGTTTTACCATTAGACTCAAGTGCTTGTTTGTGAGCAATAGTGTCACACCCCAAAGCTAAACCGCTTACTATTACCACACCATTTTTCACCAATTCATCAACAAATTCTCTTTCAATTTTTTCAATTTCTTCATCCGGATTTAGTAATCCAATAACTGCAACATTTTTACTATTCCTATTTAAAAGGGACAGGTCACCACGATAAAAAATACAAACTGGTTTCTCACTATCCTTTACAATTCCCCTATGAAGTGGAAAATTATCATCTCCTAAAGCAATAACTCCATCAATAAATCTCTCCAATTTTATAAGTTTCTCTTTTATTAATTCCTTTTGATTAATAAATTCCTTTACTGTAATTTTGAAATCAAGTTTAGACGAACTATTTAACAATTCCACAATCTCTAATTCTGACATAGGAGATCTAAAATTTTTCGTTATCCAAGCCTTGCCAATTCCTTTATAAGTGCTAACAGCTATTATATTTATAGCATTTTCTGTAAACTTCATAGTCTTGCCTCCTTGAAGTTTGTTAAACTTTAAATAGTGTATCCAACACAGTAAAATGTAATAGATTTTGCACCCTTCTTTAGCAAAGCGTTGATTGCATCCTCAGCTATATTAACTCCAGGTGTATATATATCATCAATCAATAAAATATCCTTATCCAAGACTTTACTTGAAATATAGCATGTATCTTTAGTAATACCAGGGTAAGGATCAGGCCCATCGTTATTGTAATTAGGAATTTTTCTAGATAAATGAGTAGTTCTCGTATTTGTGTGCCTTATTATATACTTCGTTCCGTCAATAAAATAATTAGGGAAATTTTGGATTACTTTTTGGACAGTACTCCGAAATAGAAGCTGAGTCGGGGAATAAACATTTTCAGCCTTGGCTCTTGGAATAACACACACAACTAACAGATCAATTCCTATTAATTTTGGTATTTGTGGAAGATCTTCTAGTAAAACAGCTTCCAACTCCTTTGTAGCTAAATTAAGCACAGTCTCAGGATAACTATTATAAGTATTTTTTAGAATGTTAAGATAATCAGGATTCCCTACGTTTTTATATCCCCTATAGTACGTATGATAATATCCTCTAATAGGACTAACACTTAGAAGATACTCATTAGGTTTAATATAAAATGAATACATTTTATCTCCCCTAAATACTAACTTAATCTATATCAAGCTTAATCTATATCTATTTATATCTTAAAGTATATTTTACAAATTCCTACTATTAAATTCTTATCTTAAATTTAAAATCAAATTTGAAATATTTTATAATAGATATTTTTAAACTAAATCCTTTACAAGTATTTAGAATTTTCCAAGTCTTTAGAATTTCATCCCCAGGCTAAAATGAAAACTTCTTAAAGTTTAAGGTAAAAAAATCTATGGATAAAATAATTTAGCATTTAAAAAAATTAAATTGAAATTAATATTTAGGTTTTCTTTATTATTTTTTAAGAACTCATAAAATTCCTTTGCTTTATCTGTTATTAATATTAACAAAAGTCCCTTATAAATTTTTTCGTTTATATATAAAGTAGCTAATTCATTTAAGGTAATATTATCATTTAAAATGAAAAATAATACTTTTTTAAATTCATTTATATCATCTGCCAAATAATATTTATTTTCTAATTGTTTTAGATATTCATAGGCTTGTTCAAAATAGTATTTATCTATAATAATATAAAAATTGTTAAATGAATTGATAAAATTAATAAAATTTTGAATAGTTTTAAAATTAACATTAATTAAAAATATCTCATTTGAAAAAATAAAATTATTAAAAAAATGAGTTATTTCTAAAATAATGGTTTTTGGTTTATAAGAACCTTGAATTACATCAACAAAATCAAAATTATACTTGTTATTTTTTATAGATTTAAATTTTAAAACTAAAAATGAATTGGAGTTATTACCATCATTTTCTAAATTTTTTAATTTTTTGTAAAATATAAAAGGATTATCAATATTAATACAAACTTCGTTGTTTTTAAATGTTTTTATAGTTAAATTTTTTTTATCATTACTAAAATTAAAGGTATTTAAATACTGGATTAAGAAATTAGTAAGTGGAATTTTTAGAGATGGTTTATCATTTTTTTCTCCATAGGGTTCCATTATCTCATTTATAGTTTCTAAATTATTTAAGAATGAATCAAAAAAATAAAAGGGTAAATTAATAGCTATTTTAGAATCCCTTTTGATATTAGGGGAAATATTAGATTTTTGATAAAGTTCAACTAATTTTAAATTAGCTAAATTTCTAAATTCTTGAAATTTAGTTATATTTATTTCAATACCTGCAGCTTTAGAGTGCCCCCCATACTTCTTTATTATATCCTGCTTAGCTCTATTAATACTTAAAAATACATCAGTTATATTTAACTCATCTATAGGGTTTCTAACAGAACCTTTTAAAGTATCATTAACTTTAATAAAAATTAAACACGGCTTATTATATTCATTAGCAATCTTACCAGCCACTATTCCCATAACCCCTAAATAACTTATATCATCCTCAATATAGTCAGGAATTATAAACTCATTTTTATGATAATTATTTTTATCGATATTTGAAATAACTTTTTGATAGAGTTTTTCCTGGAGTTTTTGTCTATGCTTATTTATATTTTCTATTTCCTGTATTTTTTGGATTATTAAATTTTCATCAATATTAAAATAATTAGATAAAATAAAATCAAATATAATATTAGCAGAACTTATCCTACCAGGGGCGTTTATCCTGGGGATTAATATAAAAGAGAAATCAAAAGAAGATAACGGAAAAGATTTATACCCTATTTTTTCCCATAATTTTTTTAAAACAAATGGCATATAATTATTTTCTTTACTAAGATTTAGCATTTTCTTAGCTATCCTTCTATTTTCATCTAAAAGTGGTACAACATCAGCTAAAGTACCAATACCTGCTAAATATAAAATATCTCTTTCTAATTCATACTTAGTGTTATCTTTAGTATAATTTAATAAAAAGGAAGCTACTTTATAAGCTATGCCTGAAGCACATAAATACTTGTATTTTAAATCAGTTATAAATGGATGAATAATCAAATTAGCTTTAGGTAAAGTTTCAGGTAAAATATGATGATCTATTACTACAACCCCTAAACCGTTATTAACTAAATATTCTATTTCTTTAGTAGATGATATTCCATTATCTATTGTAATAATTAAGTCATAGTTTTTCAATTTATATTTATTATTAATAGATTTTAGAGTATTAATATTTAATCCATATCCATCAGTATATCTATTTGGTAAATAAAAATCTACATCTTTAGATAATGCTTTTAGAGCTATGTTTAAAATAGAAGTTGAAATAACCCCATCTGCATCATAATCACCAATTAATAGTATTTTATTAGATTTCTCTATTATTTTCAAAAAATTTAGGAAAGTTTTATCGTTAATTGATGGTATAAAAATATTTGGTTCAAAATGATCATTAAGATACTGATTTGCCTCTATTTCATCAAATCCCCTGTTATATAGTATATGTTTTAATAATAAAAATACCTGAGAATCCATACTATTTATGTATTTCAAACTAATAATAAAATATTAAAAAAATATATGTAAGTTTAAGTAATTTATTTATAAATTATAGTTCAAGAATAAAAGTGACGGGGCCGTCATTTATTATTCCCACTTCCATCTTAGCACTAAATATCCCTTCTTTTACTTTTGGATAATTTTCCTTTAATAATTTAACAAACTCATCATATAACTTTTTTGCTTCTTCTTTATTAAGAGATCTATCAAATGATGGTCTTCTACCTTTTAAAACATCACCATATAACGTAAATTGAGAAACTACTAAAATCTCTCCATCTACATCCATAACAGATAAATTCATTTTTCCATTACTATCTTCAAATATCCTTAAATTTATTATTTTCTCTACTGCTTTATTTAATTTATTAAGTACATTACCTCCCTTATCCTCATTACTAAAACCTACTAATATATTTAATCCCTTACCTATTTCTGAAACTATTTGATCATTAACTTTTACATATGATTTTCTTACTCTTTGAATAACTATTTTCATAAGAATAAGAATTTGTTAAAATTAATGTATTTCAATCTGCTTCATTATGAAAAAATTCTTTATTTTTTTTATTTATTCCTTTTTATTTTAAATTTTTTTATTTATAAAGAGGTTAAATATAAACGATATTGAATATAGATAAAAAAGAAGGCTAAAGGTGGAAATTATGATAGCAAAAGAAATTCTTAAAAATTTAATAACTAAAAAGATTAGTGTTAAAGAAATTACTGATAAATATTTAGAAAATATAAAAACCAAAAACTCAATATTAAATGCATTCATAACAGTATTTGATGAAGATTTTATAAATAAACAAGTAGAAAGAGCACAAGAGATGATAAATAAGGGGAATTTAACACCTGTTGTAGGCTTACCTGTTGCTATTAAAGATAATATAAACCTAAAAGGATATCCTACGACTTGCGCTTCTAAAATATTAAGTAATTATATATCACCTTATAATGCAACAGTAGTAGAAAAACTAATATATAATGGAGCTATAATAGTGGGTAAAACTAATTTAGATGAGTTTGCTATGGGATCTTCTAATGAGAATTCTTATTACGGAGTAGTTAAGAATCCCTTAAATTTAGAATGGGTTAGTGGGGGTTCTAGTGGAGGAAGTGCTGTTGCAGTTAGTGCTGATATGGTACCCTTAGCTTTAGGTTCAGATACAGGGGGATCTATTAGATTACCTGCTGCTTTTACTGGCATATACGGTTTAAAACCTACTTATGGTATGGTTTCAAGATTTGGGTTAGTTGCTTACGCTTCCTCTTTAGATCAAATAGGTCCCATGGCTAAAGATCCTCAAGATTTAGCATTAATCATGCAAGTTATAGCAGGCTATGATCCTAAAGATTCTACTAGCTATAAAGATATAAATGTAGATTTTGTTAACGAAGATTTTGAACCCAATTTTGAATTACAATCTCTAAAAGGCTTAAAAATAGGTATCCCATTTAAAATAATAAATGATCAAGGAGTAGATAAAACTATAAAAGATGCTACAAATAAACTAATAAATTCATTAGCAAAAGAATGTGAAATAATAGAAATAGAATTCCCTTATTTAAGCTATTCGATACCTTGCTATTATATAATAGCTTCAAGTGAAGCAAGCTCAAATTTAGCTAGATATGATGGAATCAGATATGGTCTAAGAATAGAAGAATTCAATAATGAACCAATAGAAGATACAAGAACTTTAATGAAAATAACTCGAGGTCAGGGATTTGGTTTGGAAGTAAAAAGGAGAATAATGATAGGAACTTTTTGCTTATCAAGCGGATATTATGATGCTTATTATAAGAAAGCTCAACAAGTTAGAACCTTAATAAAAAAAGATTTTGAAAAAATATTTAATCAAGTAGATCTAATTATAATGCCTACTTCTCCTACTTTACCTTTTAAAATAGGTGAAAAAATAAATGATCCAATAAAAATGTATTTAAGTGATATATATACTGTTAGCGTAAATTTAAGTGGTTTACCTTCTTTAAATATCCCTATTAAATATAATGATTTTTATATAGGAGTACAATTAATTGGTAATTATTTTAAAGATAAGTTTCTTTTAAATATAGCCAATTTAATAAATACCTATATAAATTAATAAAAAACAAAAATTAAAAGGAGTTTTTTATGAAAATTATTGCTATTGGAGATTTACATGGGGATTTCTATAAATTTAAAAGAATATTAGAAGAAACTGATACTTTAAAAATAATAGAAAATAATCCCGAAGATTACCAATCCCTAAAAATAGATTTTAAAAATTTAGAAGATAAAATCATAGTATTTATAGGGGATTACGTAGATTGGAGAGAAGAAGAATTAGAAAATCCACTAAATTTAAATAAAAATCAATTAATTAAAGGTACTGCTAAAATTCTAAAATCCATTAATATAATTTATAATCACCCAGAGTATAAAAATAGATTCTATTTTCTAGTAGGAAATCATGAAGACATGATGTTTAAAGCCTTAGATTTCATATTTAGTTATTACCTTAAAAACAAGGATGTTCAAAATAAAGAAAAAGAATTAAATAATTTAATAAATACGATTTCAGAAAACCCATATAAACCAATCTATGAATCTCCAGATACTTTTTTCTCTGAAAAATATTTCAATTTTTTAAACTGGTATTTCCAAGGTGGTAAAAACACAATTTCTTCTTTTGATAATATTTCAATTTTTATTGATAATATCACAAATCTAAATTTTCTTAAAGATTTAATTTTATACTTAAAAGTAGAATTAGAAAATGAATTAATCTTTTTTTCTCATACCTTTCCAGATGATAATGAAATATTAACTAAAGTTTTAAACGATTTTAACAATATAGAAAACTTAGATTATGTTGACGAATATTTAATCAATCAGTTTTTATGGTCAAGAAAAATATGGGGCATAGATGCTTTTAATGGAAAATATACTAAACCTACAGAATTTGAACAAATAAAAGATATATTTATCAATAATAAAATTAAGCATTATATTGTTGGGCATACTAAAATCTCAAAAACCAATGAACCTTTTTATCATTTTGATGGAAAAATAATAAATATAGATCTACATGGTACACCTTTTTCTAAGCCTCTAATTCTTGATAATTTAAATATATCAGATATTGATAAAAATATAAAAAAACTAAATTACCCTAATTTATTCTACTTTCAATTCCCTTAGGGGTAAGCTAAACTAAGGAAGGATGTATATTTACTCCAATATAATAATTAGGTAAAAAAATAAAAAATCCTTCATAATAAAAAAAACTTTTAATATGAAATAGGCTAATTTTTATGGATAAAGGGAGGAACTATAAAATGATTTTTTTTTACAATTTTAGAAATAAACTTATTATCGTTTTATTTTTAGCTCTTGCTTTAGTATTACTTTCTAATTTAGACTCTTTTGCACAAAAACCCAAAAAATTACCTTTAAAATATAAAACCTTAATATCTCAATTATATACACAAGATAAAATATATAATTTAAATGAGAAAGTTGATAAAGAATTATACACTACTAAAAAAATCTACGTTAATGAAATTATTATTAAAGGTAATAAATTTATTTCTTCTGATATAATAAAAGAAAATTTAAAAATAAAAGAAGGAGATATATTTAATATAGAAGATTTAAGAGATAACATTAGATCACTTTATGATATGGGATATTTTAGCGATATTAACGTAGAATTTGAAGAGGTTCCTAATAATAAAGTAAATATTATCTTATTAATAACAGAGAACCCATTAGTTAATAAAATAGAATTTAAAGGTAATAGAATACTAAGCAGTTTAGATTTAATAGAATTAATTAATACAAGACCTGGTAAAATACTTAATTACAATATAATAAAACAAGATATAGAAATTATAAACGAAGAATACAATAAAAAGGGATACATAGGTGTTCCCAATCATGTTCAAGATTTAGAAATTACTTCAGATGGGAAAATAATATTCTTTATAAAAGAAGCTATATATCCTAAAAAAATAGAAATAAAAGGAAATACACTATTTAAAGAAAAAGACTTATTAAAATTAATTACAATAAAACTAAATGAGCCACTTATTAAAGATGAATTAGAAAAATCCTTAAAAAATATATATGATTTTTACCAAGATAATGGATACTTATTAGCCGATATCAGATCTGATATACAAGAAGATACAATAGTTTTAGAAATTTATGAAGCTGTTTTAGAAGACATTGAAGTCCAAGGAAATACTAAAACCAAAAACTATGTTATAGAAAAACATTTCAACTTAGAAAAAGGAAAAGTAATAAATATATATAAACTAAGAAAAGGTTTAAGGAAATTACAATTAGGAGGATTATTTAAAAACGCTGATATAGATTTTAAAGGGGGTTCTAAAGCTGGTAATGTTATAATGATAGTAAAAGTAGAAGAACAACAAACTGGACAATTAGTAGTAGGAGCTGGTTTTGGGGGATTACCTGGTAGTAACAGAGGAGGTATTGCTGGTAATATTTCTTTATCTCAATTAAATTACAAAGGTAAAGGGCAACAAGTATATTTAAATTGGGAAAGAGGAAATTTAATTAATAGCTTATCCTTCTCATTTTCAGATCCATTTTCTCTAAAAAATGATTACTTTTATTCATTTTCCACTTACTTTACCGAACTGTTTAAACAAAGAGCTATAGTATCTAATAATCCCTTAACTATTGGATTATATAAAGATTTTAGAAGTTCAATATCCTTTTCATTTGGAAAAAGATTAATAAGCAAAGATATGATTTACTCTTTTTCCTTAGGTACTTCTACTTTTAAGGTTTCTCCCACCCCAGATGAAACTTACCCTTACGTTATAAATCCTTCTAAAGGATCTTACTCATTTACAGGATTAAATATTTCAAAAGATACAAGAGATGACGAATTTTATCCTACTAGAGGTATCTTTTATTCAGTTGATACATCAGCTTTTTTAAAAAACAGTGGGAATTTAGATAGTTTTTCCAAAATAAGTATTGAATTTAGGAAATACTTTAATTTAAAGAATGAGAAAGTTTTTGCAACAAGATTTTTTATGGGATTAGCTACTGATAAAATCCCATTCGTTTATCAATATACCTTAGGTGGATCTGATACTTTAAGAGGCTACGATTTCAATAGATTTATAGGATCTAAAGCAATATTACTTAACTTAGAATACAGATTTCCAGTTTCAAAAAAAATAGAAAACCTTTATGGAGCCACTTTCATTGATATAGGAAAAGCATTTCAACCTAATGAATCAATTGACTTAAGTAAATTAGGCTTAGATTATGGAGTAGGCCTTAGATTTGTTGTTCCTCAATTTGGATTAATAAGAGTAGATTATGCTATATCTAACGAAAAAACTAAATTAGCAGTAGGTATTGGTCAAACCTTCTAAAAAATAATCTTTAATAATAATCTGATACTAAATTTTTTAGTCATTAAGTTTTTAGCTAAAAATTACTTTTAAATTTTACTTAAAAGGGTTATAATAAAGCATAAAGTGTTTTTTTATATCATTTCGAATCAACTTCCTTCATACATCTCTATTAAATAATTAATTATAAATGGTTGCATACCTATTTGTAAATATTATTTTCATTTAGATCTAACATCTTTCTTATCAGTATTTCTAACAATTTAAGAATAATAAATAAATAAAACTTTGGATTTAAATTAAAAAAAGTCAAGCTTTAACAACAAAAAAGCCAAAAGAATTATTTACTTCTACTTTTATTTAGTAAATTTTATTTAGTAAATAAAACAACCAATATACTTAAACTTAACCCTATTGTTATCCAAACGTAATAATTATAGAACAAGCCATTAAAAACAGTATTAGATATAACAGAACCTTTATAAAAATAATTTGCTATTTTATTTACTGCACCATCTACTATTAAATTATCAATATAGTTTAATAAATTACTAAAACTCCTTATTACATATCTACTAACTAAGTGATAAAAATCGTCAAAATAATATCTATTTACCAAAATCCTATATATTCCAGTAAATAAATTAGGTATAATCCTATTCCTTTGAGGATAATATATAACATAAGCTAAAATCAATCCTATAAAAAGTAATAATGTAGAAGATACAACTAAACCTATATTAAAATGTAATTCTTTTTCTGTGAAATTAAAATCTTTAAACACTTCTTTTATAGAATCAGCAAATAAGTGCTTATTAACAATAAAATCAAATGGTAAATTAATTATTCCTAATATTACTGAAAATACAGCCAATATTATTAAAGGAATAGTCATATTTAAAGGTGATTCTTTAATATTTTTGTGAATTTCTTGAACTGATTCATAGTTTAGAGTATTTACTTGTTCATGCTCATTTTTAGTTATTTTTTTTAAAAAAGCTACTATCCATATTCTTGACATATAAAAAGATGTTAATAATACCGTTATAAACGTAAAAACAAAAAAGAAAATATAATTATTAGAAATTAATACATTTAAAATTTCATCCTTAGAGAAGAAACCACTTAATGGAAATAATCCAGCTAAAGCTAAAAATCCAATAGTAAATGTTATAAACGTTATTTTCATAGATTCTTTAAGATTTCCCATAATCCATATATCATTAGGATCTATATGATGATGTTTATTATGTTCATTATTATATTCATTACTATGTTCATTATCATTGTTATTATGATGTTCATGAGTAATTTTATGATGAGCTTTTTCAATAGCTGTTATAACACTTCCAGCAGATAAGAATAAAAGAGCTTTAAAGAATCCGTGAGTAATCAAATGGAATATAGCAGCTATAACACCATATACCCCAGCACTTAAGGCTGCAAACATATACCCTAATTGACTCATAGTTGAATAAGCCAATACTCTCTTTATATCTCTATTAACAATTCCCATAGTAGCTGCTAAAAATGCAGAAATTGCTCCTATAAATCCTACTATATAAACCATCTTAATACCCAATATATTTAGGTTATAAAACATTGGATATAGTCTAGCTATTAAATATACTCCAGCTGCTACCATAGTTGCAGCATGTATCAAAGCAGAAACAGGAGTAGGGCCTTCCATAGCATCAGGTAACCATACATGTAATGGTACTTGAGCACTCTTACCAAAAGCCGCTATCATTAATCCTATTGGTACTAATATAGATAATGTTTTTACTACTTCCATATTATTCAACTGGATTATATCTAAACTAATTCCATTTGAAATTAATATAAATAAAGCTAATAAGAAACCTAAGTCTCCTAATCTTGTGATAATGAAAGCTTTTTTAGCAGCAAAAGAAGCACTATCCTTATGATACCAATAACCTATTAATAAATAAGAACATAATCCCATAATTTCCCATCCTATTATCAAAGTAATTAGTGAAGAAGCTAAAACGGTTATAAGCATACCTGAAGTAAATAAACTTAAATAAGCAAAAAACCTTGGATAGTCCCTATCATTTTCCATATATCCAGTAGAATATATTTGTATCATTAATACTACAAAAGTTACCATTAAACTTACCCATAAACTGAGATTATCATAAAGAAAACCAATATTTATTGTATAATTTTCAAGAATAACCCAACTAAATAAGTTAAATACCTGAAACTCTTTATTTAACAAGTTAAAAGCTAAAATAACAGTAAATACAAAAGAGATAAGAATAGCAAAAATTGTAATACTTGAATAAATTTCCTTAGGAAGCTTATTTTTAGGTTTTTCAGTATAAAAAGAGAACTCTTTTAATTCATCCATAGAATATTTAGCTTTTTCAAATAGAAAAACTAATAAAGCTACTATAAAGAATGCAAATAATGGAAGTAATGGCATTAATTTTGCTATTAATTCTAAGGACATTCTATCACCTACCTATTCTTCAATTTCAATTTTATTTAAAAATTCTATAATTTATTTTATTTACCTTTTCAAATTAATTAGAAATACTTTTTTAATTTTTTATAAAGGGTTTAAATTAATAAAACCTAAAATTATAATAGAGATTAACTATAATTAAAGGAGCATTTCTAAATGGATGAGTTTTTAAAAAAAATAGATTCAAAAAGAATAGAATATAATAATTCCATTAATGATCAAATAATAGAGAATATATATAGTAATATAAATGAAATTGTAAAAGATGTTATCCAATATAGAGAAAGTAAATGGAATAAAATAGAAGAAATATTAGATAAGTTTTTAACTTCAAAATTGGGGGGGCTTATAACTATCGTTTTATTATTAACTTTAGTTTTATGGATAACAATAATAGGAGCTAATTATATTAGTGATATATTAGCTTCTGTTTTTTTGTATATAGAAAATATTTTAAGAAGCATATTAAAATTTCTTAAGTTTAATGATGTTTTTATAAGTTTTTTAATAGATGGAGTTTATAAAGGATTAAGTTCGGTTGTTAGTGTGATGTTACCACCTATGGCAATATTTTTCCCACTTTTTACCTTACTAGAAGATTTAGGATTACTTCCAAGAATAGCTTATAATTTAGATAATTTATTTAAGGCAGTAGGATCTACAGGGAATCAAGCATTAACTATGGCTATGGGGTTTGGATGTAACGCTGCTGGTGTTATATCTACGAGAATAATAAAATCTCCTAAAGAGAGATTAATAGCTATCATAACGAATAATTTAATGCCGTGTAATGGTAGATGGCCATTGCTTATTTTACTATCCACTTTATTTATTGCTCCTATATTTTATAAATCAAATGCTTTATTAGGATCTTTAATTACTGCTATTACCTTAGTTTTTGCAGTTATAATCGGATTTATCTTTACAATGATATTATCCTTTGGACTATCTAAGACTATTTTAAAAGATGTTTTAAGCTTTTATATTCTTGAATTACCTCCATTTAGGAAACCTAACATATTAAGTATATTGAAACTATCAATAATAGATAGAACAATATTTGTTTTATTAAGGGCAGTATATATGGCTGCTCCTGTTGGTGGAATTGTATGGTTAATTAATTACTTTCATATTACTCCTTACCTTATTAAGTTTTTTGATCCTTTTGGAAAAATATTTGGCTTAGATGGAGTTATTATCCTAACTTACATTATCTCATTACCGGCTAATGAATTAGTAGTCCCTTCTTTAATTATGTTATATACTTCTAATTTAACTTTTAATGAATTAGATAACATTAAAAGCATCTATGAGATTTTTATAGCTAATGGTTGGAATTTTAAAACAGCTATTTTAGTTATTTTATTTTCTATACTACATAATCCATGTTCCACTACTATATTAACTATTTATAAAGAAACTAATTCTATTAAATGGACTTCAATTGCTACTTTCTTACCCTTATTTATTGCTTTTATTGTATTATTTATTGTTAATAAGATATTTTTATTTTTAAAGATATAGATATATAGATAATAAAAAGGTGAGAAAAATATGAGATATGTAAAACTAAAGATATATGGTAAAGTTCAGGGTGTAGGTATGAGATATTTTATAAAAAGGAAAGCAGATGTTTTCAAGGTTTTTGGGTACGCTAAAAATCTACCAGATTCTACTGTTGAAGCACTACTAATTGGAGATAACGATAATATAAATTATTTAATTGAAGATATAAAAGTAGGTCCTTCTTTAGCTAAGGTTTCTAAAATTGAAATCCTTGAAGATAAAGAAATAAATTCAAAAGAGTTTGAAAATATAGGATATTTCTATTTTGAAATATACTAAGTATTTTAATAAAATTAAAATTAATGAAAAAAAAGGGATATAGCGTTTTAGAAGTAATGATAAGCTTCATAATTGTATTAATTTTAATTTTAATGGCTTATTATTATTATTCAAAATTACAAGAAGATGCTAAAGTAGCTGTATTTATATCAAATAAAAGGTATATTATGTTAGCTTGCTATAGATATTATTTAGATAAAAATATTCTACCTAATAGCTTATTAGATCTTTTTACTGATCCTTATAGAGATTATTTACCTAAAAGCTTATCTTCATATTTTATAACAAGTTCTTGGAATAGTGAAATTTTAATTTATAGTTATTTTTATCCCTTAGCTTTTATTTCTTATTTATATCTTGAAATTAGCGATCTAAAATCAAATAAAAAATTTATTCCCCAAAGTACACAATTAAAAATAATTTCTAAATTAAAAGATGACTTTATTAATTATAAAAATCTTAATGCTAAGGAGTATATGGTATTTAAATTACTTTATTTAGTAAGATAAAAAAGATTTTTATATAAAAAGGCTAAATGAAAAAAATAGTATCATTTTATATAGCGCTGTTAGTAATCATTTTTTTAATTTTGAATAATTTTTTTGTAGTGAAATTCTGGGATTTCTATTTTGTTGAAAGCAAAAAAAAAGAAATAAAATACATAGCTAACAATATTTTAGATGTTTTAAAAAACAACACAGGTCAAAATTTAGAAAATATAGATAAAAATTATTTAATTTATTTATTTTCTAATTTACCTGAGTATACATATTTTATTGTGTATGACAAAGATTATAGAATTATAATCTATTATCCTGTTTTTTTTAATGTAGATTATAATTTCTTAAAATCAATTACATTTAACCAAGAAAAATTAGTTTTTCAAGATTATATATTAACCTATTTTTTACCGTTTAACAATTATATGCTTGCTATTGAAATGAATCTTAATTTTATTAAAGAAATAAGAAAAGATTTAATTTATATGGCTATCTTTATTATTTTACTTAGCTTCCCTTTTTCTTATTTATTATCTATTCTAATATTTAATCTAATTGAGAAAAGAATCAATATTATAAAGGAATTTGTTTTTAATGTTTCCTTAGGAAAATTTGATTACAATATAGATTATAAATATAATGATGAACTAAAAGATATATTTATTAAAATAAAGTTAATGAAAGAGTATTTAGTTAAATATATTAATGAGATTGAGCAAAATAAAAAGATTTTAGAAGAAATTTTTAATAATGTTCCATTCTTTGTTATTATAGTAGATAGTTATGATAAAATTATTTATTTAAATAAACCTTTAAATCAAGATTTAAAGGAGTTTTTCTTAAAAAATTTAACTGATATAGAATTAAATAATGATAAAATAATTAAGTATGATAAATCATATTTTAAGATGGTAGTATTTGAAAATAATTTAAATAGGATAGGGATTTTTATCGATATAACTGATTTTTATAATTTAAATGAATTAAAGGATAAAGCTTTAGCTATGGTATCTCACGATTTAAGGACTCCTATTGCTTCCATTAAAGCTAACTTACAATTTCTGCTTACTAAAAATCTTGAAAACGATATAAAAAATAAAATTAATTCTATACTTTTGGAATTAGATAGAATAAACTACATGATTCATAGGTATTTAGATTATAGTAGAATAAAGTTAGGAAAAAAAATAGCTAAAATGGAAGTAATAAAATTAATTGATTTTGTTAATTTCGTTAATGACTTTGTAAATTTCTTAGAATATTCAGAAAATATAGATTTTAATAACGAAGCTATTTTTGAAAATATAGAAAATAACCAAGAATTAAAAAATAAGAATATACTAATTGATTTAGAATTATTTAAACAATTACTTTCTAATTTACTTGATAATGCCTATAAATATTCTCTTAATAAAAAAGTACTTTTAGATTTAAGTTTTAATGAAAATGAACTTTTAATTAAAATAGGGAATTTAACATCTCTACAGAATTATAATATTATAAGCGAAATAATTAAAGCTAATAATGATTTATACTTATCTAAGGGTAAATTAGGGTTACTTATTATTAAAGAAATAGCTAATATTTTAAATATAAAGATCCAAATAGAAAAGCAAGAAATAAAAGAAGCTTATAATAAGGATAATAGCATTTTGCTACATTTTATTTTAGTAATTAATTATTATTAAGTATAAATAAAATAAGAAAGTATTATGAAAGTAGGGGTTTTACAATTTTATCCAAAATTTAAAAATAAAGAACTTAACTATAAAATTATAAAAGATTACCTTAAAGATGTAAGAAATGCACTAATAGTTTTGCCTGAACTCGCTAATACAGGGTATTTATTTTTAGATAAGTCTGAAATAAAAGAGTTAGCAGAAGAAATACCTACTGGAGAATTTAGTAATCTTTTGATAGAAATTGCTAAAAAGAACAATTTAGTATTAGTAAGTGGATTAATTGAAGTAGAAGGAAATAATTTTTATAATTCTGCAATAATTGTTGGTCCTTATGGGTATATAGGAAAATATAGAAAAATTAACTTGTTTTATAAAGAAAAACTAATTTTTGAAGCTGGAAATAAATTAGAAGTATTTGATATAGTTTTTAAAGATGATAAAAACAAAGAATATTTAGTAAAGTTAGGGGTTATGATTTGTTTTGATTGGTATTTTCCGGAAATCTCAAGGAATTTAATGTTAAAAGGGGCAAATATTATAGCCCATCCTTCTAATTTAGTATTACCTTATTGTCCTTTAGCTATGCCTATTAGAGCTTTAGAAAATAAATTATATACTATAACCGCTAATAGAATAGGAAAAGAAGAAAATCAAGGAGAAAGTTTAAGTTTTATTGGACAATCTGTTATATGTTCCCCTAAAGCCGAATATTTACTAAAATTAGACAATAAACAGGAAGGGGTTTTTTTAGTAGATATTGATTTAAATATAAATAAAAATATAACAAAACTTAATAATTTGGAACAAGATTTAAAATCTCTTTATGAAAAATTAAATTCAATGAAAAATTAAACTCAAAAATAAATTAAATATGTATAAAAAAATATTGATTTTATCTACATATGTTCCTTTCATTTATGGTGGAAATGTAAATTTTATTAATTGGTTATCTTTAAAGATAAAAGAATATTATCCTGAAGTTTTAGTTGATAGCATTTTAGTTCCTTTTAGTGATGATCATAATTTAGTTTTAAATCAAATAGAAGGATTAAAAAAAATGAAATTTAATTATGGAGATATTTTAATATGTTCAAGGCCATTTAGTTATGTAGTTGAACATGATAATAAAGTTATTTGGTTTATGCACCATTTAAGATACCTTTATGACCTATGGGATACTAAATTTAATCCATTAAATACAAAAGATAAAAAAAATATTGAATTCAGAAAAAAAGTATTAGAAATAGATAATAAAGCGTTAAAAGAAGCAAAGAAAGTTTTTGCTATTTCTAAAACTGTAGCTAATAGATTAAAAAAATTCAATAATATAGATGTAGAAATAATATATCCTCCCTTATTTAATAATGAACAATATTATAATGAAGATTATGGGGATTATATTTATTTTCCAAGTAGAATAACTGGCTCTAAAAGACAACACTTAGCTATTCAAGCTATGAAATATACTAAAACTAATGTTAAGTTAATTATTTCTGGCAATATAGAAGGTAAGTATTTTAAGAACCATATTCAACCTCTTTTAAAAGATAGTGAAATATCTTCTAAAGTAAAAATAATAGATAAGTATATACCAGAAGAAGAGAAATTAAAATTATATGCGAACGCTTTAGCAGTGGTTTTTGTTCCTTATGATGAGGATTATGGATATATAACTTTAGAAGCTTTTTATTCTAAAAAATTGTTAATAACATTAAAAGATTCAGGAGGGCCTACTGAGTTTGTAGAAAACGAATATAATGGATTTATTTTAGAAAATGATTTAAAACTTTTAGCTGAAACTTTTGATAGGTTATATTCTAATAAAGAGTTAGCTAAAAAGATGGGAGAAAATGCTTATTCTTATATTTTATCTAAAAATATAAATTGGGATAATGTTTTTAAATTAATTTTTAAGGATGATAATATCTTTAGAAATTTATTATCAAAATTTAAATTATAAAAAAAGAGGATAAAAAAAAAGGATATAGAATAGAATTATAAGAAGGACATAATGATAAAAGCCGGAGTGGCGGAATAGGTAGACGCAGGGGACTTAAAATCCCCCGGAGTTAAAGCTCCGTGCCGGTTCGAGTCCGGCCTCCGGCATCCCCTTAAAAAACCTAACACTATGAAAAGTACTATAAATATTGATATAGATTACTTATGTGAATTAGCTCATATATATTTAGAGCCTTCTGAAAAAGAAATTATACACAAAGATATTGTTAAAATTATTGATTTCTTTTCTAAACTTCAAGAAATTGATACAAAAGATGTAGAAATATATTATAATGAGCACTTAGGAGATACTAAATTTTTAATGAGTAACGCTAAAACTGAAATTGATGTTAAAAATTATTTAGAAGTTAATACTAAAAATGAAGGAATGTATATCAAAATACCTCCTATTTTAAAAAAATAAATTTCAAAAAAAAATAAGGAGAGAGAAATTATGGGGTTAAAAAAAGAAGAAAAAGAAAAAATAATGTCATTAATTCAAAGACACGAAAAGGATACAGGTTCTCCTGAAGTTCAATTTTTATTATTAAATGCCAGAATAAATCTTTTAGAAGAGTATCATAAAAAAAACCCTAAGGATAATCAATCCTATAGAACTCTCTTAAAATTATATGCAAAAAGAAGAAAATTGAGGAATTATATTATTGAAAATTATCCCGAAGCTTTCAAAAAAATAAGAGATCTCTTAGCATAAAATATTAATATTTCAAATATTTATGATTTTTTATCATATCTTTTTTATTTTTTAAAGAGGGGGTGTATTCTTTAATGTTAAAAACTGATCTGGAACAAAGTTCATTCTATTTAAATAAATCAATTATATACTTAAGTGATTTATTTTTTTTCATAAATTCAGATAATCCCCCTTATTCCAATTTATTAGAAAAATTTGAATATAACTATAATTCATTTATAAAAATTTTAAAAAAAAATATTGATTTATTTAAAATAGTTTTTTTTAAGGAAATAAATAACGAAGAAATTTTAAATTTATTTGAAAATATAATTAAATACAAAGAGTTGTCTTTACTTATTTCTAATTCTGAAAAATCAGATATTTTAGCATCATTAAATGATTTATTAACTAATTTGTCATTTTTATTGAATTATTTAAATAATATTCTTCATTTACTACCTGCTAATGAATTAAAATCATGGGAACTAATTGTTTTAAAATCTTTTTTAGATAAATTAGATTTAACTCATAGTAATTATATAACATTTCTATTAAATGACTTAAAAGAATATTACGAAGTATTTTTAAAAATAAGAGGAGATTTATTAGGACAAGATTTAAAAGAAAATACCTTAAAAATAATCTCTTTCTTTAAAGAAGTAACAGATTCCTTAGAAGATAAAACAATTTTAAGTAAAGCCAATAATTATACAAAACAAATAAAAGAAATAGATGAATATATTAAAGAAGTAGATACTAAAATAAGTGATTATGAATATTATATTATTTCAAAAGATGTTTCTCTAACAAGAATTCCTTTTGCTAATATTTGGTTTGAATTTATACTTTATTCTTATTGGCTTTATGAAAATAATATATCTCTTAATACCCTAAAAAACTTATATGAATATAGAACAAAAGATTCTTTTGATAATGCATTTAAATGGTATGAAATTTATATAACCAGAATCTTTAATAAAGAATCTATCAAAAACGAGTTATATAAAAATATAAATCAAAAATTAAATGAAATAAAAGATTTTATTAGCAGTTTATATTTACAAATAGTGAATAACTATCCTAATAAAGTAGAAATATTAAATGTATGGGCTAATTTATTCTATGATATTTTAAGTTACATGGATAAATTAGAAAAAGAAATTCATATTACATATAATTCTAAAGAATTAAAAGGGAGTGGCATATTTGAAAATTTATACGATATAATCTATAAAGTCTATTCAGAAGATTTACCTATAGTATCTTTATATAATTTTTATTCTTATTTAAATGATATTATTAATGATTTACAAAAAAATGAAGATAGTTTGCTTACTCCTTATGATAAGTTAGTTTTAGATAATATTGATTTGTTTAATGAACTTTTAATTAATATAAATAATTATTTTCTTGATTATGAAAATAAAGACTTATTAGTAGATATATGGCTATATTTTGATAGCAAAATAAAACCCATTTTATTAAATATAATTAATGATTATAAGGATATAGAAAAAATATTTGAAGCAAAAAAAATAGTATGTTTTAAATGTGGATTTGAAAATGAATATTATAATGAATACTGTGTTAAATGTAATTCCAAGTTAATAAAACCTAAAATAGAATCTCAATCTACCATAAAAATGGTATTTAATCAATTTAAAGAAAATTATTTAAACAATTTAGATTATTCTAAATTTTTATATGCATTTATTAATCTAATTAATAATTCTGTTATTAATTTTGAAAACGTTTATAAAAGCTTAGAAAATTTACCAAAAGAAGGAGAAGTAATAGTTTTATTAGAAAAAATAGAAAATACTTTAAGCATTTTAGCTGATATTAAAAATAATTTAGCTTTATTTGGAGATTTAGCTGATGATAATGAAAAAAAGGAATTAATTGAAACAATGGAAATCAATATAGAAGAATTAGAAAAATTATTAAATGATTTTAATAATTACATAACTAATTTACAAACTAATGCTAGAAGTTTCTGAAATTAATATTTATAATTTAAGGAGGTGAAATTAATATGAGTAAATGGATTTATTTCTTTGAGGAAGGTCGAGCTGATATGAAATTATTATTAGGTGGTAAAGGAGCTAACTTAGCTGAAATGACTAATTTAGGATTACCTGTACCACCAGGATTTACTATTACTACTGAAGTTTGTAAATTATATTTAAATAATCCAGAAGAAACTATTAATAAATTAATGCCATTAGTTAAAGAATCGATGAAAGAGATAGAAAGAAGAATGAATAGGAAATTTGGAGATACTGAAAATATGCCTTTACTTGTATCTGTTAGATCAGGAGCACCTGCTTCAATGCCTGGAATGATGGATACTATACTCAATGTAGGACTAAATGATCAAACTTTAACATCTTTAGCTAAAGCTACAAATGAAAGATTCGCTTTAGATTCTTATAGAAGATTATTACAGATGTTTGGCTCTACTGTTATGGGTATTAAAACTTTTGAAGATATCCTACATCACTATAAAGAAAAACATAATAAAAAACTTGATATAGAATTAGATATTCAAGATCTAAAAAATATTATAGAATTATATAAACAAGAATATATCAAACATAATAAAGAATTTCCACAAGATGTTTATAAGCAATTGGAATTATCAATAAGAACCGTATTCAATTCATGGAATAATGAAAGAGCAAAAGAATATAGAAGATTATATAATATTCCAGAAGATTGGGGAACTGCTGTTAATATAGTTTCAATGGTATTTGGTAATCTAAATGATAAATCTGCTACAGGTGTAGCTTTTAGTAGAAATCCTTCTACAGGAGATATTGAATTTATAGATGGTAAAAGAGTATTATATGGGGAATATTTAGTTAATGCTCAGGGGGAAGATGTAGTAGCAGGTATTAGAACCCCTGAACCTATTGCAAATATGATGAAAAAATGGGGAGATATTTATGATGAATTATTAAAAATAGCAGAAAAATTAGAAAAACATTATAAAGATATGCAAGATATGGAATTTACTATAGAAGATGGGAAATTATATATGCTTCAAACAAGGAATGGTAAAAGAACACCAGCTGCTGCTGTTAAATTAGCTGTTTCTTTTTATAAAGAAGGTTTAATAACTAAAGAAGAAGCTTTAATGAGAGTCTCTACAGATGAAATTGAAAAATTACTACATCCTCAAGTTGATCCAAATTATAAAGAAAAGCCAATTGCTAAAGGGTTAAATGCTTCTCCAGGAGCAGCTTATGGTAAAGTAGTATTTGATTCAAAATTAGCAGCTACTTTAGGAGAACAAGGGGAAAAAGTTATCTTAGTTAGACCTGAAACTAATCCTGATGATATTTATGGATTAGTCAGAGCTAAGGGAGTTTTAACTTCAAGAGGAGGTAACACTAGTCATGCTGCTGTAGTAGCAAGAGGTATGGGAAAAACTGCTGTAGTTGGGGCTGAAGAAATTAAAATAGATTTAGAAAATAGATTATTTAAAGTTAATGATATTGTAGTTAAAGAATATGATGTAATAACTATAGATGGGACTACAGGAAAAGTTTATTTAGGTCAAGTACCTTTAATTGATCCTAATCCTACTAAAGAATTCTTTGAGTTATTAGAATTAGCAGATGAAGTGGCTAAAATAGGGGTAAGAGCAAATGCTGATACTCCTGAAGACGCTGCTAAAGCTTATTATTATGGAGCTAAAGGTATTGGATTATGTAGGACCGAGCATATGTTTATGGCAGAAGATAGGTTACCTGTTATGCAAGAAATGATTATAGCTAGTAATTATGAAGAACGTAAAGAAGCATTAAATAAATTATTATTAATGCAAATAGAAGATTTTTATAATATATTTAAAGAGATGAAAGGTTATCCAGTAGTTATTAGATTATTAGATCCACCTTTACATGAGTTTTTACCTAAAGAAGAAATATTAAATGAATTAATAAAAGAAGCAAAAGAAAAAGGTCAAACTCATTTAGTAGAAAAATATGAAAAGATGTTAATTAAAGCTAAAAATTTAAAAGAAGCTAATCCAATGTTAGGATTCAGAGGTTGTAGATTAGGGATAGTTTATCCAGAAATAAATGAGATGCAAGTTACTGCAATATTTAAAGCAGCTGCTAAAGCTCATAAAGAGGGAATTAAAGTTTTCCCTGAAGTAATGGTACCACTTGTTGGACATGTTAATGAAATAAAATTCGTTAAAGAACGTTTAGAAAACGTTGCCAAAAAAGTTTTACAAGAAGAAGGAGTTAATATAAATTATATGTTTGGTACGATGATAGAGGTACCAAGAGCTGCATTAATAGCTGATAAAATCGCTGAGCATACTGAATTCTTTTCATTTGGTACTAATGATTTAACTCAAATGACTTTTGGATACTCTCGTGATGATGCTGAAGCTAAGTTTATTCCATATTATCTTGAACATGGAATCTTAGAATTTAATCCTTTCCAAACTTTAGATACTGAAGGAGTAGGTCAATTAATGAAAATATGCTTAGAAAAGGCTAAAAAAGTTAAAAATATAGAAACAGGTATATGTGGGGAACATGGTGGAGATCCTAAGAGTATTGAATTTGCTTATTCTATTGGTATAGATTATGTAAGTTGTTCCCCTTATAGAGTACCTGTTGCTAGATTAGCTGCTGCACATGCTACTATTAAATTATCTTCTAAAAAAGTAGATTTAGTAGAAACTAAATAGAAAATATAAAAAAATAAACTTTAACCTAAAGATAATAAATTAAAGTTTTAATAAAGGATAGCTAAAAAAATATAAAAGGGGTCGAGTTATTTTATGTATAACTTTAAGGATGTTTTTTTTAAGAAAAAATATTTAGTAAAGTATTTATTTAATTATTTAATTATAGGTCTTGTATTTTTTCTATTTTATTTGTATTTATTAAAATTTCAAGTATTTTCTAATGTAGAGGCAAATTTAAGTTATGATAATAATTCATATAAAGCATATATTTTAAATAATATTTCCTATGTAGATACGCAAGTTTTGTCTGCTATATTAGATACACCTGTTTATTGGGACCCTAATGAAAAAGCACTTATTGCTTCTAATTTAAGAATATATACTAAAGCTGTAGTTTATAAGAATAAATTATTAATTGTCTTAAGAGATGTTTTAGTTCCATTAGGCTATGAAATTAAATGGAATCAAGTAAATAGAAGTATAACTATTTACAAACCGAGTTATAAAAAAAGCACTTCCAAAGCTGATTTAAAAATTGAAAACTCTAATACTAATTCTAATGATAAAATAAATAAAAATGATAATACCAAAAAATATGAAATCCCCTTTATTGATAATGATAATAATAACAAAAATGATAATAATAAATCCAAAGAAATTAATAAACAACTAATTACCATACCTCCAACTGTTTTTATACCAAGAAGTGCTAGTAATGAAGAATTTAAAGTAACTGTTAGTGACCTAAAAGAATCAAAATTAGTAAAAGGATTATATACTCCTAAACAAGGATTCAAATTTGTAATTTTAACAGTTTCTCAACAAAATTTATCTAATAAAGTACAGCTTTACACAGGAAAATTTGTATTATATGATGATAAAGGCTATAAATATGAATATATAGAAGGGTTAAGTAGTTATATATTACAGGTTTTATTACCATCAGGTATGAATTTTGGGACCTTAGTTTTTGAGATCCCTGAAAATAATATTCCATCTAAATTAGTACTTGAAACATACGGGTCTACCCCTATTACACTTAGTTTAATTTAAGCTTATATAAATTAAAGAATAATTTTTTCATAAAAATTTCATTAAGTTATAAAAGTTTTGTCGGGGGAAGGATAAATTCTAATTTGAGTAGAGATAATAGTTTTATTCTAAAAAATGATATTCCATTTTATAAAGAAAATTTTTTTAAAGATCCAGAAGTTCAAAGTTTTATAGATATAACAAATGTAAAGCAAAACAATTTAAAAGGGTTAAATTTAAAAATTCCGCATAATGTAATAACGGTTATATGTGGAGTTTCTGGTAGTGGTAAGAGTAGTTTAGCCTATGAAGTTATATATTCTGAAGGACAAAGAAGATATTTAGAAGCTATTTCTAATTATGCAAAGCAATTTTTAACCAAATTAGAAAAACCTAATGTAGATAAAATAGAAGGTTTAAGACCTACTATCTCAATTGATCAAAGGATTAAAAATTTAAATCCCCGTTCTACTGTCGGGACTATAACTGAAATCTATGATTATTTAAGGTTAATATATGCCTCTATTGGGATTCCATTTTGCCCATTTTGTAATATAGTTATATCTAAATTAGAGCCAAGTGAAATTTTAGAACAGATCCTTCTAAATTACAAAGATAAAAAAATATCAATCTTAGCTCCTGTAATTAGATATAAAAAAGGAGACCATAAAATCACTTTAAACAAAATTAAAAAAATGGGTTTTACCAAGGTTATTGTTAATGGTATTAAATTTGATATAGATGATGAAATTGAATTAAATAAATTTGAAAAACATAATATAGATGTCATAGTAGATAATCTTATAGTAAATGAAAATAATAAAGGTAGATTATTAAATTCGATATCGTTAGCGATGGATACTACTTTGAAACTATCTATAGATAAAGAAAAGCAGAAATTGGTTAAGATTTTTGTAGATGATAAATATTTATTATATTCAGGGAGCTTTAGTTGTTATAATTGTGGTTTTAGTTATCCTGAAATAAGTTGGAGATTATTTTCTTTTAATACCCCTTTAGGAGCTTGCGAAAAATGTAAAGGCTTAGGAAATGTTATTGATTTTAATCTAAATAAAATAATAGATTATAATTTATCAATAAAAGAAGGAGCTATTAAAATTTTTCCTAAAAACCAATATTCTTGGTATAAATTAAATTATTGGTGGGAAAAAATTAGGAACTTTTGCTATGCTAACGACATTGATATTAATAAACCTCTAAAAAATATTGATAAAGAAAAAATAGAGAAACTTATTTATGGGGATTCTAATTTTGAAGGGATTAGAGAATTCATTAATGAATTGTATTATAATTACGATTTTGATTTATCTAATTTAGTTTTTGAAGTTAAATGTAAAGAATGTAATGGTTATAGATTAAATAAAATAGCTTTAAGTGTTAAGTTAAAAACAAATGATGAAAAGTATTATAGTATTGGAGATTTAGCCTCTAAGCCAATTAGTCAAATAAAAAATATCCTTAATTCTTTAGAATTAACTCAAAAACAAAAAGAAATTGTACAAAATTTATTAAATGAGGTTATAAAAAGGTTAGATTTTATAATTGAATTAGATTTAGGGTATTTAGATTTATATAGGACTGCTTCTAATTTATCTTCAGGAGAAGCCCAAAGAATTAAAATAGCTTCACAATTAGGTGCTCAGTTATCCGGTATTATATACGTCTTAGATGAGCCAACTATTGGATTACATCCTTATAATGTAGATAAAGTTATTAAAAGCATCTTAAAACTAAAAGAATTAAATAATACAATTATAATTGTAGAACACGATAAACAAGTAATTAAGAACGCTAATTTTTTAATAGAGTTAGGATATGAAGGTGGGCAAAATGGTGGGTATCTTTTATTTTCCGATTTCCTTAATAAATATTTTGAACTATTTAATACTTTTAATTTTGACTTTCTAAATTCTTTGTATAACAACAATGGAAATTTAGAAGAAATATTAAAAATATTAGATTTACCGGAATTACTTAAAAAAGAGATTTTAAATTTATATGAAAAATTTTTAAATAGTCCTATATTAAAATATTTATTTGATAAAGAAAAAGTAAAAAACATTAAAAAAGACTATGTTAAAAAATTCAATCAAGAAGATTATATATATTTAAAAAATGTTAAGTTAAACAATTTAAAAAATATATCTATAAAGATTCCATTAAATAGATTAACAGTTATAACGGGAGTATCAGGTAGTGGTAAAACTTCTATTTTAGATGCTTTATATTATAAATTAGCTTCTGAATTAAATCAAGAGGTTATTAGTGTATTTGATGAAAAGATTTATGGAGATATAGAATTTGATAAGCAAAAAATTAGTAAAGTAAGTTATGTAGATCAAAAACCTATAGGTAAAACCCCTAGATCTACAGTTGCTACTTATACCAAAGTATTTGATGAGATAAGATCTATATTTGCTAATTTACCTGAATCAAAGAGATTAGGGTTTAATGCCAGTAGATTTAGTTATAATTTACCTGAAGGTAGATGTGATAAATGTAAAGGAGAAGGTTTTATTAAATTAGATATGAATTTTTTACCTGATTTATATATAAAATGTGAATCTTGCGATGGTAAGAGATACAATTTAGAAACATTAAGCGTTAAATTTGATAATAAATATAGTATTTATGATGTATTAGAATTAACTGTAAAAGAAGCTATTAATGTGTTTAAAGGGTTTAAAAATGTTGAAGAGAAATTAAAATTTTTAGATGACATAGGATTAGGGTATATCAAGTTAGGTCAGATTTCTCCGTCTTTATCAGGTGGAGAAAGTCAAAGAATTAAATTAGCTTATGAACTATCTAAAAGAAATGTTAATAAAACTATTTATCTCTTAGATGAACCTACTACGGGATTACATTATTTAGATGTCCAAAAATTTCTAAATGTTATTTATCAATTGCTAAATAAGGGAGCAACTATTGTAATAGTAGAACATAATATAGAAGTTATAAAGAATGCTGATTATGTAATAGAAGTAGGTCCTAAAGCTGCAGATGAAGGAGGATATATCGTTTTTCAAGATACTTATCAAGAATTCCTTAAATCTAATACCTTAACTAAAAAATATATTCTAAACGAAATTAATTAAATTAAAGATCATATTTTTTATTATAGATAATATGAAAGAAATGGAAAACTTAAAATTCAATTCCTTAGATTTAACATTTATAACTAACGAAGAAGGTAAAACGTTAAAAGATAAGTTTAATATATTTTTAAAAGTAGATTAAGTTAGTTTTTTTAAATAAATATTAAACCATTTAATTAAAGATAATTATTCTTCATAAGCTCAATTTTGTAAAAAAATGTTAAAAAATGCTAAAAATTCTTGAATTTTAACTATTTTTGAATATTTAATTAGTAGGTTAACTATATTAATAAAGGGGAGCTATATTTATGAACACAATAAGAAATAATTCTATAAATAATAATTCAATTTCCCCTCAAGATAAAACATATGTCAATAAATCAAGCAGCAATAATTAAAATAATGTCAAAAAAACAGAAAGTACTACTCAAAATAACTTAAAAAAATCTAATACTGAAAAAATTAATATTCAAGAAAAATTAAAAAATAATTTTGAGAAAGCTTTAGATATAAATAAAAAAGAAAATGAAAAAAATGACAATAATGGCAATGAATATGGAAGTTATCTAACCTCAGAAGCAAAAGAAAGTGCTATAGAAAAAGCTATCGAAAAAAAAGGAAAAATCATAGAGAAAAGTGCTAAGTATGTTGAAGAAAAGGGGTTAAAAGGAGCTTTTAAATTTGCTAAAAGTAAAATTAAGGATGCCTTATCTGATATAGATGATAAAATATTATCTAAAGCTAAAGAATTAAAAGATAAAGCTCCTAAGGTTATTAAATCTGAAGCAAAAAAATTTATTGAAGAAGCAAAAAAAGATATATCTAAATTAGATGATAAAATAGTAGAAGGAGCAAGAAGTTTAAAAAAAGCTCCAAGAGTTATATCTTCTAAAGCCAAAGATGCTGTAAAAAGTCTATCAAAATTAGATGATAAAATAATAGATTCTGCTAAAAGTCTAAAAAGAGCTCCAAGAGTTATATCTTCTAAAGCTAAGGATGCTGTAAAAAGTGTATCTAAAGAAGTAGCTGAAAAAGGTATTTCAAAAGCTGCTGCTAAAGGAATAGGTAAAGTAGCATCTACTATAGCTAAGAAAGCTGGTCCTATTGCCATTACTATTGGAGCTGTACTTGATTTTAAAGAAAAAATTGATGAAGGTAAATCAGTAAAAAGAGCAGCTATTGAAACAGCAGGCGGTGTAATAGGAGGTATTGCTGCAGGAGCAGCTGCAGGTGCATTAGCAGGTTCTGTAGTTCCAGGTATTGGTACCGCTATAGGTGCTGTAGCTGGAGCAGCAATCGCTATAGCTGGAGCCGCTGGAGGATCTATGATAGGTGAAAAAATCGCATCCAAAGTAGCTGATTGGTTAGGTATTAAATAAATTCATCCTAAAATTTAACTCTAACAAGATTTGCTAAAAACTTGAGAATGTAATTATTTTGGGATATAAGTGTATCTGTCCTGATAAATAAGGAACCTAACTATAGAACTCTTATATGTTAAGCCTTTAAATAATACTCTGATAGATGACAACGTTAGAGAACGCTTAAAAAATCCATCAAGCTTTAAACAAGGAGTTTGCAAAATTATTTAAAAAAACAATAAAATAATTTAAAATAAGGGATTTAAAAAAATTACTATTAATAAATTCCTTTTTGATAATTTCTAATAAACATTTAAAAAGGGAGAAAAGCATTTTTATAATATTTTATAATAAATCTTAGTAAATAATAAAAAGATGTATCTATTTTTTTTTGGATTTACAGGGCTAATTGGTTCTAATATATTTAATCATTTCGCTAACTTAAATTATTTTAAAAAGATTTTTTTATTTACCAGAAGATCAAATTTAGATCCCATTTTTAACAATTTTAACAATATTGAAATTATAAAATATTCTGAGTTAAATACAGATTTAATAAATAAAATAATTAATACTAATTCAATTGAAGATAAAGAATTCATAGTTTTTAATTTTGTAGGGGAAAATATCTTTGGATATATTAATAAATCAAAGTATGAAAAAATTTATAAAAGTAGAGTAGAATTTAATAAAAAATTAGTAAATATATTTAATAGTATTAGCAAAAGGCCGTATATATTTTTTAGTGCTTCTGCTATTGGATATTACTCTAATTTAATTGATATAGAAGAACCAATTGATGAAGAATATTTTTTAAGAAATAATATAGAAAATTCTTCATTAATGTCTAAATTATGTCTTGAATGGGAAAAAGTAACTCATGAATTAGAAGGTAGTAACGTTTTTAATTTAAGGTTAGGAGTGGTTTTAGATAAGGATGCTTTGTTTGTTAAGATGCTAAAAATTAATTCTTATTTAGGTTTGGGTTTAACATTCGATGATCCTTTTTTACCTTGGATATATTCTAAAGAAATCCCTTTAATTATAGAGTTTTTAATTAATTATACTAAAAATAACAATTTAAATAGCATTAAACAACCAATTAACGTAGTTAATCCTAATATTTTAAGATTTTCTGAATTCTTAAAAATTTTAATAAAAAAATATAGGAAATTACCGATAAATCTGGTTATAAAAATCCCAAGAAGTTTTGTCAAATTAATTACAAAATTATTAATGGGAAAATATTATGAAATACCCTTTAGTTTGCTAATTAGTTTAAATATAAAACCTAATTTCTTACTAAATACTGGATATAATTTTAGATATAACTACTTAGAAGAACTTGATCTATAAGAGTTATTTAATCTATAAAAATCAATGAAAATTAATTAATGAGGATATTAATATATAAGGAAGACGGATTAGGTGATACTTTTTTTTCTATCCCCACCTTAAAATTTCTAAATGATCTAAATATACAAAATCTTAATATATTTTTTTATTCTAAATATAGCGATTTTTTAGAAAATCTTTTTGAAAATGAATTAAAAAATCTTAGATTTTTAACTAAAAATGAGATATATAATAGTTTTTTTAATAGGGTAATTTTTTTAGGTCCTATAGCTAAGTTCTTTAAAGATATTATATTTATAAAATCCCAAAAAAAATATAGTATCATTTATAAAAATAAAATTTTAGCTAATTTAATATTAAAAGTTTTTACTAATACTATTTCTTTTGAAAAAGTTAATCCTATTTTAGATAATGAAATTTTTAACATCTTTAATTTGATTTATTATATCCTTAAATTGGAAAATTTAATTAAGAATGAATCTATTTTAAAAAAAGAAGATATTCTTAGTTTTTATAGTTTAGAAAATTTTATTTTTTTTTACTCAAAAATTCAAAAAAATATAATAAAAGAACTTAGCAAAAAATACCCTATTAATGAGGAATACATTATTTTACATATAACTTATAAATCTTTTTTTAATGGATTAAAAATAGATGATTATTTTGGTTTAATAAAAAAGCTTATTAGTTTAAATAAGTATATATTTATAATTTTTGGACCTTTAGAATTAAAATACTTAGAAGAATTTAAAAAATTTGATAAAATAAAAGATAATAAAATATTTTTAATAGAAAAATTAAGTTTAACTGAGTATATTGGATTATGCTATAAAGCTAATGTTTTTATAGGATTTGATACAGGAGCTTGTCATTTAGCAGCTTTTTCTAATACAAAAAAGATAATCTCTTTTTATCCTGATAAGATCTTTAATTATAATTCAATTAGATATGCTCCTCTTAATAAATTCTCCCAAATTATCAATTTACCTTATTCTTATATAAAACAGGCTACTATTAATGATCACTTGATTTAAAGTAAAAAATTTAGAGTAAAAATAAGAAATCCTTTAAATCAATTGCTTTTTCTTTTATAGAATTATCTATTTCTAAATCTTGATTAGTAGCATAATTAAAGTTAATAAAAACATTTGTTTTATTAATATCAATAGAAGAACATATTTATATTTTTTTACACTTTATCACAATTTTATGTTTTTTTGAGAATCCCTACTATAAACAAGGTTATTAAATATTATTCCACTTAATATACTTGATACAATAGATATAATTGGTCCCAAAAATACTATTAAAGTTAATAAAAATAAGTTATCTATTTTTTTAGATATAATAAAGAAAACCAATAAAGGGAGAAAACCACCTATTAGCATACCCATTAATATAGGTATATCGTATAATTCCTTTTCAGTTATTGAATCCAGTTCTTCTTTTTTTATTAAATCTTTTATTTCCATAATTTTTTCCCTTTCCTTTTTACCTTTTATTTTTATCTTAAATTTTTGAAAAAATATAACCCCAATTTTTTGTTAATAAATTGTTAATATAAAAGATAAAAAGTTTTTAGAGTAAAAAAACAATTTCCTAACTGAATAAAAATGTTTTTCACCTATTCTAAATATTATCAGGTTTTATATATTCAAAATCTGTTTCAAAAAGCTACTAACTTTCAGGTAAGAAATAGAAATGGAAATGCCCAAAAATCCTATTAAGAGAAAATATAAAGAAAGTAAGAAAAGGAGCTTAATACATATTTTTTTGAAGATATATACAGGAAAAACTAATTAAATTTCATAACGCAAGTAAAGCAAATTTTGTTTATTATCTAAAATAACTTAAATTTAAATATAATTGTTAGGGATAATATAGAAAATAAGTTTCAATTTTGCTTAGATTAAACTAAATTAAGATTTACTATTTAAAAACTATTCTATTTCACATCAACAGTTTTTTTTATTATGAAGGATTTTTTATTTTTTTACCTAATTTTTATATTGGAGTAAATATACAACATACGCGTTTAGCTTACCCATAGGGGAATTAAAAGACTATTTTTCAATTGCGATTTTATTATAATCGAAGACAATTATTTTAATAGGTTCCTTTAAATTTAGCTCCTTTTTTAAATTTTTATCAACTAAATAAATAGAATTATAAAGTAAATCAGAATAAACTTTAGCTTCCTGTTTTATTATAGAATTATCAATTTTTTTTAATCTAATAACTGGTAAAATCTCTACATAAATATTATCATAATTAGCCTTACTAACTCTTTTTAATATGGTCAAAATTGAATAATTATGAATTTCAGAATAAATTATTTTAAAGTTACTTTGATTATATTCATTAAAAGCTTGATAAAAATAATCTTTTAGTAAATTTAGATTCTCATTAAGATAAATCTTATTATTATAAATCACATTATATTTTTTATTTGATTGGTTATCATTCTTTGTTTTATCGTTTTGTATAAAATTTAGTAATTTAAAAAAATTTGCGAAATTTAGTTCAAAGTTAAAATACCTAAAATTTATAAAAAAAAATAGAGTAGCTATGAAAAGAATAGCAATTATGAAAAAAAATTTAGTGCTTCTTCTTGAAAACATAAGATAATTATTTTATTTATTTTATTTAAAGTAGCCAGCCCCCAGCTAACTCTATTAACTGACCAGTTATATACTTATTATTTAACAAAAATTCTACTAAATTATTAATCTCTTGGAAAGTAGCAGTTCTTTTAAAAGGTATTTCATTAATAGGTTTAGTTATAGAATTTTCAGCTACACCTAACCCAATAACATTAACATTTATATTTTTATGAGCTAATAATTTAGCTAAGGATTTAGCATAAATTAAAACCCCAGTTTTAGCAATATTATAAGCCGTAGTATTTACATTAGCCCTTATATTATTACTCCCAACAAAACCCATAAATATTATACTCTCTTGTATATAATCTAAAAACCCCTGTGTTAAAACAAAAGCAGTCATTAAATTAGAATCTATTATATATCTGAATTCTTCATAACTCACTTCCAATAAATTTTTATATAAATAATCCCCTACATTATTAATCAGTACATCTAATTTTTGATATTTTTTTATAAAACAATCAATAAGGTTTTTAGTTTGATTATAATCAGTTAAATCAGCTTTAAATAAATCTACTTTTATATTGTATTTCTCTTTTATTTCATTTTGTAGATTAATAGCTAATTCTTGAGATTTATTATAATGAATAGGTACATAAAAACCCAATTCTATTAGCTTAAAGGTAATATGTTTTCCTATTCCTTTAACGTTTCCACTAACAAATGCCGTTTTCATATTTTATATTAATCCGCTATGTAAAATTATTTGCTATATAAAATGGTATTTTTTAAGATTTTTTAGTTAAAGCAGAAATAAGGAAATTAGCTTTACTTGTAGGTATTTCGCTAATAATATAATCCTTATAATTTAAAGCACATCCAATAACTAAGTCATTAAATTTAACAGCTACATACGGATAACTACCAATATCCATATCATCAAAGTATTCAGATTTTAACTCTATTTTCTTTCTAAGTAAAAAATCTATTAATAAATTTAAATCAAATTTTAAAGAGACATAATTTTTTGTTATATATTTAGAAAAGATAGAAAGTAAGTTAGAAGTAATTTTAAAGGAATTAATTGGTTTTACATATCTAAAAGCTTTTATCCCAAAAGTTTCAACTTTTAAAGGCCCTTTTTCTTTCTTTAGGTAACTCTTTAATAATGTTATATAAATATCCTCTTTTAATAAATCTGTTAGATTGCCTCTTCCTTTATCTTTAATTTTTTGGAAAAATATATAATCATTAACAATATTAAAATCTATTCCAAAATGGGACAAATAGTTATCAAATATAACTTTATTATTTACAATAAAAAATTCGTTTAGTTCTTTAATATCAATCAAATTAGCAAAGGATACAGTATCATTTAAGCTTTCATAAGGATCATTTTTAGATAAAATACTAAAAAATATACCCCCTGAATTATAATGATATGGATAAATTCTAACAGTTTTTTCTAACTCTTTATTAAAAGTAATTTCATTGTATTTAACAACCCCTTTTTCAAAATTAGCTTTACCTAAAACAGGTTTTAAAATAGAAACATTTTTAGTTTTAAAAAGTAAATTATCAACTATTTCTTCATTTTCGTGTAAATTAAAAGTACAGGTAGAATAAATGATATAGTTGTTAGAGATAGAATAAGCTCTAAGTAGGATATCCGTTTGAATATTAGTAATTCTGTTAATAAATTTAGGATGTTTTTTAGAAGAATAATACATTTTATCGATTATATGAGATTCAGAAGAACAAGGAACATCTGCTATAACTATATCAACATTCTCATTTAATTTTGGGAAAAACCTAGCATCACAATTAGTTACAATTACATTTAACAACCCTAATCTAATTATATTAGTTAATAAATTCTCTATTCTTTGACCTATATCGTTTGAAATCAAAACCAAATTTTTGAATAATTTTTTATCATTCCTATATAATCTATCAGCAATTAAAATAGATTTACCACCAGGAGAAGCACACAAATCTACTATTATTAACTTATCTTTAGTAGATATTTTATCATATATAGTTTTAAATAAAGTATCAATAGAAATAGCGGAACTAATTTCTTGGATATAGATAAACCCAAATAAATGCTCTACAGTTTTTGATAACTCAATTAATTGATTATTATTCGAATTCAACTTATAATAGCCGTCTATAAAATCAACCTTAGTGTAATCTATATTATATCTTTTTAATGCTTTTAAAATTTTTTCTTCACTATCTTTTATTACATTAACCCTAAAATAAATATCCTTAGGTTTATTTATACTCTCAATTATCTTTTGTTTATTAGGAATAAAATCATAGGAATTAATTATCTCAATAAAATCTTTTTCCATATCAACTAATTAACTCCTTAATTTATTGCGAATGAACATGAATTTTGATTTATATTATTATTTATTTTCGTTTTTATGAATAAATTCAATAACTTTATCGATGATATTTTTTTCAGCTTCATAAGATAAGATCTCTTTAGCTTTGTTTAAAGGCACCCATAATTTTTCCTCTATTTCTTGATTAGGTACGAAATTTTCCTGCTTATCTAATCTTAACAAATAAAAATGAACCACTTTATTATAAGTAACCTTATCTTTACTAGAATAAAAAGAATAACTAATAATACCAATTTTTTTTATTATCGTAGCTTCTATGCCTGTTTCTTCTTTTATTTCCCTGATAACTGTTTCTTCCATATGCTCATTTTTTTCTATCCTACCTCTAGGTAAAATCCATACCCCTTTATTTCTTCTTTTAACAATACAAACAAAAATATCATTATCATGTTTCCATAAAACCACACCACCAGCAGAAACTACTTTTTTAGATATTTCCTTATTTTCTACATTCTCCATAGTTTAAGTTATAATATTAACCCCTTCATCTACATTAGGATCAAAAATATATTCAACAAGATAATTCCCTAATTTAAAACCTACTTTATTTAATAAATTACTTAATAACTCTTTATTCTCAATAAAAAATGCCTCTTTTATTGATGATTTCTTTATGTGAATAGATACAATATTTTCTAAAACACTACCAGAAACCAAAGTATTACCTAAATAATTAACATTAACCTCAAAACTATATCTACTTTTATCAATTAAATTATCTTTATCTGAGT
>JAPYWL010000045.1 GCA_028276365.1 Deltaproteobacteria bacterium | reverse complement strand
ATATTTGATAAATTAGGGATAACGATTTTACCTCCTAAAGATTTTGAACAGTTTATTAGTTATGCTAATGTTTTTATTAATTCTAATCCTAAGAGTATAGTTGGAGTTATTTCTACTAATTTATGGGGGGTATTAACTGATGATGAAAAATTTGTACCTCTAACTTATAAAGAAATTTTAAAAAATTATTTTAATTTTGGATTGCCTTATATTTATTTATCTTATTATCCTGTTATTTTTAAGAGAGATATAAATAAAATATTAATAGGAATGGATTTCTTTAGTTTTGATGTTAATGGGAATATCTCTAAAACTGAAAAAAAGAAATCTAATACTAATTCATCTAATACTACTTCTTCTTATTCTGATTCTTCTAGCTCTAAAAAAATAAAAAATTATTCCAATATTTTAGATTATTTAATTGATTTTTATTATAATGTTTATAAGAATAATCACATTAGTTTTAATTATAAAGATACTAATCAGGATATACTTAAAGAAATTCAAAATACTCTGTATAATAATGAGAATAAAGATAATTTTAGTGAAAATAAAACCAATTCTAATAATCAAAATAAAAAAGAATCGTTTAGTATTGATAATATTATTAATTTATCTAATTATTCTGATTTAATAGAGGGTTATCAGGATGGAGTTAGTATTGATTATTTTTCTAATTTAAAATATAATTCAAGGTTTAATAGGTTTATAGTTAATAAAACTTTTTTTAAGGTATTAGCTTATAAGAATAACAATTTAATTGGGTTAAATTATTTATCTAATTCAAAGACTTATGTGAGTATTTTTAATAATAATTTTAATTTAATTAGTGAGTATGTTTTTAATTACATTTTTTCTAATGCTATTGCTTATGATAATTATTTATTAGCTGTTGATTATTCAGGTAATATTTTAAAAATAAATTTGAATAATGGTAATATTGAATTTAAATATAATATAGATTATCCTATTTGTGACTTGGTTACTTATAAGGATAAGTTAATAGTTTCTACTGTTAGTTTTCCTTCTAAAATAATTGTTTTTGATCTAAAGGATTTTAAGATATTAAAGATTATGGAATTCCCATACTTAGGGATTTCTAATTTAGTGGTGGATGATGGGTTTTTGTATGCTGGTAGTTATGGCGGGATATTAATAAAATTAAATTTAGATAATTATTTTTTTAAAACATTTAATACATTTCAGGAAAATATTACTGCTTTGTATATTTTAGATAGTAATTTATTAGTAGGTACTGGATCTAAGGGGTATTTATTCGTTTTTGATAAGAATATTTTTGATAATCCTGTGTTATATGATGGTTTTTCTCTTGATAATAACACTTCTATTGCTGATATATTTTCTTTTAAAGATTATGCTTATATATTGGTTAATTCAGTTAATACTAAAGTTTATAGAATAAATAAGAAAGATTTATTAGGTATAATTTCTAAAGAGTATCAGAAAACTTTGAATTTAAATTGGGAAAAGATTTTTAGTTTTGATTTATTTTCTTATCCAATTAAAACAGCTGTCTTAAAAGATAATATATTTTTAGCTTTTATTGATAATAGTAAGACTGTTTTTAGTTTTTATGATTTTAATAACTTTAATGGAACTTATATCTCTAAAGTTTTTGATTCTTCAGATGATAAATATTTAAATGATATAATATTAAACTATAAAGGTAAAGTGGATTTATATGTTAGGTTTGGTAATTCTCCTATTGTTGATAACACCTGGACTGATTGGATTAATAATATTAAAGATTATTCTTTAAAGCGATCTTATAGATATTTTCAATATAAGTTAATTTTTTATAAAGGTAGTGAAGTTTATTCTATAAAGGGATTAGTTGGTAAAAATAATAGGAAACCTTTTGTTATTGTTAGTGATGAATTTAAAAAATTATCTATTAATAATCCTTTAAATATTTCTTATTTAGATTTTGATGGTGATGTTTTAACGATAAAGTTATTTGTTAAGGATTATAATCAAAAAGATAATAAACAAAATGAAAATTGGAGATTAGTGGATACTAAGATTGTTAAAGCTAATCCTTGTGATTTTAATAATCCTTCTTTTGAAAATACTGAACTAAATCTTTCTAATTTAAAAGATATTATTAAAAATAGTGGTTATTATGAGTTTAAAATATCTATTGATGATAAATTATCTAATGTTGATAATTATTTTGTTCAAGAAATTAAATTTAATTTATATATAAGTTACGATAAATTTAAGATTATTTCCTATGAAATTAGAAATGATATCATTAATATAAAAATTGATTCTAATAGTTTAGTAGGTGTTTATTTGATTATTGATGATGGTAATAATTCTTTTGAGATTCCTTTAAAATTAATTAATAAAATTGCTAATATTTGGAATTTTAAAGGATTAATGCCTTATGATTTAGAATATAAAAATAAAGGATATAATTTATATTTGATAATTAAAGATGAAATGGGAAATACTGAAAAAAAAGAGTTATTTAAAAATTAATTTAACTTTAAAAAGACTACATATTTGTGGATGTATTTTTAAAGGTGTTAATATAAATTAAAGTAGCTTAATTTATGTCTAACATTAGTCAAGAAAATAAGTTAATAAAACTAATAAAAGAAAATAGGTTTCCTTCATTAAATTTTGATAAAACATTATTAGAGAAATCCTTAAAAGTAGCGAATTTAATTGTAGATGATGTTATTGAGTTTATAAAAAAGAGATCTACTGTTAGTATAGAAAGAGCTACATTAAGAATAATGGGACTAAATGGGGCTAATAAAGAGGGAGTCCCTTATGTTAATGTTTTAGTTGATAAATTAAAAGAACTTAATTTAATAGAATATGGTGCTTCTTATTTTTATGCTTACTTGTATTCTAAGTATAATTCTAATGGATCTGAGGAATCTAATTTAGATAAGATAAAAGAGTTTTTAGATGATATTTATTTTAATGAAAAGAAAATTATTAGTGAATCTGAATTAAAAGATTTTTTTAATAATTTAGAAAGGTATAAAGAAATAGCTTATAAGATAGCTTTAAATGGGATTAAAGTAATAGAGGATCAAAGGAGAAGAAGAGAAGAATTAATAGAAAAGTATGGTTATCCTAAGTTACCTTGGATTTATGTGATAGTAGCTACGGGGAATATCTTTGAGGATGCTATTCAAGCGATATCTGCTGTAAAGCAAGGGGCTGATTGTATAGCTGTTATTAGGTCCTCTGCTCAAAGTCTAATAGATTATGTACCTGAAGGATATACTACTGAAGGTTATGGTGGTACTTTTGCTACTCAAGCTAATTTTAGATTGATGCGAGAGACTTTGGATAAGAATATGTCTGATAGGTACTTAATGTTAGTTAATTATTCTTCGGGTTTATGTATGCCTGAAATAGCTGCCATTGCTGCTATTGAAAGATTAGATATGCTACTTAACGATAGTATGTATGGAATATTATTTAGAGATATTAATCCTATTAGGACTTTTATTGATCAATATTTTTCAAGATTGATAATAAATTTAAGTGATATAATAATAAATACGGGAGAGGATAATTATTTAACGACAGCAGATGCGTTTGAAAAAGGTTATACTGTTATAACTTCACATTTTATTAATTATGCTTTTGCTAAAAAGTGTTATATGCCAGATTATTTAATAGGGTTAGGACATGCTTATGAAATAAGACCTGATATAACTAATTCTTTTTTATTTGAATTTTCTCAAGCCTTATTGATTAGACATCTATTTCCTAATTCTCCTTTAAAGTATATGCCACCTACTAGGTGGGTTACTGGTAATATCTTTCATACCCATGTTATTGATAATATGTTTAATTTGGTTTCTGTTTCAACTGGACAACATATACACTTAGTAGGTATATTAACCGAAGCAATTCATACTCCATTGCTTCAAGATAGGTATTTAAGTATAAAATCAACGAAATATGTTTTTAATGCTGCTAAGGATTTAGGATTTGAGTTTATAATAAAGAATAATGGAATTATTGAAAAACGAGCAGATTATTTACTTAAGAAATCTTATGAACTGTTGGAATATGTTTATAATAAGGGATTGTTTGAAGCTATAGAGGAGGGGGTTTTTGCTGATACTAAAAGACCAAAGGATAAAGGTAAAGGCCTTGAAGGGGTTTTTATTAAAAACTTTAAATATTATAATCCTGTTGAAGAAATAGTTATTTCTAAAGTTAAAGATAAAGTTAATTATTAAATTAATTATTAATATGTTAAAAGAGATAAAGGATATAATAAGGGATTCTATAAATGTTAAGAATAATTTATTAGAAGATGAGGAATTAATAAGTAATATATTAAAAGCGGTTAATATAGTAGTTAGTTCATTAAGAGCTGGTAAGAAATTGTTGATTGCGGGCAATGGGGGATCTGCTGCGGATAGTCAGCATATAGCGGCAGAATTAATTGGAAGATTAAATATAAAAGAAAGGAACCCTATACCTGCTATTGCTTTAACTACTGATACTTCTGTTTTAACCGCTATTTCTAATGATTTTGGCTATGAGTTTGTTTTTGAAAAGCAAATACAGGCTTTAGCTAATCCTGGGGATGTTTTTCTTGTTATTTCCACTTCTGGGAATTCCATTAATTTAATTAATGCAGTTAATAAATCAAAAAGTTTAGGGATAATTTCAATTGGGTTATTGGGGAAAGATGGTGGAATGTTAAAAGATTTAGTTGATATACCTATTATTGTTAAGCATAATAATACTCAACGTATTCAAGAATCTCATTTACTAATAGAACACATAATATGCGAATTAGTAGAACAAAAGATATCTGCTATCCTACTGTAATTCTTAATCCCTATATTATTAAGAATAATATCAAAATAATAAGGGAATTAACTAAAAAGGATTTGATAGTAGTCCTAAAATCAAATGCTTATGGATTACAATTTAATATTATTTTTGATATTATTAAAGATCTTGTTAATAGAATTGCCTTAAATAATTTAAGAGAATTTTTTGAATATGAGGTATATAAAAAAGTAAGTGATAATTTTAAGGTTTTGTTATTATTTCCTGAATTTGATGAGAATTTAGTTTATCAAGCTTTACCTTTTAAAAATATTATTAATTTTTCTGTTTTTAGTTATGAATATTTTTTATTTTTGAAGGAAATATTATTAAAAGAAAAGAGTGTTTTGGATATAGAATTAGAAATAGATAGTGGAATGAATAGGACTGGTATAAAATTCTTTGAAATTGATAAAATAAAGGAAATCTTGGATTTCAAATTCTTTAATGTGAAAGGAATTTATACACATTTGAGAAGTGATAATATATATGATATTTACTATCAATTACTTAATTTTAAGAAATTTTTAGATAATTTTAGAGGTAGGAATTGGGATATACATATATTAAATAGTGCGGGGGTTTTAAGGTTTATTCAGTATTTTAATAATTCAAATAATTCAAATGACTCAAATAATTTAGATGATTTAAAGGGTTTTAATTTAAGAGAGTTTTTTAGTATTATTAATTTGAGTAATTTAGTTAGAGTGGGGATATTGGTTTATGGAATTGCTCCTAATTATGAATTACTAAATTTGAAAAATCAATTTAATATTAAAAATTCTATAAAAATTAAATTACCTGTTATTGGGATTAAGGAGGTTTTAAAGAGTGAAAGCGTGGGATATTTGAATAAATATATTAATGGAGTTGTTGAGGAAGATAGTTTAGTAGGGTTAGTTTATGGTGGGTATTCTACTTTTCCTTTTTCTAAAAAGCTATTATTTCATGTTTATGATGATAAAGGTGATTATATTACCAATTCTATTGGCGCTATGTCTATGGATGTAACTGAAATTTTAATAAGAAACAGGAATTTAAAAGAGGTTTATTTAGTTGATAATGTGTTAAATTTGGAAGAACAAGCCTTTTATAATTTACTACCTGTTTATAATTATTTAACTAATTTAAATAGTAATAATAAAGTAGATTTCTTTTTAATTTAAGTATTTTAACACACCTTTGTAAGAAGTCTCCACCTTCTATAAGGTGGAGTAGTTTACTTGAGGTATGGATAATAAAAAATATTTTAACTGGAGGTGAAGTAATATAATTAAGTATAGAGTAAATGAACAAATAAGAGCTAAGGAAGTTAGAGTTATAGATGAGAATAATGTTAATTTAGGAGTGATGAATATAAGGGATGCGTTAAAATTAGCGGATTCTAAAAATTTAGATTTAGTGGAGGTTGCTCCTGATGCTAATCCCCCTGTTTGTAAAATAGTAGATTACGGAAAATTTAAATATGAATTAATAAAAAAAGAAAAAATTGCTAAAAAAAATCAAAAAAAACAAGAACTTAAGGAAGTTATTATCAAAAATAAAATAGATAAAAGTGGGATTAATATTAAGGTTCAAATGATAAAAAGGATATTAGAAGAAGGTGATAAAGTTAAAATTGTTTTACAATTATTGGGTAAAAGTAAATTTACTCCTGACAAATTTAAACCTATCTTACAGGAAATTTTAGAGCAACTAAAGGATATTAAAATAGAAAAAGATATTACTATTGAAGATAAGAACATGTATGTTATTATTTCTCCAAAAAATTAATATACTATAATTAATTTGAATTTAAATTTAAATTATGTTTAGGATATATAATAAAAAGGGGCAGCTAAATGTTATAAATGTTTTAGTGGGGATTATTTTTTTATTAGTAATTTTAGTTGGAGGTTATTTTGTTTATAGGTTTTTTTATGGTCCTGATGCTGAAGGTGATATTGTTGTTCCTAATATTGTTGGTTATGATATTTATGATGCTAAGAGTAATTTAAAATTAATTGGTCTAGATGTTGAAGTGGTTTCTACTACGATTTCTGATAAACCTAAAAATATGATTTTAAATCAAGATCCTCCTTATGGAATGAAAGTTAAAAAAGGAAGGGTTATTAAAGTGGTTATCAGCAGTGGGGGGAATTCCTCTAAGTCCTTTTTATTACCTGATTTGGTAGGATACAATGTTAGTGATATTAAAATTAATCCTAATTTAAAATTTAATCAATTTAGTTTGATTTATAATTATTTATATTATCCTTCTATTAGTATAAAGGATGGTACAATTTTATTGCAATCTCCTGAACCTGATTCTCCTATATTTAATAATCAAAAAATATCTTTTCTTATTTCTAAGAATTTAAAATCTGAAGATTTAATAAATAATTTAAAAACTTATTTACCAGAAGCTTGGCAAGATTTAGATAAAGTTGATAGCTTGTTTATAGAATTTAAAAATAATGATGTAATTGAGGACAGAAAAATTGTTAATTCTTATGTATATAATGATACTGTTATTATTGAGTCTAATTTAAATTATTCTCAAATTCCTAATATTAAAATGGTTAATTTAGTTTTAAAGTTTAAGTATAGTAAAGATATTAGTAATATTAAGGTTTATTTAGATGATTTTTTGGGTAAGCGATTAATTTTAGATAACTATTATTCAGGTCAATCTTTTTCTAATCTAAGGATTTTTTATATAGGGGATGCTAAAGTTAGTGTATTTTTGAATAATAAAAAAGTAGCTGATTATCCTTTACCCTGAGCTGATATTTATTTATATTTCATAAATATATCCTTCATCTTTTTTTTTATTCAGCCTTTTTAATTTGTTGGTATTCAAAATTAGAAATTTGTTTTTTATTTTTATCAAATTCTATACCGATGATATAGATTTTATCATAGTTAAGATATTTTTGATAATATTGTTTTTGTATAATTTGATTTAAGGCTTTTCCCTTATCTTGAGCATTTTCAATAACTTTAAATTCAATAATATAAACAATAGAATTATTAACAATAATGGTTAAATCGATTCTGCCTTTAGAAGTATTATCTTCAGTAATAACATTTAGCCCAGTAGAATAAAACAAAACAAAAACAGCTAATACATAACTTGCTTCTTCTTTAAGGTACATATAGCTAATGTTATTTATTAATAGGTCTATATGTTCTTTAAGTTTAGAGATATCTTCCTTTTTTAAAGTTGATATTATTTCATCTACTAATTTATATCTTACTTCTTCTTTTATGGTAAATTCTAAGATATTTTCATTAAAGGAGATTCTAACTTCTTTATTAGGGAAGCCGAGTTTATATTCTTGACCATATTCCTTTTGATAAACTTCTTTAATAGTTAAATAACCAGTTTGAAACATTAAAGCTTCTATATTTATTTCTTCTATGTCAAATTTTTCTAAGATGTTTTTCTTGACGATTTTATTTTCTAATTGAGTTACATCATATTTTTTATCTTTAATTAGTTTTATTAAAAAACTGGGAGTTCCAGTTTTATACCAATAGCTATCAAACTCTCTATTTCTTAAATATAAAAGAATATCAAAAGGGTTATAAAGAGTATCTTGTAAGAAATTATAGCCATTATACCAATCTTTAATTTGATCTAAATTTAGGTCTTTTAGATAATCTTTAAAATAGGATTCTAATTCATTTTGAGTATAACCGCATATATTACCAAACTCTTTATTTAATGATATATCTTCTAATTGATTTAAACCACTAAATAAAGATACTTTAGAGAATTTACTAACTCCTGTTATTAAGATAAATTTAATATATTCATCTAGATTTTTTAAGACAGAATAAAAGGCTTTTAAATATTTTCTAACTTCTTCAGCTTGTTTGATATCTTCTATTAAGTCTAAAATTGGTTTATCGTATTCATCTATTAGTATAACTAATTGCTTTTTGTATTTTCTATAAATGTTTATTATAAGATTTTCAAAAAGTTCTACTTCATCTTCTGGATTTTCAAAAGTTTCTAATTCATTATTAATATAGTTTTTTAGTAATTCTTGAATTATTCTTTTTTTATAATCATATTTTTTAAGTAAGTCTATAGCAAAGCTAATTCTTATAGTGGGATAGGTTTCATTCCAATTCCATTTATCTTCTATAAATAAGTTTTTAAATAAATCTTTATGACCTTTAAAGAGATATCTAATAGTAGAAAGTAATAGTGATTTACCAAAACGTCTAGGTCTGCTTAAAAAATAGTATTTTCCTTGGTTTATTAACTTGTATATGTACTCAGTTTTATCCACATAGATATAATTACCTTCTATTAATTCTTTAAAATCACTTATCCCTATTGGTAATTTCTTCATCTTTTCTACACCTTTAATAATTCATTTTATATTTTTACATCTAAATAATTCCACATTTTACAATTATATCTTTTGGATTTATTTTCCTATTTAGTATTTACTTTTCTTATTTTTCATTTTTTAACATTTTTTTAACAAATTATTATTATTATTATTATTATTATTATTAAAATGTCCATAAGTAAAAAGAAAAAAAATAAAAAGGGGTGATAATTATGGATAAAACTATTAATACATTAACTACTAATAATTACTTATATTCTAACGTGGGTGTTAGTGATTCCAAAAAAACACTAACACAAGAGCTACAAACCCAAGAATTACAAAAAGACTCAGTAAATATTAATTCTATAAAAGAAGATGATGCTTCATTAAAAGACATTGCTAAATCTGCTTTAAAAACCGCATATAAATCTTTAAATACAGTTGCTGGTGGATTATTAGGTGCTGCTATAGGTGCTATTGGTTTCTCCACTGTAGGCTATGCTTGGTTACCTGCTTTTTATTTTAATAAGATAGATTCAATCTTAGAAAATAGTGAAAAAACTGCTACTGAAAAAGCTTCTGATATTACTAAAAATTTATTATTATATCTACCTATGGAGGTAATACTACTTCCACTTATGGGTGGTACAGCTGGCTTACTTATGGGAGCATTAGGAAGTTATACTAAAAACGCTGTTAGCGGTGTGTTAGATGTAGCAAAGAGTGTACCAAAATATCATGAAATATTAAAAGATTTATCAAAAACTATCAAAGATCCTGATTACCCTAATAAAAAAATGGCAGAAATCCTATTTAAAGAAATAGGATCCAAAAAAGAAAATAAAGTTTCACAATAGTAAATTAAATATAAAATTTAGAAAAATTAAATTAAACAAAGGGGCTAATAAAAAGCCCCTTTTTTATTTTCTTACTTATTAAAAAATAAATTGTAAAAATATAAAAATATAGAAATAGATAAAGGTATAAGGGTATTAAAAAAAACGATAGTATATCCTGTAGGAAAATCAAAATTATAAGAAGAAATAATAGCAAAGGTATTTAATAAGACACCGATAAAAATAGCATAAAATAAATTATTTTTTTTAAAAAGCTTAAGAGAAGTGAAAGCAGGAGCTATTAATATAGAAAAAACAACTAAAACCCCCGCTAATGATACTGAACTAGTAACAGCTATAGCAAAAACAGTAAAAAACAATAAATCCTTTAAAAAATTATCTAAATACTTTAACCCCAAAAATAAAACAATACCTAAAATTGAATATAAAATAAAAATTTTAAAAACTAGTGAATAATTAACA
>JAPYWL010000043.1 GCA_028276365.1 Deltaproteobacteria bacterium | reverse complement strand
CGCCTGGTGTATCCCATGCTACCGAGGAGGTGAAAAAGCATTGGGTGCAGGTAATCAGCAGGAAAGGCTCTCTACAATCGAAGCAAAAAGATGGTTCCTTGCTGGAATCATAGAAGGAGAAGGTAGTTTAGGTGTATCAATTAAGGAACATAAAGCATCAAAATTTGGTTTTTTTGTAGATCCTGAGTTTTACATATATCAACATAAAAAAGGTATATCTATTTTAAAGATGGCAAAAGAAATTTTTGGAACAGGAAAGATATATAATAAGCCAGGAAATGAAGATGTAATGGTATTTGCTATTACTTGTAGAAGAAGTTTAAAAGAAAAAGTAATACCATTTTTAGATAAGTATATGATCTTTTCTAGTAAAAAAGAAGAAATACGTAGATTTAAAGAAATAGTTGATGCTCTAGAAAGCAAGGATCATCTTCGCCCTGAAGGTATGATCAGCATAATCGAGAAGGCTTATGCGATGAATTCAGCCGGAAAGGGTAAAAAGCGAAGTAAATCGCTTAAGGAGATTGTAGAGAGAATCCTCAGAGACCATACGCCGGACACTCCTAAAAAATAGGAGTGAAGATATGGTCCGATCTTTGTGGCGACACAAAGTTAACATAAATGCCTAAGGTAGCGAAGTTCCTTGCCACGTAAGTTGTGGCCTGCATGAAAGGCGCAACGACTGGGACTCTGTCTCGGGGAGGGGCACGGTGAAATTGCAAACCCTGTGAAGATGCAGGGTAGCAGCAGCTAGACGGAAAGACCCTGTGAAGCTTTACTGTAGCTTGGTGCTGGATTCTTGACTGCTTTGTACAGGATAGGTGGGAGGCTGGGATGTGTTAACGCTAGTTAACACGGAGCCGCCCTTGGGATACCACCCCTAGCAGTCGGGAATTCTAACGCTATAAGCGGACAACGCCAGGTGGGCAGTTTCACTGGGGCAGTGGCCTCCTAAAGAGTAATGGAGGCGTCCAAAGCTCACCTCAGCCCGGTCGGAAATCGGGTGTTGAGTGCAAAGGCATAAGGTGGGTTTACTGTGAGAGGGACACCTCGAGCAGTTGCGAAAGCAGGGCTTAGTGATCCGGCGGATCCGTATGGAAGGGCCGTCGCTCAGCGGATAAAAGTTACTCCGGGGATAACAAACAGTTGTCCCGCTAAGTAGGTAACTACTTAGCAAGAACGCGGCTTATAACGGGGGAGCCCTAAAAATTAGGGTAATCCCGTGGGAAGTCTAAAGGAGTACATCTATAAAAAAATAACTAAATATCTATTAATAAAAACATGATAACTAAAAGACAAAAAGAAATTATTATAGGTACAATATTAGGGGATGGATATTTACAAAAAACTGGAAGAAAAAATGCGAGATTAAAATTAGAGCATTCTGAAAAACAAAGAGATTATATATTTTGGAAATATCAAGAGCTAAAAAATTTGATGCAGGATAAACCCAAAAAAATAACAAGATATAATCCTAAATGGAAGAGAGAATATATATATTATAGATGTCAAACTCATTCAATGCCATTCTTAGGTAAATTGAAAAGGTATTTTTATGATGATAATGGAAAAAAAGTAATCCCAACTAATATCAAAAATTTACTAAAAAGTGAATTATCATTAGCAGTGTGGTATATGGACAATGGATATTACTATAAAAGAGATGAAGTAATATATATATATCTACCTAAATATAAAGAAGAAGAATTAGAAAGCTTAAAATTAGTTTTAAAAGATAATTTTGATATAGAAATAAAAGTAATATATAAAAAAGGATATCCATGTATTTATCTAAATAAAGAGGAAACAAAAAAATTTTTTAATATGGTAGGGAAATATATAGTAGAGTGTATGAGATATAAAACTCCTTTAGACCCTGTAACGACTGGAGGCGAGAAGCCGAAGGACTCTACTTAAATAAGTAGAGTCAAGACGCCGCGCTCCCCAGAAGATAAATGGGGATGAAGAGATAGTCTACCCCTTTGGGAAACCAAAGGAGAAAGGTGAACAGGCTTGTGGCGCCCAAGAGTTCATATCGACGGCGCCGTTCGGCACCTCGATGTCGGCTCATCGCATCCTGGGGCTGAAGAAGGTCCCAAGGGTCGGGCTGCTCGCCCGTTAAAGCGGTACGTGAGCTGGGTTCAGAGCGTCGTGAGACAGCTCGGTCCCTATCTGCTGCTGCCGCAGGAGATTTGAGGGGAGTCGCCTCTAGTACGAGAGGACCGAGGCGAATACACCGCTGGTGTACCGGCTGTTAAGCCGTTAGCAGCGCCGGGTAGCCATGTGTAGACGGGATAACCGCTGAAAGCATCTAAGCGGGAAGTCCACCCCAAGATAAGATCTCCCTCTACCGTAAGGTAGGTAAGGTCCCCGGTAGAACACCGGGTATATAGGCCAGAGATGGAAGCCCAGTAATGGGTGAAGTTGACTGGTACTAATCGACCGAGTGAATTATGATTACTTACTATTCACTTATCCCTATCTTTTTTTATTACTAATAATTATAAAATTTATATTTTACCTAATTTTTTATCTTTAAATTATACTTTTATTATCTTCAACTCTATAATTTTGTATTGCCAATTATGTTTTAAAGTATTTTAAGTAATTGAATTATTTTTTGTGCTTTTTATTTCTCTGTTTTTTTGTTTTTTTATTAAATAATTCAATTTCTTAATTTAGCAGAATTGGCGTTAGTTTTGTAAAAAAAATGTTAATTTTTTTGAATGTGCCTAGGAATTAATTAACTTAAAAAGAAAATATATAATAGGAAAGAGTGTAGGAATATTTTTTATTTTTTGGATTAGATGGGAGGGAATTTAAATGAATAATTTTCAAGCAAAAGATCCATCGGGAGGAAAATTATTTAAAAAACCAGAATATGTAAAACCCCCTGCAAGTGATAAAAAGAAATTACAAAAAGATATTAGTTATGAAAGAGAAGAAATAGATGATATAGTAGATCTTGAAAGGGAGAGTTTAATAAAAGTAATTGAGAAATATAAAAAGAAAGCGAGGGTAATTAATTTAACGTTAATATTTAGAGGTACTCAAGGGAGATTAGTAATTAAATCGGGATTAATAGCTGAAATATCATTTGATGAGTATGAGGATTTAGATGCATTAATATATTTAATACAAGTTACAGAAGAGGATTTAATTAGGTATTTGCCTTTGTACAAAAAGAAAAAATTAGAAGAGGAAAAAATATTAGAACATTTGGAAAGTATGATAAAGTATAGGCCTGAGGATTTAATTTTGGATGATAATGAAGATTTTAGTATAGATAATTCAAGTTATAATTTAGATATTACTAATTTAGATTTTTCTCAAGAAAAAGGACAAGAAAAAAATCAGAGTTTACAAGAAAGTGTAGTTATAAATCAAAAAAATGAAGAAAATATTTTATTAGAATTGGATCAGGAAATAGAAGATATTTTACAATCACTGGATTTACAAAATAAATCTATTAAAAATGAAGAATTAAAAAATGAAACTACTGAATTAAAGGAAAATTTTGATAAAATTAATAGTGATAAAAAAGGAGAAATTATAATTAATACTGAAGTTAATACTATTGAAGATATAAATACTATTGAGAATATGGCTGCTATTAATGAAGATATGGGTATTAAAAATAAAGATTTTAAAGAAGAAAGCTTATCTAAGGATTATTCAGATGAAAATAAATCATTAATTCAGGAGGAAAAAGTACTAATTCAGGAAGAAATTGATAATGAATTTTTAAAAAATAATAAAGAAGGAGAACAAATTATTGAAAGTAAAGAAATAAAAATAGAAAATATTATTGAAGATAAAGATGAATTATCTATAAGTGATTTATTTAAAAACGAGACTGAAATAAAAGAAGAAATAAAAGAAGAAGTAAAAGAAGAAGTAAAAGAAGGTAAGTCAGAGAGATTAGAAGGTAATATTGATAATTATCAAATTGAAGATAGAGAGGATTATAATAGCGAATTTATTAGTAATGATATTAAAGAAGATATAAGTAATATTAATAGTTATGAAAGTATTATTATTAAAAATGAAGAAGATATTATAATGTCAAAAGAGGAAAATTTGAAAAGTTCAGAAAATCTAGAAAATATAGAAAATTATGAATATTCAATAAAAAATAATATTGACATAGAAGAAGTTAATATAGAACAAAAGAAAAGTATTAATGAATCTAAAATGAATGAATCTAAAGTGATAGAGGAAATAAACAAAGTAGAGGATAAAATTACTAAATATGAAAATAAGGTAATAAATAGGAGGGAGAAGGAAATGATAGATGTTGCTAATTTGGTATCAAAGATAAAAAGTTCTATACCTACGGTTGAGGAAGTTTGGTTAATCAATGTTGAAAATGAAGAAATAGAGGATTCTTCTAATGAAGTTAATGAATTTATTGTTTCTTCTTTAATAGCTATTTATAAAGATTTACAATTGTTTTATACTTTAATAAATGAGGAAGGAAATAATATAATAATAGAATTAAGTAATAGCTATTTAATTTTACAAAATTTAGGTTCAAATTTAGTATTGTATTCTAAAGTTTCTAAGAAAGCAAATCCTTCATTAATTGCTAATATGATATATAAAATTTTAAAAAAATAAAGAGTATTTATGATAGATGTAATTGTAGTTTTAAGTTTATTAGCGATATTTAAAATAGGATATGAAAGAGGAATAATAGCAGAATTAACTGATATGGTTGCTCTTATTTTGAGTATAATAGCTGTATTTAATTTAACTCCTATTTTTACTACTTTACTTAATCATTATTTTAATATTCCATCAAAAAGTTATGTTTATATGTTTGTAGGTATTATTTTATTTTTTGTTTCGTTCTTTTTAATATTAGCAATTGGTTATGGATTAGAATTATATTCTAAGACAAGCGAAGTTTTAGGAACGTTAAATAAAAGTATAGGTGGGATTATGTCTTTTATAAAAGGGATATTAATATGGTGGTCAATATTTTTAATTGTATCAATTTCCCCTACTAATGGGCCTTTTAAAGATTATTTATTATCATCTATATCAAGTGAGTATATTTTGAAATTAACTCCTTATATTCATAGTGTTTCTAAATTTATTTTTCCTGATGAAATTAATACAAAAATAGAAAAAATTTTGATTAAAAAGTAAAAATTTTTAAATGAAGTGATTTTTTATTTTTTAATAAAACCGCTTTTTTCTGGAAAGGCGGAATATAAATATTTCCAGAGTTAATTAAGAAATAAAGAAATATGATTGAAATTACTGATAGAATTACAATAGATTTAATTAGAAAAAATAATTTAGTTAATAAGGAAGTTACTTTGAAAGGTTGGGTATGGAACGTAAGAAGTAGTGGAAAAATTAAATTTGTAATACTTAGGGATGGAACGGGATTTATACAGTTAGTTATTGAAAAAAATAATGTAGATGAAGGTATATTTGAAATGATTGAAAAGCTAACCCAGGAAAGTGTTATCGAAGTTAAAGGAGTTGTCGTTGAAAATAGTAGATTAAAATTCGATAAAAATAAACCTAATTTTAATGTAGCATTTATAGGCTATGAAATAATTGTTAAGGATTTAAAAGTATTATATAAAACTCAAGATTATCCAATAACTCCTAAAGAACATGGAATAGATTTTTTATTAGATAATAGGCATTTATGGATCAGAAGTAGTAAACAATTTGCTATCCTTAGAATAAGGAACACTGTTAAGAATTCAATAAGAGAGTTTTTAAATAAAGAGGGATTTATAGAGTTTGATAGTCCTATCTTAACTCCTTCTGCGTGTGAAGGAACTACAACTTTATTTGAAATAGATTACTTTGGGGATAAGATGTATTTATCTCAAAGTGGACAGTTATATGTAGAGGCAGGAGCTTTGGCTTTTAATAAAGTATATTGTTTTGGACCTACTTTTAGAGCTGAAAAAAGTAAAACAAGAAGACATTTAATGGAATTCTGGATGGTAGAACCTGAAATGGCCTTTGCTACTTTAGAAGATATTATTTACTTAGCTCAAAATATGATTAGTTATATAGTTTCTAAGGTTTTAGAAGATAATTTATATGAATTGCTAATTTTAGAAAGAGATATATCAAAATTAGAAAATATAAAACCACCTTTTTATAGAATTACTTATAAAGAAGCTGTTGAATTGTTGAATTCTAAAGGAATTAATTTTGAATTTGGTCAAGATTTTGGTGCTCCTGAGGAAACCGTAATTTCTGAATCATTTGATAAACCTATTATTATAACTAATTACCCTAAATCCATAAAACCTTTTTATATGAAATTAGATGATAGTAAAGAATTTGTATTAAATATGGATATTTTGGCTCCTGAAGGATACGGAGAAATAGTTGGAGGTAGTCAAAGAGAAGATGATTATGAAACTCTTTTAAAAAGAATGCAGGAAGAAAATATTCCTCTAAAAGATTACCAATGGTATTTAGATTTAAGAAAATATGGAACAGTTAAACATGCAGGTTTTGGATTAGGTATAGAAAGAACAGTTGCTTGGATTTGTAAATTGGATCATGTTAGGCAAGCTATTCCTTTTCCTAGAATGCTTTACAGATATTATCCTTAAGATATTAATTTGTGAAAATAATTACTTATAAAATAAAAATTTCTTTTAGTTTTTTATATTTAAAACCTAATCTTTAAGTTTTAGAGTAATGAAATTTAGTAAAGAAGAAATTGATTTATTGGTAAAAAAATATTATTACACTAAAGATAATTCCTATAAAGAAGAAATTATAAAATTATTATTGCCTTTGATTAGGTATTTAGCTTTAAGAAATGGAAAATTGAGTGATTTAGAAGATTTAACTCAAGTAGGGGTTGTAGCTTTATTAAAAGCACTAAAAAGATTTGATATAAATAAATATGAAGAAAATAAGAATTATAGTTTTTTAAATTTTGCAATTCCAACAATAGTTGGGGAAATAAAAAGATATTATAGAGATCATCATTTTCTTATAAAGGTACCAAGGGATATATATGATAACTATTTTAAAATTTCTAAAGCTATTAATTTTCTAAAAAATAAATTACAAAGAGAACCAACTGTTAAAGAAATTTCTGAATACATTAATATACCACCAGAAAAAGTTTTGGAATATTTGGAATTTGAAAAGAATAGAAAAAATTTATCGCTTGAATATGAGTATAAAGATGAAAATAAATATAATTTAGTATATTTTATAGAAGATAAAAAAGAAAATTTAGATCTTGATACTAGGATAGATATTTATAATGCTTTAAATTCATTAGATCCAGTGGAAAAAATGGTAATAAATTTAAGATTTTTTGAAGGGTTAACTCAAGAAGAAATAGCTAAAAAATTAAATACTATACAGGTTAAAGTATCAAGAATTCAAGCTAAGGCTCTTCAAAAAATAAGAGATTATCTCCTTAAGTAAATTTAACAAAAATATCAATAAGGTTTGATTTTTTATAAGTTAAAGAAGATTTTAAGTTCTACCTAATTAGTTCATTTTAGTTATTTATTGTTTTTTTTAATATTTTAGATTGTATATCTTCTATTAGACTATAAAAAACAGGGACAATAATTAAAGTTAATAAGGTAGAAGTAGTTAAGCCACCTATTACTGCTATAGCTAAGGGTCTTAGTAATTCTCCACCCTCCCTTAAACCTAAAGCTATTGGAATCATTGCAAATATAGTAGCTAAAGTAGTCATTAATATTGGTTTTAATCTTGTATTTCCTGCTTTTATTAAAGCATCATCTCTTGGTAAATTGTGATTTTTTCTTAGGTAATTTGTATAATCGATTAATAAGACTGCATTGCTTACTACTATTCCTGTTACCATTAGTATTCCCATTAATGACATTAAATTTAATGAAGATTTAGCTAAATTTAAGGCAATAACTACTCCTATTAATTCAAAGGGAATTGACATCATTAAGACTATGGGTTGAATAATAGAATTAAATTGTATTGCTAAAACAGCATAAATTAAAAATATACCTAATATAATGATCAAAAAGAAAGCAGTAAAAGTATCTGTTCTTTGTTGTTCTTCTCCTTTTAATTCATAGGTATATCCCGCTGGTAATCCTTTTTCTTTTATTATTTTCTTAATATTATCTAATATTTCGCTTAAGCTATAATTTGAGTACTTATTCCCATATATACTTATACTTCTAATTCTATCATAATGAGCAATAACTACGGGCCCATAATCTGCTTGTAATTTAGTTATATCTCTAAGGGGAATATTTTTATTTAAAACAGGAGAAAATATTGGTAGATTAAGTAATTCTTCTTCAGTAGTGGGTTTAGGGATTTTTATTCTTACATCGTATTCATATCCACTTTCTTTATATTTTCCTGCTAAAGTTCCTGAAGTGGCTACTTGTAAAATATTTACTACATCTATAGCATTAATCCCATATACTGCAGCTTTTTTCCTATCTATGATTACTCTAAATTCTGGTACTCCTTTTTTCCAAGATAAATCTAAATCTGTGATTCCTGGAATACTTTGAAAATCTCTTTTAAAGTTATTAGCTATTTCCCATAATGTATCTATATCATTACCTTTGAAAACTACTTCTATTACTTTTGTTTGGCTTAACCCTGAAATTGATCTGAAGGTATCAGCTATATTTATAGTAATACCTGGAATTTCATTTAGTTTGGGCCTTATTTCTTCTAACATTTGTGGGTATTTATAAAAATCTTTTGAATCAAATTTAACTCTTGTTTCTGCTATAGCACTTATGGTAGAAGCGCCAGAGATTGTAGCAAGAAAATTTACTGCTTCACTATCTGCTCCTGCACTTATACTTGCACTTAAGGGGGTACTATATTTTTTTACAGTGTCATATACTATTTTTAACACTTTTGTTGCTTTTTCATAAGTATCATATACTGTGCCACCTACTGAATTATATACTTGTACATTTATAACTGGAAAAGCTCCAGTTGGTAGAAAGTCTTTTTTAGTTTTTGCTAATAATACTAATGAAAAAATAAAAATCCCTATTCCTATTGTTAAAACTAGTAATTTATTTTTTAATGAAAAACTTAAGATTGGAGTATATAAATTATTTAGTTTATTAATTAATTTATCTATAAAATTTTCATGTTTTATATTGAAATTATTTTTATAAAAAAATAGAAAAAGAGGAGGTACCACAAAAGTAGCTACTGCCAAAGAAGCTAACAATCCTAAGACTATAACAATTGAAAAGTCCAAAAATATTTCTCTAGCTAAACCTTGAATAAATATAATTGGTACAAATACTATTAAAGTAGTAATAGTGGAAGCTACTATTGCTGGTAAAACTTCTGTTGTTCCTTTTATTATTATCTCTTTTAATTCTTCTACTGTTGTTATATTGCTATTTTTTATATTCCTTATAATAGACTCTATAACTACAATTGAATCATCTACTATTCTTCCAATCGCTAAACTTACTGCTCCTATGCTTATTAAATTTATTGAGGTATTATTAAAATATAATCCTACTGCTGTAGTTAGTATTGATAAGGGAATTGATATAGAAGATATTAAAGTTGATCTAAAGGAAAGTAAAAATATAAATATTATTATTATAGCAAGAAGAGTAGCATATAATGCTTCTTCTTGAATATTTTTTATTATGGGTTCTATTCTTTCATCAAAACCAAAGACTACTTTTAGATTAATACCTTCAGGTAAAAATTTAGATATTTTATTAACTGATTTTCTAAGTTCTTTAACTGCTTTTACTGTATTTGCATCTGCTTCTTTAAAGACAAAAATATAGATACCAGGTTTAAAATCACTTAAAGAATAGCTTGTTCTTTCTTTTATTCCGTCTATTACTTGCCCAATATCTTTTATTCTTATAACTTGGCTAGGATTTGAAATTAACGGAGCTAAGCTTAATTCTGTTAGCTCATTTATTTCGCTATATGGTCTTATTGTGAAATCTTTATTACCTAAGGTTATATAACCTGTTGGTAATGAAATATTATTAAATTTTACTATATTTTGCACTAAATTTACTGGGATATTATATTTATAAAGTTTTAAAGGATCTAATATTACTTGAATTTCTCTTTTGGCTCCACCTAATACAGTGGTGCTTGCTATCATTGGAGTCTCTTCGATTTTTTTTGATACTATTTCATCCGCTATAAATCTTAAATATTTAGGATCAACATTTCCTGTTAAAGATAAAAAAGCTACTGGCAGAATTGACTTAACGTTTTGTTTGACTATAGATGGGGTTTCAGATTCATCAGGTAAGCTATCCCTTATTTGATCTAATTTTTGTCTTAAATCAAATATAGCAAAATCTAAATTAGTCCCCCAATCAAACTCTACTTTTACTATTGATAATCCTTCACTGCTTGTTGAGGTTATGGTTTTTACATTTTCTACTAAAGCTGCTGCATTCTCTATTTTTTTTGTTACATCTTCTTCTACTCTTTGAGGGGATGCCCCAGGATATACTGTTGTTATTAATACTAATGGATAATTTATATCAGGTAATAACTCTATATTTAATCTTGTTAATGATACGATACCTAATAAAAAGATTGCTAATGAAGCAACAAATACTGTTACCCATCTCTCTATTGAAAACCTTATCATTATTTATATTTATCCTCATTTCCCCACTTTTAATTACTCTAATTTTCGTTAAGTGAACTTATTTTTTATACTTACTATATATATTCTGAAAATTAAAACTTTATCCTTTTAATTTATTATAAATTTTTGCTATTGTTTTTAAATT
>JAPYWL010000048.1 GCA_028276365.1 Deltaproteobacteria bacterium | reverse complement strand
GACAATACCCATAAAGGTAGAATAGATTTAACAGTAATAGTGGATAGGAGTATAGTGTATATAATAGAGGTGAAGGTAATAGAAAGAGAAGAGGAGAAAGGTAAAGCGATAAAACAAATTCAAGAGAAGGAATACTATAAGAAGTATATGAATTATGAGAGGGTGTATATAGTAGGAATAGAGCTAAATAGGAATAAGAAGAGGATAGTGAATTATGAATATAAATTGAATCAAATTGAAGCAATTGAAAGTAATTGAAAGCAATTAAAGCTAATTTAAACCAAATGAAAGCAAAGGAAGCCAAAGGAAGCCAAAGGAAGCTAAAGGAAGCCAAAGGAAGCTAATTGAAGTCAAATGAAATCAAATGAAGCCAAAAAAAACCAATAGAAACCAATAGAAAGCAAATGAAACAAATTGAAGCTAATTGAAGCTAAATGAAACTAAAGGAAACTAAATGAAACCAATTAAAGTTAATTGAAGCCAAAGAAGGCAATATTTCAAAAAACCCCCAAAAGGGATTTTTGGGGTTTTTGCTGGGGCTTTATCGCCCCAGCTATTGAACTCAAAAAAATATCAACTTAAAAACTAAAAAACATCAAAAAAACCTCTTCCTATACACACACCCCCTTGCTTTTCCCTTACCTCCCCTATATTTTTTATCCTTTGGTTGTAATTATCTGTATGTTAAAATGAAGCCAAAGGAAGCCAAAGGAAGCCAATTGAAGCCAATTGAAAGCAATTGAACTCAATTGAAGTTAATTGAAGCTAATTGAAGCCAGTTGAATCTAATTGAAGCCAGATGAAACCAGATGAAACCAAATGAAACCAAATGAAGCTAAATGAAACTAAAGGAAACCAAAGGAAACCAAATGAAACCAATTAAAGTTAATTGAAGCCAACTGAAGCCAATTGAAGCCAATTGAAACCAATTGAAGCAAAATCAAGCCAAATGAAGTTAATTGAAGTTAATTGAAGCCAAAGGAAGTCAAATGAAGCCAAAGGAACCTAAAGGAAAGCAAAGAAACTCAAAAGAACCCAAAGGAACCCGAATGAACCCAAAAGAACCCAAAAAAACCCAAAAGAACCCAAAAGAACCAAATTGAGATTAATTGAAATCAATTGAAGGCAAATGAACTCAATTGAAGCTAATTGAAACTAATTGAAACTAATTGAAAACAAAGGGAAGCAAATGAAAGCAATAGAAATCAATTGAAATCAAAGGAAACTAATAAGAAACCAATAGAAGTCAATTGAAACAAGTTGAAACCAAAGGAAACCAAGAGGAATTAAAAAAAACAAAAGGAAATAAAAGGAAAAAGAGAAGAAAAAAGGAATAAAAAAAGGGAAAAAAAAGAAAGAGGAGGGTAAAAAGGGTGAAAAAGTTAGGAATAGGGATAAGTGATTTTAAAGAATTAATAAAAGGAAATTACATATATGTAGATAAAACAGAGTATATATATAAGCTAATAAATAGCGGGAAGTATTATTTTTTAAGTCGTCCGAGGCGTTTTGGAAAATCATTATTGCTATCAACAATTGAGTATTTATTTAGAGGAGAAAGAGAGTTATATAAGGGAATGTATATAGAAGATAAATGGAATTGGGAAGAGAAGTATCCGGTAGTAAGGATAGATTTTGGAGATACACAGGTAAGAAGCACAGAGGAATTGGAAAAGGAGCTAAAAGCAATAATAATTGAAGTAGGGAAAGTATATGGATATAAATATAATGAGGAATATACAATAAATAGGAATTTGAGGTTGCTAACAGAGAAAATTTATGAAGAAAGTAAAAAACGGATAATAATATTAATAGACGAGTATGATAAACCGATACTGGATAATATAGAAAAGAAAGAAGAGGCAGAAAAAATAAGAGAAGTATTAAAAGGGTTCTATATAACTCTAAAAGGCATAGATAAATACATAAGGTTTATGCTAATAACGGGAGTGAGCAAATTTTCAAAGGTATCATTATTTAGTGGATTAAATCAGTTAGAAGATATATCGTTAAGCAAAGAATACGGGAATATATGTGGATATACACAAGAGGAGTTAGAGAAGAATTTTAAGGAGTATTTAGAAGGAGTGGATTTAGAGGAGGTAAGGGAATGGTATAATGGATATAATTTTTTAGGAGAAAAGGTGTATAATCCGTTTGATATATTGTTATATTTAAAGAGTAAAGTGTATAAGAATTATTGGTATGAGACAGGAAAAACAGAGTTTTTATTTAAGTTGATAAAGGAAAAAGAGTATAAATTACCGTTTTTAGAGAAGGAATATTATACAAATGAGATATTGGAGAAGTTTGATATAGAGTATATAAGAATAGAGGCGTTAATGTATCAGACGGGGTATTTAACAATAAAAGAGGTAAAGAGGATAGAGGAGGAAGAAGTATATGTATTGGATTATCCGAATAAGGAGGTAAGGCAATCATTTAATAGGGAGTTATTGTATTATATAACGGGGGAATATCAAAGTGATAGGACATCAAAATTGAAGATGGCATTAATAGAAGAGGATATGGAAGAGATAAGGAGGCAGATAGAGGTATTTTTGGAAACAATAAGTTATGAAGTTTTGAAAAATGAGAATGTGTATCAAGGTGCGATATACGGATTAATGTATGGGATGGGGTATGAAGTGGAGATAGAAGATAGGACAATAAAGGGTAGGATAGATCTAGCACTGTTCATAAATAGGAAAAAGGTATATATAATAGAGCTAAAATTGATAGAAAGAGAGGAGGAGAAGGGAAAAGCGATAAGGCAAATTCAAGAGAAGGAATACTATAAGAAGTATATGAATTACGAAAAGATCTATATAGTAGGGATAGAGATAGATAAGCTAAAGAAGAGGATAGTGAATTATGAGTATAAGAAAGTAAAATAAGGATTAACAAAAGCTATTTTTAAAAAATAACAATAAAATATTTTTATATATTTATTTTTCTGCTGTAATTTCAATAATATTTATTTCATTGGGGATTTTTTAAATTAGCAGTTTATATAGGTTTTCAAATGGTTCTTTATGAGGGTATATTGTATCTATTGCTTTTGTATTTTTACCTTTATCAAGTGGTACATTTAAAAAGTGTATTGCACACATGTTAAATTCTTCATTTCCTGTTAATTCATATAATCCTTGACAAAATTTAGAAATATTTGATTTATACTTTGAAACCAAAAAAAATGAAATAAAAAAATATATAGGAGGAAGTATTAAAACAGCAAAGATTAAGATAACAAAGGTAATAAATAAAAAATCCTTTACATTTTTTTTATAAAATAAATCTATAAAAAATAAAATATGCTTATAAAGGGTGAAAGAATAAAAGATATAAAAGGAAAAACAAAGTAGATAAATAATACCAATAGCCAAGCTAATTTTTTATGATCCGCTAAATAAAATAAACTGTCATATAAATTTATATTGAGATTTTTTAATTTTTTAAGAGGTTTTATTAATTCTTCTTTTTCTTTTGAGATATCTATTGTCATTTAATTTATTGGCGTTTATGTTTTATTAAGCTAAAATACCAAATGCTTTATATATGATGTAATTTATTAATCCACTGTCTATTTTAATTAATTTTTCATTCTCTATTTTTATAACCCATTCAAATTTTGAGGTTAAATATATTTTATAACTTATACTATATCCATAAATATCAAGAAAACCTAAAGTATCAGTATTTAATATTTTTTGATTTAATCGATTAAAAGTTAAGTGTATAGTTTTGTTATCTTTGGTTATTTGTAAATTATTTATATAAAGATTCACTTTAGCTTCGATTTTTTGGGCTTTGTTATAAAAATCATATAGAAGATCAAACACACTATAATCTATATATTCTTCTAATGTCATATTTAAGTTTTTTTTGCTGGGATATTTATATTCCGCCTTTTTTTTAATTTTTTTTATTTTTTTAATTAACCCAGCTGGCGGTAATTGCTTATTTATTAATTTCTTATTTTCTTATTATTTTTTTTATTTTTTTATAGATTCTTGTAAATTAATAGTAGATGAGATGTAAGCTGGTATAATTGATGATAAGATTCCAATTAAGAATGTGATTATTAAAATTTGTAAAAAAACATTAGCAGAAATTGATACTATAGGAATAGATAAGTTGATTGCTTTGTAAAATGAACTTTGAAATAATAAACTAGATATTATTCCTAAGATTATCCCAATAATTGAGCCAATAAAGGATATTATAATGCCTTCAAGGAGTACAGATAAAAATATTAAAGCTCTTGGACTACCTATTGCTAATAATATAGCAAATTCTTTTATTCTTTCAAAGGTAGTTATTAATATAGTATTTGTAGAAGCAACTAAAGCTGTACTTACTGATGCTACTATTATTATTACTTGTAAGCTTTTTAATATAGCTATTAATGAATACTGATTACTATTTATCTCTTCATTTTCGTAAAAAAATAAATTGGGATAATTATTTTTTAACATTTGAATTATCTTTTTATTTTCTAAATTATTTAAATTGGTAATAATCCATAATTGAGATAAATTATTTACATTAAATAGTTTAGTATATTCTTTGTAATCTAAAAAAATAGAGTAATCTTCATAACCGTTTATTTGGTTTAAAATTTTATAAACTTTGAATATTTTATTTTGTATGATTATAGTATCGTTTTCTTTAAGGTTTAGAATTTTTGCTAATTTTTCTCCTATTAATACTATATCCTCTGTGGATAAGATATTTACATAAAAGTTAGGATAAAATTTATCAAGGTATTTAAGATTTAAAGATATAATAGGGATTAATTTATTATTTATTTTGATTAAATTTTTAAAAACTGGGGAGATAACGAAATTTGGGTATTTTTGATTTAGCTCTTGGTATATGTTATTATCTATTTTAAAGGAATTTGTACTTATTACTATTGGACCTAACTCTATTGGTAGTTCTCCACTGCTTATTATTATATCTATTTTCTTTAAATTTAAAGAATTTCCAATAGTTTTTAAAAAACCATCTATTATTGAAAGCAATAAAAAAGAAATAAAAATAGAAATTGCTATAGAGAAAATAGTTAATAATGTCCTTTCTTTTCTATATATTAAATTACTATTTGCTAATTTAAAACTTACTGATAACATAACATCTTTAATTATTTTTTATATTTTTATATTTATTCCTTTTGTAAATGATAGTACTAAGGGTGTTCTAAACTGTAATTGTGGATTTATTAAAAGGATTGATTATTTTTTTTCAGAAAAATATATTAAAAAAATGTTAAAAAAATAAAAAAATTTAAAAACTAAAAAAATACCAAAATACACAATGTTTTAATTGGAGGTGTATAAAATAATGTATAAAAGAATACTTTTATTAGTTTTGTTTTTATGGTTTTCTTTATTTGTAAAGATTTACCCCCAGAATACTCAGGTTCAGAATTTTGAAATTAATAATTTAAATAATCAAGAAAATTATATATTTGATGAATATGGATTTTTATCTTTATTAGGTTTAAATTATGATAAAGATTATGGAAATAATGAATTTAAGGTTAATCCTTTGATTTTATTAAGTGTTAATAAAGATAGTAGTTATATTAATTTAGAACCTGTATTGATAATAAAAGGTAAAAGCAATGATGTTGTAAACCTCTTTATTCAAGGATTTTTGAGTAAATATGATATTAATAAAGTTACCATTATAGATGTAAATCAAGCAAGGGATTATGATATAGATAAATTTCCTATTGTTATAGCTTTAACTAGTGAGGCTGCTAATTTTATTAAAAATAATTATAATCCTAAAGCTTTAAATATATATTCTTTAGTTTTATCACCAGAATATTTAGGAATTGAAAATAAATTTATTGGATTTTCAATTTATCCTGATTTTAATAAAATCGCAACGGAGATAAAAAAGATATTACCTGCAACTAAAAATATAGGATTAATTTATAGCATAGGAGGATACACTAATTATCAAAAGGAAATTAAACAACTAAACTTAAGTTTTATCCCTATCAATGTTAATAACTATAATATAAATAAGATTGAAGAACAAATTAAAAAATGTGATGTAGTTTTTATATTGCCTGATATATTTACTTTAGAAGAAGAAAATTTATTCAAAATAATATACTATGCTAAGAAAAATAATAAAACAATAGTATCTACTCATAATGTCTTGCTAAATTATGGAGTTGATATAATATTTAGTGTAGATTATAAAGTGTTAGGAATTGAGGTTTCTAATTTTATCGAAAATTATTCCTTAAATAAAAAAGTTAGTGCTAAAAATTATATGTTTTTTACTGACAAATTTATTATATTTACTAATAAAAATTATAAATTATAATTATAAATTATAAAGAAAACTAAAAAGTTTAAGAAATTTGGCAAAATATTTAAAAATATAAAGATAAATCAGGGAGGGATTAAAACTAATGAAGACTAAAATTAATAACTTAATTTTTATAAATAAAATTGTTTTTAGTTTATTAATAACTTTATTTTTTATTTTTTTGATTTCTTTAAGTAGTTTTGGTGTAGAAGAAGATAGGTTAAATTCAGAAATTAAGAAAAATTTTGAAGATAAGGAATATATAGAACAAGAGGTAAACTTTATAACTACTGTTGAGAGTTTAACGAAATATAGTCAAAGTATTTTAAAATCTTCTGCAACTATTTCAGTGATACAGCCCTTAGAACTAAAGTTTTTTTATTACCCTGATTTGAAAACTTTATTTAATTTTAGTCCAGGGTTATATGTAGTAGAAGATGGACAAGCCTGGTACCTTGGAAATAAAGGAATACAGATACCTGGAAGCGTTAATTCCAGATCTTTAATATTACTTAATGGTTATAGAACTAATGACTATAATTTTGGATATTCTACAGATTATCCTGTACGATTTATAAATAGTATTGAAATAGTTCATGGATATTCTAATGTATACTTTGGTAGTAACTCTCTATTAGCTACAATAAACATTATTCCTAATTATAAGTATTATCTTTCAGATTATTCAAAAGAACAAAATTTTAATGTTTATTCATTTGTTAATTTTAATGAAGATAAAATAAATACTATAAATGGTTTTATGTTTGATAAAAAAATAGGGAATTATTATTTATCAGTGGGTGCTGATTTTTTTAATTATAAAGGAAGAAAGATATTTTTTAATGAAAGACAAGCTGTTTATGGTGGAAATATTGATGATCCTATTAATACTTCCTTTTATAAAGATAGAACCTGGAAATATTATGATTACCTTGCTTTATATAATGAAAATGAGCAAATTTATTTTGCCAATTATGCTAATAGATATAATTATCCAACAGGACCTGGTAGTTTTGAAATGAATTCTCCTTTATCTTATGGTATTGATAAAACCCGATTATTTTATTACCAAAGAAAATTTCAACTATCTTCTAATATCCAGTTAAATACGAAGATATATTATAATAAGTATTCTAATGATAGTGAGTTGCCTTATGAGGACTTAAGTGCTATAAATGTAGATAAAAATGTTGCTGAAGTTGTTTCTTTTGAGAATAACTTGAATATAAGATCTAAAAAATATGATTTACTATTAGGTTTGGATGTTCAAAGAATACTTTCTAAGGTAAGTAATTTTGATGCTAATTATTCTTTTATTTCATCTGAAAGATATAATATTAGTGGATTTTATTCCAATGTTTCTAATAACTTCTTTGTATATTCATTATATTTTCATATGGATTATTATTTAAAAGATGATTTAATATTAGCTTTAGGGGGTAGGTTTGATAATTATTCAAATATATATAAAGATAAGAGATACGTTTATGATTCTCCTTTATTTGGAACTAATGAATTTGTTATTCAAAATGTTAATGTATCTAATTATTTTATACCTAAATTTGGTATAATAAAAGTTTTACCTAATAATAGTTCAATTAAATTAATTTATTCTAGTAATATTAGATTTCCTTCTTTTTTTGAGGTTTACAGGAATGCTTATTGGAATGCCTATGTAACTGAGCCTTTGGTTATCTTTCCTGAAAAACACAGAACAATTGAATTAGTATATTATAAAGAGAAATTATATAAAAATAAGAAGAGTTATTTTACTTTTTCTTTGTATGATACTAAAATAAAGGATTTAATTTATGAAGATCCTACATCAACTGTTTTTGGATTCACTATAATAGGTTATAGTAGCTTAGCAAATTTAAAGGATGTTGGGGTTTTTATGGATTATGTTTATCAAGTTGATGATAAAAGTTTCTTTAGATTTTCTGCTTCTTATTCTAATGTTAGAATAAGTAATTTTGTTCAATCGTTAGGTAATTTAGAGTATATGCCAAATTCTCCTAAATTAATTACATTAGTAAAATATGGTTATAAATTTAAAAATAATTTAAGTATAGCTTTAGAAGCTAAATACACCTCTCAAACTTTAATAGATGATCCACGAAGATTAATAACTACTGGATTTATACCACTTTTTCCAGTACCCGATACTTTTAAAATTAAACCTTATATATTATCTAACTTAACGGTTAACTATTTTATTGATAAAAATTCTTATATCACTTTGTATGTTAATAATTTATTTAATGAGAAGTTTTATTATCCGGTAAGTTATTCTTTAAATGCTCCTGTGACTAAATATCCTGGATATAGAAGAAATCTATATTTGGGAATAACTTATAACTTTTAAAGTTATTTTTTATCAAGCAGGGGAAAATTATTGAGGAAATTGTTTTACAGTATATAAAGAGTAATAAAGAGTATATAGATTTAACAATTTTTTTAAAATATTTAACATATTTTTAAACATTTTAACAAATATAGTATAGATTTATTTGTTAAAAATTTTATAATAATAGATAGTTTTATCAGTATAAAGGGGGTGATGTGTATGTATATCTATGAAGGTAGAGAAAAATTTGATATTGGAAGATATGATGCTAATAATATAAAAGTTAATCAAAAAAATGAAGGAAATACTTCTGAACAAAAGTTGGTGGAGTTTGATAAAGGTTATAGTAATAATATTGATAGAATAGAGTTAAGTCCTGAGGCTAAAGATTACAAGGCACATGGGGGAGGAGGTAGAGGAGGAACTAGA
>JAPYWL010000042.1 GCA_028276365.1 Deltaproteobacteria bacterium | reverse complement strand
GATTATCATTAAAATTATTACTTGAATTATTATCAAAATTTTGTAGGTTTTTAGATTTAAGGATCTCCTTACGAATACTCTCATTAGATTTTTGAATAGAGTTAATAGCTTTAGATATACTATCAGTTTCTTTTTGAATATTATCCACTATTTTAAGTAATTTTTCAATAATCATTTTGTAATCTCCAATTTCACCTTGTTTTTTTAAATCTACATATCTTTTATGTAAAAAAGAAGCAACAAAAACAACATCCCTATATCCACAAACCCACACATTATTTTCCTTTCCAAAATGAATTAACTCAGGAAATAATTCAATAATAGTATCAGGTAAGACAACAATACAATAATCTATGGTATTATCCAAATTTTGATATTTTTTGACTTCCTTAATTCTATCTTTTAGTTTATCTATCTCTTTTTTTATTTCATTTTTGTTTTCATTACTTTCATTATATTTTAGTAAAGATTCGTAAATATTAGGAAACTTACAATCAATAGGTATATATTTTCCATCTCCTAAATCCCAAGCAAACTCAATAACTCCTCCATTACTTGTTTTTAAATTTTTTATTACTACTCCTGATTTAATACTGTTAAGTAAGATATTTTCCAAAAGCTTCTCTCCCATTTCTCCCCTCGTTTTAGTACCTAAAAAAGAAGCAGTAAATTTTTCCACAGACTTCTTCATATCCTGTATTTGAGCATACCATCTTTTTTCAATTTCACTCAATAATTTTCCTTGATTTAACAAGAAATCTTGAGTAGATTGATCTTGTTTTTTAAGTAATTCAATAAAATAATCCAATTGTTCTCTCATTTTTTTGGTTAATATTTCTTCATTTTTTCTCACTTCATCCATTATTTTGTTTAATATCTCATCTCTTTTGTTTTCTATTTCCTGCCTATATTTATCCTGTTCTTTTAGAAATTCACTTATGTTCTTACTTTGTTCTTCAGAAAATTTTTCACTTTTTTCCAATATCATCTGTATCCTTTTTTCTTTTTCTTCATCAGATTTTATTGTTGATTCTTTTATTTCTTTTAGTAGTTCATCTCTTTTCCTATCTAATTCCTCCTGCTTTAACAAAAAATTTTTATTACTCTCTTGCTGTGCTTCAAAAATTCTAATGAAATTTTCTATTTTCTCTAAAATCCTCTTTTCTTTTTCCTCATCCAATTTAATATTTCTCTCAGTAATATCACTTAAATATTTTCTAAATCCATCTATAATCTGATTAATTTCTTCTTCCCTTTTTTGTAGGATTTTCTCCCTTTCTTTTTCTAATAACTGATTTGTTTTTTCCATTTGCTCATACCTTGCCCTTAATTCAACTAATTGAGAGTTTAAATCAATAATATTAGAATTATTCTCTTTTAACTTTAGTTGATTATCCCTAAATGCCTTTAAATAACCTAAATAAAAACCTATAAATAAACCAATTAACAAAAAAATTACCTCTAACATATATTTTTAAAAATTATTTTTTACCATAAAATATTAGTATTTTTTAAACACTAATATCAATATTAATTATTTTAATCTAAAATAATTATTCCTTTTAAATTAGGATTTAGAAGAAAAATATATCAGAAATAAATTAGATTTTGGACATAGAGTTCATCGATACCGATTTTATTTTGTAAAAAAATCTTAAGTGTTTCTTTATCTGCAGGTTTATAAATATCAGAAAAACCTTCCTTATCCCTTGATACAAAGAAAATATTATCTAATTCACTATATTTTAAAACTTCTGGACTATGAGTAGTTATAATAACTTGTTTATCTTTTATATCTCCTTTTATCATATTAATTATATAGGAAATAAGAGAAGGATGAATATTTCTTTCTATCTCCTCTATTATAACAAGCTTGTTTCTATCAAAATATAAAGCTACAATTAATGAAATAATACCAGAAAAATTAGCCTATTTCACATTAACAGTTTTTTTATTATGAAGGATTTTTTATTTTTTTACCTAATTATTGTATTGGAGTAAATATACATCCTCCTGTTTAGCTTACCCATAGAGGAATTGAAAGAAGTTAATAAAGAAGTTTTATCTTTAAAAATAAACAGATTAATATTATATATACCAATTTTTATTCCTTTTTTCTTCTCTTTTTCCTTTTATTTCCTTTTGTTTTTTTACTTCCTATTGGTTTCCTTTGGTTTCCTTTGGCTTCATTTGACTTCAATTGACTTCAATTGACTTCAATTGGCTTCAATTGGCTTCAATTGATTTCAAAGGCCTTTAATTAACTCCAATTGACTTCATTTAACTTCAATTGACCTCAATTGACGTCAATTGATTTCAATTGATTTTAATTAGTTTCAATTACTTTCAATTAGTTTCAATTAGTTTCATTTAGTTTCATTTAGTTTCAATTGGTTTCAATTGATTTCAATTGGTTTCAATTTATTTCATTTGGCTTCTTTTGGTTTCTTTTGGCTTCAACTGGTTTCAATTGGCTTCTATTGGTTTCAATTGGTTTCCTTTGGTTTCCTTTGGTTCCTTTTGGTTTCATTTTATTTCATTTTTTTCCCTTTGTTTTCCTTTTTTTTCTTATTCTTTCCTTTGTCTTCCCTTTATTTCTCTTAAAAAAAATACTAGCAAAAATTACGCTAACCTTATCATTATTCCCTTAAAATAACCAAAACATTTTCAAAAAAAATAAAACATTCTCAAAACTATTAAACCTATTTTACCCTCTTATACTCATAATTCTCTATCCTCTTTTTATTCCTATCTATCTCTATCCCTACTATATATATCTTATCATAATTCATATACTTCTTATAATACTCCCTCTCTTCTATCTGCTTTATCGCTTTCCCTTTCTCCTCCTCCCTTTCTATCAACTTTAGCTCTATTATATATACCTTTTTCCTATTTATCATCAACGTTAGATCTATCCTACCCTTTATTGTCCTATCTTCTATCTCCACTTCATATCCCATCCCATACATTAACCCGTATATCGCAGCTTGATACACATTCTCATTTTTCATAACCTCATAACTTATTGTTTCCAAAAATATCTCTATCTGCCTCCTTATTTCCTCCATATCCTCTTCTATTAATGCCATCTTCAATTTTGATGTCCTATCACTTTGATATTCCCCCGTTATATAATACAATAACTCCCTATTAAATGATTGTCTTACCTCTCTATTCGGATATCCTAACACATATACTCTCTCATTCTCTATCCTCTTTGTCTCTTTTATCGTTAGATATCCCGTTTGATACATTAGTGCTTCTATACTTATATACTCTATGTCAAACTTCTCTAATATCTCTTTTGTATAATATTCCTTCTCTAAATACCCTAATTTATATTCTCTTGTCTTTATTAACTTGAATAAAAATTCTGTCTTTCCACTTTCATACCAATAATTATCCAATTCCCTATTCCTTAAATATAACAATATATCAAACGGATTATACACCTTTTCTCCTAAAAAATTATATCCATTATACCATTCCCTTACCTCCTCTAAATCCACTCCTTCTAAATACTCCTTAAAATTTTTCTCTAACTCCTCTTGTGTATATCCACATATATTCCCGTATTCTTTGCTTAACGATATATCTTCTAACTGATTTAATCCACTAAATAATGATACCTTTGAAAATTTGCTCACTCCCGTTATTAACACAAACTTTATATACCTATCTAATCCTTTTAAGACTGAATACAATGCTTTTAGCTCTTTTCTTACTTCCTCTGCTTCCTTTTTATCCTCTATTACATCTAATATCGGTTTATCATATTCATCTACTAATATCACTACTTGTTTTGAATATCTCTTGTAAATAGATATTATTAGCTTTTCAAATAATCCCACTTCATCTTCCTCTTTTTCTATTCTTTGTTCTATTTCATTATTTATATAGTTCTTTTCCAACTCTTGTATTACTCTTCTTTTATAGTCCTCTTTTTTTACTATATCTTTTGCAAAATCTATTCTTATTACTGGATAACTTTCTCCCCATTCCCACTTATCTTCTATATATAATCCCTTATATAATTCCCTTTCTCCTTTAAATAAATACTCTATTGTTGATAGTAATAATGATTTTCCAAAGCGTCTTGGACGACTTAAAAAATAATATCCTGATCCCTCTTTTACTAACCTATATATATACTCCGTCTTATCTACATATACATACCCTACTTCTCTTAGTTTCTTAAAATCGCTTATTCCTATTGGTAATAACTTCTTCATCCTCTTTTTCTCCTCTTTATTTCTTTCCCTTTTTTTATTCCCTTTTTTCTTCTCTTTTTCCTTTTATTTCCTTTTCTTTCCTTTTGTTTCCTTTTGTTTTCTCTTGTTTTTTCTTGGCTTCAATTAGTTTCAATTAGATTCAATTGGTTTTAATTGGTTTCATTTGGTTTCATTTGATTTCAATTAATTTCAATTAATTTCAATTGATTTCAATTGGTTTCAATTAGTTTCAATTAGTTTCAATTGGGTTCAATTGGATTCAATTGGATTCTATTGGATTCTATTGGATTCTATTGGGTTCAATTGAGTTCAATTGGGTTCATTTGGGTTCATTTGAATTCATTTGGTTTCATTTGATTTCAATTAATTTCAATTGATTTCAATTGGTTTCAATTAGTTTCAATTAGTTTCAATTGGGTTCTATTGGGTTCCATTGGGTTCTTTTGGGTTCTTTTGATTTCTTTTGAGTTCAATTAGTTTCAATTAATTTCAATTGATTTAAATTTTAATTAGCTTAAATTAGGTTCAAAAGTAGCTAGCATTGATGATATAGGGAATTCAAAAAATGGGCTGAATTTTTATCCCCCCATATCAGCTCTACCTTACTCTTTATCACTTCGTTTATTATCCATACTTTATATCTCATATTCCTAAACGTCGGCGATATATACTTTGTCCTTAACATCTTCATCTCCTGACCCTTATACCACCTATTATAATCAATAATATTATCCAACTAAAAAATACTAACAAAAATAACTCTACACTTATCATTGTCCCCGCTCTTTCCCATCTCTTTATCTCCTTTTCTATTCTTTCAACCCCTTTCTTTTCCTCTTTTTTCTTTATTTTTTTATTTTTTTTTGCCCATTTACTTTCAATTCATTTAATAATTATTTAAGATTAGCTTAATTCCCTTTCTTCCTTATAAATATTTAGTAAAAAATAAATAAATACTCACTAAAAAACTTAAATAATTGCTTGCTATTTTTTAATTAATGTTTAGCAAAAAGTAAAATTTTATATAAAAAAGTTAAATGTTATATAAGTATAATTATTTTTATTATTCTTGATTATTATTGTTTTCCAATTTTACTTCTCGTTCATATTTATCATTATCGTTTTTAACATTGACTTTAACACCGCCGATTTTTCCTCCTGACATCAAGTAGTCTTCTATATTACCGCCAGGAGTACCTATATCTGCACCTAAATCTATACCTGTATTATTTCTTTGATAATTAACTTTTTCTTCTTCTCCTTGAGCTACTCTTTCATATTTAGATTTATCGTTTTCTATTACAAGGCCTCCCTCATGTCCAATACCCTTGAATTTATAATTTATTCCTACAGTTGTATTTTGAGATTCCTTTGTATGATTTTCTTGATCCCCTTTAATTTGTCTTTCTTCAGTTTCTTTAGATGTTCCAACTTTAAGGCCTCCACCTATACCTGTAGGACCTACCTCTACCTCTAAACCAACTTTAAATCCACTTTTTTCTCGCTTTTCTGTAATTACTTTTTGAGGTTTTTCATTTTGGATGTCACTTTGCTCTAAGGATAGCTTTTGATTAACTTGAGCTAAATCACCCTTGGGCTTATTTAAACCAACAGGCTGAGCTATTAAAAAACCATCTTCTTCCGCAAAATTAACATTTCTTAAAACATTTCCATTATTTTTTGGTTCATTATTATTAGTTTCTGTTTTTTCATCTTTTTTATCAGTTTCAATAGTATCATATATTGCCTTAGCTAATTTAGTCAATAATTCTACCTGCTTTTCTGTAGATTTAGGAAAATCAGGAATCGGATTTTCTGAATCAGGCATTTTAGGAAACTCTCTATGTTCTACAATATGAGGCATTGTTGCTCCATCATTTACAGCTGATAATGTCTTAAAATTTGGATTATTTATTTTTGCAAAATTATTAGCATAAAAATTATTACCATTTATTTTCACTATTCTCACCTCCTATTATACATATATACTTACTATATACTTAATATAATAATATCCAAATTTTAAAAAAATAAACAAAAAATCAAAAAAATTAACAAAAATTTTACATACTTTCTTTTAAAACAAAAAAATAAAAAACACATAATAATAAATATCAAATTCTGGATTATCAACTGATTTAAAAATAATAAGTTAAAAATAAAGCCCAAGATATCTACTAAGAAAGCAGTAATTTAGCCTCTTCATTTCTCCTATATACTAATGATTCTAATACTTCTCCTCCAGCATAAACATACTTCTTCATTTCTTGAGCTGCTTCTTTAATCTTCCCCTTTTTAACTAAAATTAAAACCTGTTCAGCCTGTCCTAACCCCAAGTTATAAACAAAGCTAACTAACGCCGATTTTTGATTATAACTTAATTGATTCCACCTTTCTTGCCCTATTATATTCTTTATCCCCGGTATCACATACTGATCAACATGTTTTCTTAATCTTATTTCAGCTTCCTCTTTGGTTATAACTTCATCAGGAGAATTAGCTCTAGTTCCGTATCCTATAGAATAATGATCATAATCCCAATAAGCCTTAGGACTAAAGCCCTCAAACTTCTTAATTAAATCTACACTATACTCACCACTTCCAAAACCTCCCACTCCATTAACCCCAACACTATTACTAATTAAACTCCCTACATAAGGCATACCAAAAGATCTACCTACAGTTGGCATTATCTCTCCAAAATTAAAAGATCTTAACATTCCATTTGAAAAATCACTGTTAATTGAGCCTCCCCCTAAAATCTCGCTACCACTAATATTGCCTGTTAAAAATCCATTAGCCTGCTTACTCCTTTGTTGTAATAAAATCATTAATAAATTTATAAATAAAACCATTATTAATTGATTATTAACACTATTAAAAAACATAAAAGCATTAGGAAGATGATTAAAAGAAGAATTTCCAAAAAAAGAAGATAAAGAAAAAGGACTTATTTGATTGCTTAAAACCTAAGTTAATAATTCTCCTAAAATATCTCCAATTAAACTATCTAACACTCCTTTCACATTCAAAGTACCAAAATTAACTTTATCACTTACAAAACCTATATCACTTGTAGATATTTCAATACTTCCAAAATTAATCCCTCTAGCCCAAAAACCACTTCCTACTCTTAACCCATCCCCCACACCGTTTATCATCAAAATTCACCCCTTATAACCAAAATTCACCACACTATTAGGCAGACTTTTCCCTTTTTATATTATTACCTACAATTTTTTAATCCTTTTTTAACTAAATTACTTTTATGTTAAAATTATTAACAAATTATTACCCCTAAAAATTATCATTAAAAAAATTATCGCTTTTAAAGAAAATAACTAAGAAAAATACTTAATAATCAAAAACAAACCTAAAACCAATAACTACCTAATATATTTTAAAGATTTTATTTTGCTGATTTGATCCTTTAATTAATATAATTTGGTCTTGATTTTTAGAGAAAAAATTAGCTAAAAGTTCCTTAACTCTTTTGTTTGCTTTTCCCTGCTCTGCTTTATCTTTTACCTTAACTATGTATTCATCATCTGATTTCTTTATTATTTCTTCTACCTTAGAATTAGGGAATACTTTTACCTTTATTAACATAAAAACTTCTAAAATAAAAAGAATAAAAAATAACTAAGCTAAGGAATCACCTTCAGGGAATGGACAATTAGGACAATCCCCAATAGCTTTCAACGGCCCCCCAAAATACGGATGAGTACAATTAATAAAAATTCTTGGTGGATTCTGAGACATATCAAACCCAAAATCTATATAAGGACAAAATTTATCCGGAACATTCTGTAAACAAAATTGATATAACTCCTCATACTGATCCTGATCAGTATGCTGATACATATGTTTTTCACATTGAAATATCCCCAACTGAGAATGCCTAAATTTACAAGGTCTATAAGCCATAACTACCCCCTCTATTAATTAAAAAATTTAAATAAATAAAAACCTACATTTTTTTTCTTCAATTCTTTCTTAGCTCCTCCAAAAAAACTATAAAAAAAACTATACTATATTAATCATTATTATTATTGTTTAAAGGACTTATTTTATTAAGTTTATCTATATCTGAAGTTTGTAGTTGGTTTCTTATAGCAAAGATTATAGCTAAACCTACTGTTATTTCCACTGCTGCTATTAATATATTAAATAAAGCAAATACTTGTCCGTCAATGACAGAATTAATATTATCTTTCAATCTTGAAAATAACACAAAATCTAAATTAATTGCATTCAATATAACCTCAATAGATATTAAAATAGCTACTAAATTTCTCCTATATACTATACCAACCAATCCAGCTATAATCATTAAAAAACTAATAAAAACTGTATATATTATCAAAAAATTTTGCCCCTCTAATATATTCATATTTTAGTTATTCAAAAAAAATAAAAAAAAACCTTCCTAAAAAACAACTCCATTAAAAATAAGCTATAAAATTCTTTTAAAATAAAGATTTATAAAAAAGGTATTAATAAAAAAAAATAGAATAAGAGATAAAGAGATTACTAAGAAATTAAATAAAAGGGAAGGAAAAACAAAATGATAACAAAATTAGAAAACCCCGTATTAGTGAGCACCGATTGGCTATTAGAAAATATTAATAACCCTAAAATCAGAATAGTAGAAGTAGATGAGGATGTTTTACTATATGATACTGGCCATATACCTAATGCTGTTAAAATAGATTGGCATACAGATCTAAATGACCCCGCTAAAAGAGATTATATAAATGAAGAACAATTTGAAAAATTATGTAGTGAAAAAGGAATATCAAATGATACCACAGTAGTTTTTTATGGAGATAAAAATAATTGGTGGGCTGCTTATGCTTTATGGGTATTTAATTTATTTGGTCATGAATTAGTTAAAATAATGGACGGAGGCAGAAATAAATGGATACAAGAAGGAAAACCACTAACTAAAGAAGTTCCTCAATTCCCAAAAACTAACTATAAAGCTAAAAAAAGAAACGATAATCTAATAAGAGCATTCAAAGATGAAATAATACAACATATAAAGAAAGGTGGAATATTAATAGACGTTAGAAGCCCTAAAGAATACACAGGTGAGTTAATTCATATGCCAGATTATCCTCAAGAAGGAACACTAAGAGGAGGTCATATACCAACTGCTATAAATATCCCATGGGCTACAGCTGTTAATGAAGACGGAACTTTTAAATCTATAGAAGAATTAAGAAAAATTTATAAAGAGAAATTTAATATAACAGAAGATAAAGAAATAATAACTTATTGTAGAATAGGAGAAAGATCAGCTCATACCTGGTTTGTATTAAAATACTTACTAAACTATCCTAAAGTTAAAAATTATGACGGTTCTTGGACTGAATGGGGAAATTCAGTAAAAGTACCAATCGTTAAAGGAGAAAATCCTGGAAATTTAGAAATTTAAACTAAAAACACAATTTAACTTAATTAAACTAATTAGATTATACTTACGCAAGTTGCTAGAAAATAGGTTAGTTTAGTAGATAACTATATTTATTATTTTTTTTAACCTTAATCCGCAATATCCCACAATCCTTGTGATTTATTAAAGAGATAAAAACAAAAAAATGCTTAAAACTTTTATTTTAACTATTTTCCCAAAATTAACTAAAGATTTATTAAATTTATCAATATTAAAACGAGCAATTAATAAAAAGATTTTAGAAGTTGAAATTATTAATATAAGAGACTTCAGTTCTGATAAACATAAAAAAGTAGATGATTATATATATGGTATAAAAAAAGGAATGCTATTTAAATTTGAACCACTATACAAAGCACTAACATATTCTAAAAAAAAATGTAAAAAACCTTATGTCATCTTACCTTCTCCAAAAGGTAAAATACTAAATAGTAATATAATAAAAGATTTATCTAAACTAAATGAAATCATATTTATAGCCCCAAATTATGAAGGGATAGATGAAAGAATAATAAGATTCATAAATGAGGAAATATCAATAGGTGATTACGTTATAAGTAGTGGAGAATTAGCAGTATTTGTTATTATTGAATCTATAATAAGAAAATTAGTAATAGATGAAAACAGTTATATAGAAGATAGTTTTTCATTATTTAATATCCCTTTTTTATTAGAAAATCCTCAATATACAAGGCCAAATAAATTAGTTAATCCATTAAATAATAATTTCAATTTAGAAGTCCCTAAATACTTAATAAAAGGGAATCATAAAGAAATAATAAAAAAAAATTTAGAAAATTCATTAACCCAAACAATCTATAAAAAACCTGAACTATATATAAAATTTTATAAATATTTTCAAATTAAAAAAAAGCTAAAAAAGATTTACTATCCCTTTCCTTTCCTTAAATCCCTTAATTATAAAGAAATAGATGAAATTTTGTATAATGCTATCTTAAATAATGTAATTCCTAGTTAAAAGATAACTTTCAAAGGTAATTATTTAAAATATTTTAACCAAATATTAAAGGTTAAGGTTGAGATAGTAAGAGAATAGATAAAAATATAAATTTTGCAAATAGAAAGTATATATTAATTTTATCTACTATTTAAAATAGCTTTAATTTAGATATAACTTTAGAGATAATATTGATGATAGCTTATATAATTGTTTAAGTGGATTAAATTAAGGAATTACCCTTTTAAAAATTCCCTAAGTAATAAAAAGGAATATAAAAAAAAAATAAAGAATTCTTTATAAGAACTACTAATTGATAAGGAGGTTAATTATGATAAATGAAGTAAAACTCGATGAAAAAGACTCAAGATTAACTCATAGAAAAAAACTAAAAGAATTATCAATAAACCCTTACGGATACCCCTTACCCTATAAACCAAATT